>NZ_JBITCL010000010.1:0-300498 GCF_044453165.1 Streptomyces sp. NPDC051740 | reverse complement strand
GGGGGGGGCGCGCGCCGCCGCGGGGGGGGGGGGGGGGGGGGGGGGCCCGGCGGGGCCGGGGGGCGGGGGGGGGGGGGGGGGGGGGGGGGGGGGGCGGGCGCGCCGGGCCGCGGGCCCGCCCCCCCCCCCCCCCCCCCCCCCGCCCCCCCCCCCCCCCCCCCCCCCGCCGCACGCCTCTCCGCACGGCACCCTTTTGCGGGAACGGCAATGCCGTTTGCGCGCTCCCGGTGCGTCGTCGCACTCTGGCGGCATCCGAGCGGAGAGGCTGAGAACCATGGCGCACCACCACGACCACCACCACAAGCACGAGCACCAGCACGGGCACGACCACGACTGGGCCGAGCTGGCCCCCCTGCTCGAATCCGAGGCGGAGCTGTTCACACCGCTCTACGAGCGGGCCCTGAACTGGCTGGCGAAGGAGGTGACGGAACCGGGACTGATCGTGGACGCCGGCAGCGGCCCCGGTGTCATCTCCTGTCTGTTCGCCGAGACCTTCCCGGGCGCGCGGATCGTGGCCGTCGACGGTTCCGAACCGCTGCTGGAACGGGCCAGGGACCGGGCCGTGCGCCAGGGCGCCGGCGACCGTTTCGACACCCTCGCCGGTGAACTCCCCGATGTGCTCGGCGAACTGGACTATCCGGCCGACCTGCTGTGGGCCAGCCGCAGCGTGCACCACCTCGGGGACCAGGCCGCCGCGCTGGCCGCCTGTGCGGAGCGGCTGGCGCCCGGCGGCACGCTGGCCGTGATGGAGGGCGGTCTGCCCGCCCGGTTCCTGCCCCGCGACATCGGGTTCGGCCGGCCCGGTCTCCAGGCGCGCATCAACGCGGTGGAGGAGGAGCGGTTCGACCGGATGCGGGCCGAACTGCCGGGCTCGGTGGCGGTCGTCGAGGACTGGCAGGCCCTGCTGACCTCGGCCGGCCTGCACCACGCCCGCTCGCGCACCTTCCTCCTCGACCTCCCCGCCCCGGTCACGGACCGCTCCCGTGCCCATGTGATCGCCGCCCTCACCCGCACCCGCGAGGTCATCGGCGAGGACCTGGACGCCGACGACCGCGCCACCCTCGACCGCCTCCTCGACCCCGACGACGAGGCGAGCGTGCACCACCGCCCCGACGTGTTCGTCCTGGCGGCCCACACGGTCCACACGGCGGTACGGCCCGTGTGACGGTCTCCGCGGGCAGTCGCGCCTCCCCCAGTGCCTCAAGGGCCTGGGAGGTGCCCCCAGGGCGGCACGGGTGGGCTGGGGGTGCCCCCTCTGGGGGAGGCGCCCTGTCAGCGCCGGGCCGCGCGACCCACCCCCGCCCCACCCCGGCAGGGTGTCAGCTGTTGACGTCCGCGGGGTCCGATCCGATCCGCCGGTCCTCGTTCAGCGCGCTGATCGCGGTGAGGTCCTCCGCGTCCAGACTGAACCCGAACACATCGATGTTCTCCGCGATCCGGGACGGCGTCACCGACTTCGGAATGACGACGTTCCCCAACTGCAGATGCCAGCGCAGCACCACCTGCGCCGCCGTCCGCCCGTGCTTCTGCGCGATCGCCACGATCGCCGGAATCTCCAGGATCCCCTTGCCGGAACCGAGCGGCGACCACGCCTCGGTCGCGATGCCCCGCTCCGCGTGGTACTCACGCGAGGCGTGCTGCTGCAGATGCGGATGCAGTTCGATCTGGTTGACCGCCGGGACCACCGACGTCTCGGCGATCAGCCGCTCCAGGTGCTCCGGCAGGAAGTTGGACACACCGATGGCGCGGACCCGGCCGTCGGCGAGCAGCTTCTCGAACGCCTTGTACGTGTCGACGTACCGGTCCCGGGCGGGCGTCGGCCAGTGGATCAGGTACAGGTCCACGTACTCGAGACCGAGCTTCGACAGGGACGTGTCGAAGGCCCGCAGGGTGGAGTCGTACCCCTGGTCGCTGTTCCAGAGCTTGGTGGTGACGAAGAGGTCCTCGCGCGGGACGCCCGACTTCGCGAGGGCCCGTCCGGTGCCCTCCTCGTTGCCGTAGATCGCGGCGGTGTCGATGCTGCGGTAGCCGGCCTCCAGCGCCGTCGCCACGGCCGTCTCGGCCTCCGCGTCCGGTACCTGCCAGACGCCGAAACCCAGCTGGGGCATCTCGACGCCGTTGTTCAGGGTGATCGGGGGGACCTTGCTCACGAGCTCTCGATCCTTCGGTTGTGGTCAGGTACTACAAGTGTTACCCCCATCGTCGACGATCACGGCCCGTGGCGCATTCCTGACCGGGAAATTCATGCCTGGTAGAGCGCCTCGACCTCGGTCTCGTACGCCTTCTCGATCGCCCTCCGCTTCAGTTTCAGCGACGGTGTGAGCAGTCCGTGCTCCTCGGTGAACGGCTGTGCCAGGATCCGGAACGTACGGATCGACTCGGCCTGCGAGACCAGGGTGTTCGCCGCGACCACGGCCCGCCGCACCTCCGTCTCCAGATCCGCGTCGCGCACCAGCTCGGCCGGTGACATCCGCGACTTGCCGCGCATCGCCAGCCAGTGCTCGACGGCCTCCTGGTCCAGGGTGACCAGCGCGGCGACGTACGGGCGGTCGTTGCCGACGACGATGCACTGGTTGACCAGCGGATGGTCCCGCACCCGCTCCTCCAGCACCCCCGGCGAGACGCTCTTGCCGCCGGAGGTCACCAGGATCTCCTTCTTGCGGCCGGTGATGGTGAGATAGCCGTCCTCGTCGAGGGAACCGAGGTCGCCGGTGGCCAGCCAGCCGTCGTGCAGGGCCTCGTCGGTGGCCTCGGGGTTGTTGAGGTAGCCGTCGAAGACGTTGTCGCCGTGCAGCCAGATCTCGCCGTCGTCCGCGATGTGCACGGTGACCCCGGGGATGGGCCGGCCGACCGTCCCGTACCGGGTGCGCTCGGGCGGGTTGGCGGTGGCCGCCGCCGTCGACTCCGTGAGGCCGTACCCCTCGTAGACGTGCACGCCCGCGCCCGCGAAGAACAGCCCGAGCCGGCGGTCCATCGCCGAACCGCCCGACATGGCGTGCCGGATCCTGCCGCCCATCGCCGCCCGGATCCTGGCGTAGACGAGCTTGTCGAAGAGCTGGTGCTGCATCCGCAGCGCCGCGGACGGGCCGGGCCCGGTGCCCCAGGCCCTCGCCTCCATCGCGTCCGCGTACCTGACGGCCACCTCGACGGCCTTCTCGAACGGCCCCGAGCGGCCCTCCCGCTCCGCCTTGCGCCGCGCCGCGTTGAACACCTTCTCGAAGACGTACGGCACGGCCAGGAAGAACGTCGGCCGGAACGCGGCCAGATCGGGCATCAGCGCCGTCGCGTTCAACTGCGGCTGATGGCCGAACTTCACCTTCCCGCGGATCGCCGCGACCTCCACCATCCGCCCGAAGACGTGCGCGAGCGGCAGGAACAGCAGTGTCGCCGCCTCGTCGCCCCGGCGGGAGTGGAACACCGGCTCCCAGCGCTCGATGACGGTGTCCGCCTCGTACATGAAGCTGCCGTGCGAGAGCACACAGCCCTTGGGGCGGCCGGTGGTGCCCGAGGTGTAGATGATCGTCGCGACGGAGTCGGGGGTGACCGCCTGCCGGTGCCGGTGCACCACCTCGTCGTCGAGGTGCGCGCCCGCGTCGTACAGCTCCTGCACCGCGCCCGCGTCGAGCTGCCACAGCCGGCGCATCCGCGGCAGCCGGTCGATGACGGTGGCGATCGTCATCGCGTGGTCCTCGTGCTCCACGATCGCGGCCGTCACCTCCGCGTCGTACAGCATCCACAGGCACTGCTCGGCGGAGGACGTGGGGTAGACGGGCACGACCTGCGCGCCGATCGTCCACAGCGCGAAGTCGAAGAGCGTCCACTCGTACCGGGTACGGGACATGATCGCGACCCGGTCGCCGAACCGTACGCCGCCCGCGAGGAGGCCCTTCGCGAGGGCGAGCACCTCGTCGCGGAATTCGGCGCCGGTCACGTCCCGCCACCGGCCGGTGGCGTCCTTGCGGCCGAGCGCGACGCGTGACGGGTCCTCCTCGGCGTACCGGAAGACCACGTCGGCCAGACCGCCCACCGGAGGCTCCAAGGCCGACGGAGGGCTGGTGAACTCGCGCAATCCCGCTCCCCGCTCCTCGGCGCCGGAATGGTGCGGCGACGCCCTCGTCCCGCACGGCGCCGTGAAAGCTACCCCACGCGGACGGAGGACGGGAGGGGAGCGGGAGCCGGGCGGAGTTCTCGTCCGCACTGGTCAGGGGAGGAAAATGCGCTCACATGGGGAAGGGCCGGACAGAAACCTGACCGAGGAGTAAGTTTCGGTGGAGCAATCTCCACCGAATCCGTACGACCTCATGACCGTCCCTTGAGGCGCCACACGGCCCCCACCGGGTCCAGCGTGCGCGGTGGCCGGAACGTCACCGCCGCCCGTCCTGCCCGCCCCGGTGCAGCCGGTCGCCGCCCGCGAGGATCGCCGACGCCAGGGCGTCCGCCGCGCCCTGCGCGGAGGGACGGCGCCGCCCGTGCACCACCACGAAGTCCACCTCGCCCGGTTCCGGCAGCCCCGCCCGCTCCGGCATCCGCACCAGCCCCGGCGGGATCAGCCCGCGCGAGTGCACCATCACCCCGAGCCCGGCGCGGGCCGCCGCGAGCAGCCCGTTGAGGCTGCCGCTGGTGCACACGATGCGCCACTGCCGGCCCTCCCGCTCCAGCGCCCGCAGAGCGAGGGCGCGGGTGATGCCCGGCGGCGGATAGACGATCAACGGCACCGGGCGGCCGGTGTCCAGCCGCAGCCCCGGCGCGCCGATCCACACCAGCTCGTCGTGCCACACCAGTTCGCCCCGCGGATCCTCGGGCCGCCGCTTGGCCAGCACCAGGTCCAGCCGTCCCGCCGCCAGCCGCTCGTGCAGGATGCCCGACAGCTCGACCGTCAGCTCCAGATCGACCTCCGGATGCTCGTGCCGGAACCGCTCCAGGATCTCCGGCAGCCGGGTCAGCACGAAGTCCTCCGACGCGCCGAACCGCAGCCGTCCGCGCGGCCGGGTACCGGTGAAGAACTGCGCCGCCTGCTCGTGCACGTCCAGGATGCGCCGCGCGAAGCCGAGCATCGCCTCGCCGTCCTCGGTCAGCTCCACCGAGTGGGTGTCCCGCGTGAACAGCTGCCGCCCGGTGGCCTCCTCCAGCCGCCGCACGTGCTGGCTCACCGTCGACTGGCGCAGCCCGAGCCGCCGCGCCGCCTGCGTGAAGCTCAGGGTCTGCGCCACCGACAGGAACGTCCGCAGCCGCGTCGGGTCGTACATGCGGCCAGGGTAGCGGCGGTCATCGCGAAACGTGATGACAGTGAGAGCGGTATACCGGATTCCCGATCACGGCGGGAGGGAGCAGGATGGGGAGGGGACACCCGTGAACACCCGCGCACCGAGTACCTGAGCAAGTGGAGCACCGTGAAACGCCTGCGCCGGCCGAGTCGGCTGCCGATCGACCCGTACATCCTGCTGCTGCTCGGGACCGTGGGCCTCGCCGCGCTGCTCCCCGCGCGGGGGACCGGCGCGGACATCGCCTCCGGCGCCTCCACCGCCGCGATCGCCTTCCTGTTCTTCCTCTACGGCGCCCGGCTCTCCACCCGCGAGGCCCTGGACGGGCTGAAGCACTGGCGGCTCCATGTCACCGTGCTGGCCTGCACCTTCGTCGTCTTCCCGGTGCTGGGCCTGGCCGCCCGCGGACTCGTCCCGGTGTTCCTGACCGACCCGCTCTACCAGGGCCTGCTCTTCCTCACCCTGGTCCCCTCCACCATCCAGTCGTCGATCGCGTTCACCTCCATCGCCCGCGGCAACGTTCCCGCCGCGATCTGCGCCGGCTCCTTCTCCTCGCTGGCCGGCATCGTCGTCACCCCGCTGCTCGCGGCGACGCTGCTGGGCGGCGGCGGGGGCGGGTTCTCCGCCGGGTCGGTGGTGAGGATCGTGCTCCAGCTGCTGGTGCCGTTCGTCGCCGGGCAGTCGCTGCGCCGCTGGATCGGCGGATTCGTCTCCCGGCACCGGAAGGTGCTGGGGCTGGTCGACCGCGGCTCGATCCTGCTCGTCGTCTACACCGCGTTCAGCGAGGGCATGGTGCAGGGCGTCTGGCACCAGGTGAGCCCCGCCCGGCTCGGCGGACTGCTCGCCGTCGAGGCCGTCCTGCTCGCCGTGATGCTGCTGCTGACCTGGTACGGCGCCAAGGCGCTGCGGTTCGGCCGGGAGGACCGGATCGCGATCCAGTTCGCCGGCTCGAAGAAGTCGCTGGCCGCGGGGCTGCCGATGGCGAGCGTGCTGTTCGGGGCGCAGGCCTCGCTGGCCGTGCTGCCGCTGATGCTGTTCCACCAGACGCAGCTGATGGTGTGCGCGGTGATCGCCAAGCGCCGCTCGCACGACCCCGTCGGGGAGGCAGAGGTCACCGTCCCGGACCGGGCCGGACACGCACGGTCCGGGGCCGGTACGGGGACGCGTTCCGGCTGAGCGGTACCGCGTCCCCGGTGCTCTTCGGCCGGTCCGGTCGCGGCCGGGCACCGGCCGCCCGGGTCCGCGGAGCCGCCCGGGTCCAAAGGGCCCCGCGCTGAGGCGGGGCCCCGCGGCGCAGGGGGCGCTCCCCGCCGGCCGGGGCCCCGCCGCCGTGCAGCGAGGGGAACCGGTCAGCCCCGGGCGGCCGCGGCCCGCAGGGCGATACGGTCCTCACCCGCGTACACGTTCATGGAACCGCCCCGCAGGAAGCCCACCAGGGTCAGCCCCGTCTCCGCCGCCAGGTCCACGGCCAGCGAGGACGGCGCCGAGACCGCCGCCAGCATCGGAACGCCGGCCATGACCGCCTTCTGCGCCAGCTCGAACGAGGCCCGGCCGGAGACCAGCAGGATCGTCCGGGACAGCGGCAGGTCCCCGCTCTGCAGGGCACGGCCGACCAGCTTGTCGACCGCGTTGTGCCGGCCCACGTCCTCCCGCACGTCGAGCAGCTCGCCGGCCTCGTCGAACAGGGCCGCCGCGTGCAGGCCGCCCGTGCGGTCGAAGACCCGCTGGGACGCGCGCAGCCGGTCGGGCAGGCCCGCCAGCAGTTCCGGCTCCACGCGCAGCGCGGGGGTGTCCGCGATGGGATGGCGGGCCGTCGTGCGCACCGCGTCCAGGCTGGCCTTGCCGCACAGACCGCAGGAGGAGGTGGTGTAGACGTTGCGTTCCAGCGTGATGTCCGGGATCACCACGCCGGGGGCCGTCTTCACGTCGACCACGTTGTAGGTGTTGGAGCCCTCGGCCGTCGCCCCGGCGCAGTAGACGATGTTCCGCAGGTCGGAGGCGGTCGCGAGGACCCCCTCGCTCACCAGGAACCCGGCCGCCAGCGCGAAGTCGTCGCCCGGTGTGCGCATGGTGACGGCGAGGGGCTTGCCGTTGAGGCGGATCTCCAGGGGTTCCTCGGCGACGAGCGTGTCCGGGCGGCTGGACACCGCTCCGTCCCGGATGCGGAGCACCTTGCGTCGTTCCGTGACTCGTCCCATGTTCCCACCAGTTCCGCTCAGTCCCGGTTCTGTACGTGCTGATAGCCGAAGCGGCCCTTGATGCACAGGTTGCCGTGGGTCACCGGATTGCCGTGCGGCGAGGTGACCTTCACGATCTCATTGTCCTGCACGTGGAGGGTGAGGCTGCAGCCCACACCGCAGTACGCGCACACGGTCGTCGTCTCCGACTGCCGCGACTCGTCCCAGGTACCCGCTGCCCGCATGTCGAACTCCGACTTGAACGACAGGGCTCCGGTGGGGCAGACCTCGATGCAGTTGCCGCAGTACACGCACGCCGAGTCGGTCAGCGGGGCGTCGTGCTCCACGGCGATCCGGGCGTCGAAACCGCGGCCCGCGACCGAGATCGCGAAGGTGTTCTGCCACTGGTCGCCGCAGGCGTCCACGCACTTGTAGCAGAGGACGCACTTGTCGTAGTCGCGGACGTACAGGTCGTTGTCGAGCTTCGGCTCCTCGTTCAGCCGGGCCGCGTCCGGGCCGAAGCGGTCCGGTTCCGCCTCGTACTCCTTGAGCCACTCGGTGACGCGGGGAGTCGTCGACAGGTCGACGGAGGACGCGAGGAGTTCGAGCACGACCTTGCGGCTGTGCCGGGCCCGCTCGGTGCCGGTGCGGACCTCCATGCCCGGCTCGGCCCTGCGGGAGCACGCGGGGACCAGGGTGCGGGAGCCCTCCACCTCCACCACGCAGACGCGGCAGGCGTTCCTGGGGGTGAGCGTGTCGCCCTCGCAGAGCGTCGGGATGTCCTTTCCGGCCGCCCGGCAGGCGTCCAGGATCGTCGCCCCCTCGGGCGCCCGGACCGGCTCGCCGTCCAGGGTGAACTCCAGCAGGCGGCGGGGGATCCCCAGCGGTGTCACGGTCATTCGTACGCCCCCAGACGGTCGATGGCGGATTCCACGGCGTTCCACGCGGTCTGCCCCAGACCGCAGATCGAGGCGTCCCGCATGGCGCGGCCGACCTCGCGGAGGAGGGTGATGTCGGAGGCGGCGCCGGCGCCCGTGCGGTCGACGATCCGGTGCAGTGCCTCTTCCTGGCGGACGGTGCCGACGCGGCAGGGGACGCACTGGCCGCACGACTCGTCGCGGAAGAACCGGGCGATGCGGAGGAGGAGGCGGGGGAGCGGGACGGTGTCGTCGAAGGCCATGACGACTCCGGAGCCGAGGGTGGTGCCCGCTGCCCGGGTGCCTTCGAAGGTGAGGGGGATGTCCAGCTCGTCGGGGCGGACGAAGCCGCCGGCGGCTCCGCCGAGGAGGACCGCCCTGAGGTTGTCGCGGACCCCGGCGAGGCGGAGGAGTTCGCCCAGGGTGGCACCGAAGGGGAGTTCGTAGACGCCGGGGCGGGCGACGCTGCCCGAGACGCAGAAGAGTTTGGGGCCGGTGGAGTGCTCTGTCCCTGTCGCCGCGTACGCCTGGGCGCCCATGGTCAGGACGGGCAGGACGTTGATCAGGGTCTCCACGTTGTTCTCGACCGTCGGTTTGCCGAACAGGCCCTTCTCCACCGGGAAGGGGGGCTTGGCACGGGGCTCGCCGCGGTAACCCTCGATGCTGTTGAAGAGGGCGGTCTCCTCGCCGCAGACGTACGCGCCCGCGCCGCGTCTGATCTCCATGTCGAAGGCGTGGCCCTGGCCGAGGACGTCGTCGCCGAGCAGGCCGCGGGCGCGGGCCTGGGTGATCGCGTGTTCCATGCGGGCTGTCGCTCGCGGGTACTCGCCGCGGAGGTGGAGGTAGCCCTGGTGGGCGCCGGTCGCGTACGCGGCGATCGTCATGGCTTCGACGAGTGCGTACGGGTCGCCCTCCATGAGGACGCGGTCCTTGAACGTGCCCGGTTCGGATTCGTCGGCGTTGCAGACGAGGTAGTGGGGGTGGTCCGGCTGGGACGCCGTGGCCTGCCATTTGCGGCCGGTGGGGAAGGCGGCGCCGCCTCGGCCCAGGAGGCCGGAGTCGGTGACCTCGCGGATGACGGCGGCGGGGCCCAGGGCGAAGGCGCGGCGGAGGGCGGTGTAGCCGCCGTTCGCCCGGTAGTCGTCCAGGTCGGTGGGGTCGGTCGTGCCGATGCGGTGGAGGAGGGTGAGGGCGGGGTGCCCCGCCTGGGGGACCGCGGTGGTGGGCGGGGGTTCGGGGGGTGCGGTTTCGGGGGCGGTGGCTGCCTGGATCGCGGCTTCGGGGCTGGCTGGGGCGCATACGGCTGTGGACCTTGTTGTTTCTCGCCCCCGCCGCCCCTTCCCTCCCCCACTCCCGGCTTCGCTCGAGCGGGAGGTGCCCCCATCGTCCCCGGGGGCTTTGCCCCCGGACCCCCCGTTCGGCCCTGAACGGGCCTCGTCCCCAATCGCCGGACGGGCTGATTCGCCGGCCCGGATCACCAGTGCTGCCGGTGCTCTTTCGCACAGGCCCAGGCAAGGGCTCTGCTCCACCTGGACGCCGGACTCCGGGCCCAGGCGGGCCTCCACGTCGGCGCACAGCTCGGTCGCGCCGGCCGCCGTGCACGCCAGGTCCGTGCACACGTGCAGGACCGTTGCCGGGCGGGGGCGGAGGGAGAACATCGCGTAGAAGGTGGCGACGCCGTAGGCCTCCGCCGGGGGGACCGTCAGGCGGCGGCACAGGTAGTCCAGGGCGCCCTCGCTGATCCAGCCGACCCGGTCGTTGACGGCGTGCAGCCCCGGCAGCAGCAGGTCGCGGCGGTCGCGGGCCTGACGGCCGCCGCGGGCCCAGCGCAGGTCCGCGTCGGAGCGGTCGGCGCCCTCCCAGGAGGACTCGGGCGGGCCGAGCAGGGCGTCGACGGCAGCGCGTTCCTCGTCCGTCGGCTTGCTGTCACCGAAGTGCAGGTCCATGGGTGCTCACCTTCTCGATCCGGATCGCCGACGCCTTGAACTCCGCCGTCCCCGCGATCGGGCAGTTCGCCTCGATCGTCAGCCGGTTGGTGTCCACCTCGTCGGGAAAGTGGAACGTCATGAACGCGAGGCCCGGCCGGAGTCCCGTGTCCACCCAGACCGGCGCCAGCACCGAACCGCGCCGCGAGGTCACCCGCACCTCCTCGCCGACCACCACCCCGTAGCGTTCCGCGTCCTCCGGGCACAGCTCGACGTACTCGCCGCGCCGCAGGGGAGACGCGAAACCGCCGCTCTGCACACCCGTGTTGTAGGAGTCGAGGCGCCGGCCCGTGGTCAGCCGGATCGGGTACCGCTCGTCGGTGAGGTCGACCGGCGGGTCGTGCCGCACGATGCCGAAGGGGGCCGGCCTGCCGCGCCCGGCCGGGTCCGGGTCCCACAGACGGCCGTGCAGGTACGTCGGTTCGAGCGCGCCCGTGCTCGGGCACGGCCACTGGATGCCCTGGTGCTCGTCCAGACGCTCGTACGTCATCCCGTAGTGGTCCGGGGAGACCGAGCGCAGCTCGTTCCACACCGCCTCGGCGTCCGCGTACTTCCAGTCGTGGCCGAGGCGGGTGGCGAGGTCGCAGAGGATGTCGATGTCCTCGCGCGCCTCGCCGGGCGGGACCACGGCCCGGCGCACCCGCTGCACCCGGCGCTCGCTGTTGGTGGTGGTGCCCTCGGTCTCCGCCCAGCCGGCGGTCGCGGGCAGGACGACGTCCGCGAGTTCGGCGGTCTTCGTCAGGAAGATGTCCTGGACCACCAGGAAGTCCAGCTCCCGCAGGCGGCGTACCGCCTGTTCGCTGTCCGCCTCCGACTGGGCCGGGTTCTCACCGATGCAGTAGACGGCCCGCAGGGAGCCGTCCTCCATGGCCTCGAACATCTCCGTCAGGGTCAGCCCGTGGTGCGGCTGGATGACGGTGTCCCAGGCAGACTCGAACTTCAGCCGCGTGCCGGTGTCGAGGATGTCCTGGAAGCCGGGCAGACGGTTGGGGATCGCGCCCATGTCGCCGCCGCCCTGCACGTTGTTCTGGCCGCGCAGGGGCTGCAGCCCCGAGCCGTAGCGGCCGACGTGGCCGGTCAGGAGGGACAGGTTGATCAGGGCGCGGACGTTGTCGGTGCCGTTGTGGTGCTCGGTGATGCCCAGGGTCCAGCAGAGCTGGGCGCGCTCCGCGCGGGCGTAGGCGTGCGCCAACTCCCGTACGGCCGCCGCCGGTACGCCCGTCACCTTTTCGGCCAGGGAGAGCGTCCATGGTTCGACGAGCGCCTCGTACTCCTCGAAACCCGTGGTGGCCCGCCGGACGAACGCCTCGTTGACCAGGCCCGCGTGGATGATCTCGCGGCCGATCGCGTGTGCCATCGCGATGTCCGTGCCGACGTTCAGGCCGAGCCAGCTCTCCGCCCACTCGGCGGTGGACGTCCGGCGCGGGTCGACCGCGTACATCCGGGCGCCGTTGTGTATGCCCTTCAGCACGTGCTGGAAGAAGATCGGGTGCGCGAAGCGGGCGTTGGAGCCCCACATCACGATGACGTCGGTGTGCTCGATCTCCTCGTACGACGACGTGCCGCCGCCCGAACCGAACGCCGCCGACAGGCCGGCCACGGACGGGGCGTGGCAGGTGCGGTTGCAGGAGTCGACGTTGTTGGTGCCCATGACGACCCGGGCGAACTTCTGCGCCACGTAGTTCGTCTCGTTGGTCGCGCGGGAGCAGGAGAACAGGCCGAACGCGCCGCGCGCCGCCGCCAGGCCCCGCGCGGTCCGCTCCAGCGCCTCGTCCCAGCTCGCCCGGCGGAAGGGCGCGTCGCGCGAGTCCCGGACGAGGGGGTGGGTGAGACGGGTGTAGGTCTTCGGGCTTCGGTCGCGTTGCCTGCGGGCGGGTTTCCTCATGCGGCGCTCCTCAGCGCGAGCAGGTCCGACAGGGCGTGCACGGTGCGCAGGGTGGGCACCGGGACACCGGTGATCCCCGCCAGCTCGACGACGGCCGCGAGCAGGACGTCGAGTTCGAGCGGCTTGCCGCGCTCCAGGTCCTGGAGCGTGGAGGTGCGGTGGTCGCCGACCTTCTCCGCGCCCGCCAGCCGGCGCTCGATGGAGACGCCGACCTCGCAGCCGAGGGACCCGGCGACCGCCAGCGTCTCGGCCATCATCGTCTCGATGACCTGCCGGGTGCCGCCGTGCAGGCACATCTGCCGCATGGTGGCGCGCGCCAGGGCGCTGATCGGGTTGAAGGAGATGTTGCCCAGCAGCTTCAGCCAGATGTCGCCCCGCAGATCCGGTTCGACCGGGCACTTCAGGCCCCGGCCCGCATCGCCTCGCCCAGGGCCAGACAGCGCGCGGAGACACTCCGGTCGGGCTCGCCGATGGAGAAGCGGGTGCCTTCCACATGGCGTACCACGCCGGGCTGTTCGAGTTCGGTGGCCGCGTAGACGACGCAGCCGACGGCCCGTTCGGGGGCGAGCACCGCACTGACCGCGCCGCCCGGGTCCACACTCTCCAGGCGGCGGCCGTCGTAGGGTCCGCCGTGCCGGTGGAAGTACCACCAGGGGATGCCGTTCTGGGCGGCCACGACGGTCGTGGTGTCGTGCAGCAGCGGCTCGATCAGCGGCCCGCACGCCGCGTACGAGTTGGCCTTCAGACCCAGGAACACATGGTCGACCGGGCCGACTTCGGCCGGGTCGTCGGTGGCACGGGGGTGCGCGGTGAAGTCACCGCGCGGACTGCGCACCCGTACTCCGTACTGCCTCATGGCCGCCAGATGCGGTCCACGGGCGATGAGATGCACGTCGGCGCCCGCACGGTGGAGCGCGGCACCGACGTAGGCGCCGATCGCCCCGGCGCCGAGGACTGCGACTTTCATGGCGAGGGTAGCTCCGTCCGGTCGAGGGACACCGAGGACCACGGGAACCGCCGAATCTCTGTCGACGAAATATTGTCTACAGTATGGAGATGGCCCCAGCAAGGGTTTGTGCAGTACCAGTGGTTGTCCGCTCAACCGTCTTCTCAACGGCCCCAGCCGTCCCTACGGTTGGGGACTCATGAGTCCCCCCGTCGCACCGCCGGGCTGGAGCCGCTGGCTCGTCCCGCCCGCCGCGCTCTCCGTCCACCTCTCCATCGGCCAGGCCTACGCGTGGAGCGTGTTCAAGCCGCCGCTGGAGTCCGCGCTCGACCTCAGCGGCACCCAGAGCGCACTGCCCTTCCAGCTCGGCATCGTCATGCTCGGCCTGTCCGCCGCGTTCGGCGGCACCCTCGTCGAACGCCGGGGCCCGCGCTGGGCGATGACCGTCGCCCTGATCTGCTTCTCCTCCGGCTTCCTGCTCTCCGCACTGGGCGCGGCCACCGAGCAGTACTGGCTGATCGTCCTCGGCTACGGCTTCGTCGGCGGCATCGGTCTCGGCATCGGCTACATCTCGCCCGTCTCGACCCTCATCAAGTGGTTCCCCGACCGGCCCGGCATGGCCACCGGCATCGCCATCATGGGCTTCGGCGGCGGCGCGCTGATCGCCTCGCCCTGGTCGGCGCAGATGCTCGACTCCTTCGGCGCCGACAACGCCGGCATCGCCCTCGCCTTCCTCGTGCACGGGCTGACGTACGCCGTGTTCATGCTGCTCGGCGTGGTGCTGGTGCGGGTGCCGCGCAGCGCGCGCCCGGGGGGCGGCGGGCCCGCCGTGGTCACGGGGCCGCAGGTCTCGGCCCGTTCGGCGGTGCGCACCCCGCAGTTCTGGCTGCTGTGGATCGTGCTCACCATGAACGTCACCGCGGGCATCGGCATCCTGGAGAAGGCCGCCCCGATGATCACCGACTTCTTCGCGGACACCTCCGCACCGGTGTCGGCGACCGCCGCCGCGGGATTCGTCGCCCTGCTGTCGGCGGCCAACATGGCGGGCCGCATCGGCTGGTCGACCACCTCCGACCTCATCGGCCGCAAGAACATCTACCGGGTCTACCTCGGCGCCGGCGCGCTGATGTACGCGCTCATCTGGCTGCTGGGCGACTCCTCCAAGCCGCTGTTCGTGCTGTGTGCCCTGGTGATCCTCTCCTTCTACGGCGGCGGCTTCGCCACGGTCCCGGCGTATCTGAAGGACCTCTTCGGCACTTACGAGGTCGGGGCGATCCACGGCCGGCTGCTCACCGCCTGGTCCACGGCCGGTGTGCTCGGACCGCTGATCGTGAACCGGGTCGCCGACCGCCAGGAGGAGGCGGGCCGGCACGGTCCGTCCCTGTACGGGCTGTCACTGGTCATCATGATCGGGCTGCTCGTCGTCGGCTTCGTCGCCAACGAACTGGTCCGGCCCGTCCACCCCCGCCACCACGTCCCCAGCCCCGAGACACCGAAGGAGGCCGCCGATGACCGGCGAGAGCAGCCAGAGTCCGCCTAGCAGCCCCGGCCGCCGCGGGCTCGTCACCTTCTCCTGGCTGTGGGTGGGAGTGCCGCTCGCCTACGGACTGTACGAACTCGTACGCAAGGCGACGCAACTGTTCACCGGGTGACCGCGGACGGCCGGGATTGTCCTTCGAGAGCTGATGGAAGCCGACAAGCGCGGCGCCCGTTTCCTGTCACTTCACCTGTCCTCGTACCCGTGAGTCACTGATCAGACTGGTGCATCCCGCAACCGAACCACTAGGGGGATCACCCATGATCGGCTCGCGCATCGTCGCCGTCGGCCACTACCAGCCCGCCCGGGTCCTCACCAACGAGGACCTGGCGGGCATGGTCGACACCAGCGACGAGTGGATCACGAGCCGCGTGGGCATCCGCACCCGTCACGTCGCGGGACCCGACGAACCGGTCGACGAGCTGGCCGCGCACGCCGCCGCCAAGGCACTGGCGGCGGCCGGCCGGACCCCCGCCGAGATCGACCTGGTCCTGGTCGCCACGTCCACCGCCATCGACCGCTCGCCCAACATGGCCGCCCGCGTCGCGGCCCGCCTCGGCATGCCCGGACCCGCCGTCATGGACATCAACGTGGTCTGCGCCGGCTTCACCCACGCCCTCGCCACCGCCGACCACGCCGTACGGGCCGGCGGCGCGAGCCGGGTGCTGGTCATCGGCGCCGACAAGATGTCCGACGTGGCCGACTGGACCGACCGCACCACCTGCGTGCTGGTCGGCGACGGGGCGGGGGCCGCCGTCGTGGAGGCCTGCGCCCCGGGCGCGGAGGCGGGGATCGGCCCGGTGCTGTGGGGGTCGGTGCCCGAGATGGGCCACGCGGTGCGGATCGAGGGGACACCGCCGCGGTTCGCGCAGGAGGGGCAGAGCGTCTACCGCTGGGCGGCCACCCAGCTGCCGGTCGTCGCCCGCCAGGCCTGCGAGAAGGCGGGACTGGCACCCGAGGACCTCGCCGCGGTGGTGCTGCACCAGGCCAACCTGCGGATCATCGAACCCCTCGCCCGCCGGCTCGGCGCCGTCAACGCCGTCGTCGCCCGCGATGTCACCGAGTCCGGCAACACCTCGGCCGCCAGCATCCCGCTCGCCTTCTCCAAACTCGTCGAACAGGGCGCGGTGACGGCCGGCGACCCGGTACTGCTCTTCGGCTTCGGCGGGAACCTGTCGTACGCGGGACAGGTCGTGCGCTGCCCCTGAGCCCGCCGCGAGTGTGACGAGGCCGACTCCCCGTTCCCCTGGTACCTGTGCGCCGTAGACTGTAGACGAAAGACAATCACTACGGGCGTTGCGGTGCACCGGTGTTCGCGGCGGTGCACGGCGCCGCCGAGGAGGGGGACCGCGATGCTGTCGACCGGACTGCCCCAGGGGGCGGTGCCCAAGCTCGAACGGCCGGGACCGCTGCGCGACCGGGTCTACGAGGCGCTGCTCGAACTCATCACCACCCGCGCCCTCCAGCCCGGCCAGCATCTCGTCGAGAGCGAACTCGCCGGCCACCTCGGTGTCTCCCGCCAGCCGGTGCGCGAGGCGCTGCAGCGGCTCGACACCGAGGGCTGGGTCGATCTGCGGCCCGCGCAGGGCGCGTTCGTGCACGAGCCGACGGAGGAGGAGGCCGACCAGCTCCTCACCGTCCGTACGCTGCTGGAGGCCGAGGCGGCCCGGCTGGCCGCGAGCAACGCCGACGGGGCGGGCGTGGCGGCCCTGGAGGAGATCCTGGCCGAGGGGCTCGAGGCCGTCGACGCCGACGACGTGGACGCCGCCGTCGCCCTCAACGCCCGTTTCCACGCCAAGATCATGGAGCTGGCCGGGAACGCCGTGCTCGCCGAGCTCGCCGCCCGGGTCGACCGGCGCGTGCGCTGGTACTACACACCCGTCGCCCGGCAGCGCGGCGGGCAGTCCTGGGTCGAGCACCGCGAGCTGATCGCGGCCGTCGCCGCCCATGACGAACAACTGGCCACCCGGCTCATGCGCGAACACACCGAGCACACCCGGCGCTCGTACCACGCCCGCACGAAGTCCTGAGTGCGCCTTTCCGGTTGCTTTGTGATGTCTCTCCCCGCACCCTCACGGGCTCCTTTGTCCTGTGAGTGGAAAAAGTAGGGGGCAATTCCTGCGCGACTTCTTCCCACCTCCGGCAGGCGCTGCTACTTTCCCATCCGAAGGAACGCCACACACGTGGCCGGAATCCGGCGCGCACAGACCGATCGGGGCAGGGAGGGGCTCGTGAGACGTATGACAGCGCGACCCGCCAACGCCCACCAGGCACGACTGCTCAGACTGCTGCGCGACGGCGGACCCAACTCCCGTGCCCAGCTGGGCGACCAGGTCGACCTCTCGCGGTCGAAACTGGCCGTGGAGGTGGACCGGCTGCTGGAGACGGATCTCGTCGTGGCCGACGGACTCGCCGCCTCGCGCGGCGGCCGGCGCTCCCACAACATCCGGCTCAACCCGCACCTGCGTTTCCTCGGCGTAGACATCGGCGCGACCTCGGTCGACGTCGCCGTCACCAACGCCGAGCTGGAGATCCTCGGGCACATCAACCAGCCCATGGACGTACGCGAGGGACCGGTCGCGGTCTTCGAGCAAGTACTCGCCATGGCGGCGAAGTTGAAGGCCTCGGGGCTCGCGGAGGGGTTCGACGGCGCCGGCATCGGCGTCCCGGGCCCGGTCCGCTTCCCCGAGGGCATCCCGGTGGCTCCGCCGATCATGCCGGGCTGGGACGGCTTCCCCGTGCGGGAGGCGCTCAGCCAGGACCTCGGCTGCCCGGTCATGGTCGACAACGACGTGAACCTGATGGCGATGGGAGAGCAGCACGCGGGCGTCGCCCGCACCGTCGCCGACTTCCTCTGCGTCAAGATCGGTACCGGCATCGGCTGCGGCATCGTCGTCGGCGGTGAGGTCTACCGCGGTACGACGGGCAGCGCGGGCGACATCGGGCACATCCAGGCCGTGCCCGACGGCCGCCCGTGCGCCTGTGGCAACCGGGGCTGCCTGGAGGCCCACTTCTCCGGCGCGGCCCTCGCCCGGGACGCCATGGAGGCCGCCGAACAGCGGCTCTCCGCCGAACTCGCCGGCCGGCTGGAGGCGAACGGCACGCTCAGCGCCGTCGACGTCGCCGCCGCGGCCGCGGCCGGTGACGCCACCGCCCTCGATCTGATCCGCGAGGGCGGCAACCGCACCGGCCAGGTCATCGCCGGCCTGGTCAGCTTCTTCAACCCCGGCCTGGTGGTGATCGGCGGCGGGGTGACCGGCCTCGGCCACACCCTGCTCGCCGCGATCCGCACCCAGGTCTACCGCGGCTCGCTGCCCCTGGCCACGGGCAACCTGCCCATCGTGCTGGGGGAGTTGGGACCCACCGCCGGAGTCATCGGCGCGGCCCGGCTCATCAGCGACCACCTGTTCTCACCCGCGTAAGCAGCCTTTCCCGCTCCTCCGCCTGCTCCTCCGCCGCACCCGCTCCAGGCACTACCGCATCCGCGTCACGGCACCTGCTCCGAGTACTACCGCACCCGCTCCAGGCACTACCGCATCCGCGTCACGGCACCTGCTCCGAGTACCACCGCACCCGCTCCAGGCACCACCGCATCCGCGTCACGGCACCTGCTCCACCGCACCGGCTTCCACCGCATCCTTCTCCGCACCGGAACAGCCCACCCGTACCGGGCACCGCCACCGCCCTACCCCGCCCTGCCTGAAAACGCCTGCCCCGCAAGGGGATCGCCCTGACACCGGCCCGTACGCCCGCCGAGGGGAATCCGCATGGCACCACAACCACCGCTGCTCAGCATGTCCGGCATCACCAAGTCGTTCCCCGGAGTCCGGGCCCTGGACGGCGTCGACCTCGACGTCCAGGCCGGCGAGGTGCACTGCCTGCTCGGCCAGAACGGCGCCGGCAAGTCCACCCTGATCAAGGTGCTGGCCGGCGCCCACCAGCCCGACACCGGCACCATCCGCTGGCGTGGCGAGGACGTCACCCTGCGCTCGCCCATCGCCGCCATGCGCCTCGGCATCGCCACCATCTACCAGGAACTCGACCTGGTGGAACACCTGTCGGTCGCCGAGAACGTCCACCTCGGCCATGAACCCACGGCCGCCGGTTTCGTCGTACGGGGAAGGGCCGCGAGGTCGTCGACCGCCGAACTCCTCAAGCGGCTCGGCCACCCCGAGGTCGACCCGGCCCGGCTGGTCGGCGAACTCTCGGCGGCGCAGCAGCAGATCGTGTCGATGGCGCGGGCGCTCTCCCACGACGTACGGCTCATCGTGATGGACGAGCCGTCCGCCGCCCTCGACCCGGACGAGGTCGACAACCTCTTCCGCATCGTCGGTGACCTCACCGCCGACGGCGTCGCCGTCGTCTACATCTCGCACCGCCTGGAGGAGATCCGGCGCATCGGCGACCGGGTGACCGTGCTGAAGGACGGCCGGGCCGTCGCCGGCGGGCTGCCCGCGAAGTCGACGCCGACCCGCGAGGTCGTCGCGCTGATGACGGGACGCAACGTCGAGTACGTCTTCCCGGAGCGGCCCACCACCGCCCCGCGGGGCGAACCGGTGCTCACCGTCGAAGGACTGTCCCGCAAGAGCGAGTTCGCCCCGCTCGACCTCCAGGTGCGGCCCGGGGAGATCGTCGGGCTGGCCGGACTCGTCGGCTCCGGGCGCTCCGAGATCCTGGAGACCGTCTACGGCGCCCGCAAGCCGGACACCGGCCGGGTCCTCGTCGACGGGCGCCCCCTGAGGCCGGGCAGCGTACGGGCCGCCGTGCGCGCCGGACTCGGGCTCGCCCCCGAGGAACGCAAGGCGCAGGCCCTGCTGATGCTGGAGTCCGTCACCCGCAACGTGTCGGTCTCCTCCATGTCCCGCTTCGCGAAGGCCGGCTGGATCGACCGCGGCGCCGAACTGGGGGCGGCACGCGCGGCGGTCCGCGAACTGTCGCTGCGGCCCGACAACCCGGACGTGCCCGTGCGCACCCTGTCCGGCGGCAACCAGCAGAAGGCCGTGCTCGCGCGCTGGCTGCTGCGCGGCTGCCGGGTGCTGCTGCTCGACGAACCCACCCGCGGCGTCGACGTCGGCGCCCGCGCCGAGCTCTACGCGGTCGTCCGCCGGCTGGCGGACGAGGGCCTCGCCGTGCTGCTGGTCTCCAGTGAGGTGCCCGAGGTGCTCGGCCTCGCCGACCGCGTCCTGGTACTGCGCGAGGGCAGCGTCGTCCACACGGCGCCCGCCCGCGAACTCGACGAACACCGTGTACTCGACCTGGTCATGGAAGGAAGCCCGGCGTCATGACGCAGCCCGTCTCCCCGCCGCGGGACAGCGCCCCCAAGGTGCCGTCGGCCGCCGAACCGCCCGCCTGGCGCGCCGTGTTGTTCCGCGCCGACGTCCGCACGCTGTCGCTGCTCGGCGTGCTCGCCGTACTGATCCTCATCGGCGGCATCACCAAACCGGACCAGTTCCTGGACACCCGCAACCTCCAGCTGGTCCTCACCCAGGCATCCGTCATCGGTGTCGTCACCGTCGGCATGACCTTCGTCATCATCTCCGGCGGCATCGACCTGTCGGTCGGCGCGATCGTCGCCCTCGCCTCGGTGTGGGCGACCACGGTCGCCACCCAGGAGTTCGGCTTCGCGGGCATCCTCTTCACCGCCGTCCTCGTCGGACTGGGGTGCGGGCTGGTCAACGGGGTGCTCATCGCGTACGGCGGGATGGTCCCGTTCATCGCCACCCTCGCCATGCTCGCCTCGGCCCGCGGTCTCGCCCTGCAGATCACCGACGGGCGGACCCAGATCGTCACCGTCGACGGCGTCCTCGACCTCGGCGAGCGCGACTCCTACGTGCTCGGCATCCCGCCGCTGGTCCTGGTGTTCGCCGCGGTCACCGTCGTCGGCTGGCTGCTTCTCAACCGGACCACCTTCGGCCGCCGCTCCGTCGCCGTCGGCGGCAACGCGGAGGCCGCCCGGCTCGCCGGCATCGACGTACGCCGCCAGCGGCTCTACCTCTACCTGCTGTCCGGGCTGTGCTGCGGCATCGCCGCCTTCCTGCTGATCGTGCTGGCCGGCTCCGGCCAGAACACCAACGGCAACCTCTACGAACTCGACGCCATCGCCGCCGCGATCATCGGCGGCACCCTGCTCACCGGAGGCCGCGGCACCATCGTCGGCTCCGTCCTCGGCGTCCTGATCTTCACCACCATCACCAACATCTTCGCCCTGAACAACCTGCAGAGCGACGTCCAGCAGATCGCCAAGGGCGCGATCATCGTCGCCGCCGTGCTGGTCCAGCGCCGTACCGCGAGCACGACCTGAGGAAAGGGTTCACCGCCATGCCAGAGACACCTTTCGCAAGCCGCAGAGGACTGCTCTTCGGAGCCGCCGCCGTATCCGCCGGCGTGTTCGTCACCGGCTGTACGAGCAACGAGTCCAGTGACGACGAGCCCGCTGCCAACGACCAGCCGGCCGCCGACGACAAGCCCGGCAAGCAGGTCACCATCGGCTTCGCCGGACCGCAGGCCGACCACGGCTGGCTCAACGCCATCAACGACAACGCCAAGAAGCGGGCGGAGAAGTACTCCGACGTCACCCTGGAGATCACCGAGGGCTCCAACGACACCGCCCAGCAGATCGGCCAGATCGAGACCCTCATCAACAAGAAGGTCGACGTCCTGGTGATCCTGCCCGCCGACGGCAAGGCCCTCACCCAGGTCGGACTGAAGGCGATGCGCGCCGGCATCCCCGTCGTCAACCTCGACCGGATCTTCAACTCCCCGCAGGCGTACCGCTGCTGGGTCGGCGGCGACAACTACGGCATGGGCCTCAACGCCGGTCACTACATCGGCGAGAAGCTCAAGGACAAGCAGGGCGCCAAGGTCGTCGAGCTGGCCGGACTGGACAACCTGGAGCTGACCAAGCAGCGCACCCAGGGCTTCGACGACGCGCTGAAGAACTACCCCAACATCCAGAAGGTGGCCCGCCAGGCCGCCGAGTTCACCGTCGAGTCCGGCCAGGCCAAGACGGCCCAGCTGCTCCAGGCGCAGTCGCGGATCGACGCGCTGTGGAACCACGACGACGACCAGGGCGTGGGCGCGCTGCGCGCCATCGAACAGGCCGGGCGCGACGAGTTCCTGATGGTGGGCGGCGCGGGCGCGCTCTCCGCGTTCGAGGCCATCAAGGCCGACAACGGTGTCCTGAAGGCCACCGTCCTGTACCCGCCGACGATGGCCGCCTCCGCGATCGACCTCGCCCGCGCCCTCGGCCAGGGCAAGGGCGTGAGCGGCCTCGCCGAGTTCGAGATCCCCTCGTCGGTGACCTGCTATTCGGCCGTCGTCGACAAGGAGAACGTGGACCAGTACATGTCCACGGGCTTCAAGTGAGGAGCCCCGCCCCACGGGCCTGACCAGCCCCCCGGGCGGGGCCCACCCCCGCCCGCCACGACGACGAGGAGGACATCCGAATGGCACAGCCGCAAGCGTCCGACGGGGCGGAGACGGGGAAGCCACCGCTGCGCATCGGCATGGTCGGTTACGCCTTCATGGGCGCCGCCCACTCCCAGGGCTGGCGCACCGCGCCACGCGTCTTCGACCTGCCGCTGAGCCCCGAACTGGCCGTGATCTGCGGCCGGGACGCCGACGCCGTGCGCGCGGCGGCCGACCGGCACGGCTGGGCGGAGACCGAGACGGACTGGCGCGCCCTGGTCGAACGGGACGACGTCGACCTCGTCGACATCTGCACCCCCGGCGACAGCCACGCCGAGATCGCCCTCGCCGCGCTCGCCGCGGGCAAGCACGTGCTGTGCGAAAAGCCCCTCGCCAACACCGTCGCGGAGGCCGAGGCGATGACCCGAGCCGCCGAAGAGGCGGCGGCACGCGGGCAGTTGGCGATGGTCGGCTTCAACTACCGCCGGGTCCCCGCGACCGCGCTGGCCCGGCGGATGGTGGCCGAGGGCCGGATCGGGAAACTGCGGCACGTGCGGGTCGCGTATCTGCAGGACTGGCTGGTGGACCCGGAGTTCCCGCTGACCTGGCGGCTGCGCCGCGAGCAGGCCGGCTCCGGTTCGCTCGGCGACCTCGGCGCGCACATCGTCGACCTGGCGCAGTACCTGTCCGGCGAGCGGCTCGCGGGGGTCTCCGCGCTCACCGAGACGTTCGTACGGGAGCGGCCGCTGCCCACCGCGCCCAGCAGCGGCCTGGCCGCCGTCACCGCCGCCGGCACCGGACAGGTCACCGTCGACGACGCCGCCCTGTTCACCGGCCGCTTCACCTCCGGCGCCCTCGCCTCCTTCGAGGCCACCCGGTACGCCACCGGACGCAAGAACGCCCTGCGCATCGAACTCAACGGCGAGCGCGGGTCGCTGGCCTTCGACCTGGAGCGGCTCAACGAGCTGGAGTTCCACGACGGCACCGAGCCCGGGACGCACGCGGGCTTCCGCCGCATCCTGGTCACCGAACCCGACCACCCCTACCTCGAGGCCTGGTGGCCGCCGGGCCACGGCCTCGGCTACGAGCACACCTTCGTGCACCAGGCCCGCGACCTGGTCCACGCGGTCGCCGAGGGCCGCGGTCCCGAACCCTCCTTCGCCGACGGGCTCCAGGTGCAGCGCGTCCTGGCCGCGGTGGAGGAGAGCGCCGAGAAGAACTCCGTCTACACACCGATCGCCGCCTGAGAGGACGGATACGCATGCCGCGCAACTTCACGCTGTTCACCGGCCAGTGGGCGGACCTGCCGCTGGAGGAGGTCTGCCGACTCGCCCGCGACTTCGGCTACGACGGCCTCGAACTCGCCTGCTGGGGAGACCACTTCGAGGTGGACAAGGCGCTCGCCGACCCGTCCTACGTCGCCGGCCGCCACCAGCTCCTGGAGAAGTACGGCCTCAAGTGCTGGGCCGTCTCCAACCACCTGGTCGGGCAGGCGGTGTGCGACGCCATCATCGACGAACGCCACCGGGCGATCCTGCCCGCCCGCATCTGGGGCGACGGCGAGGCCGAGGGAGTACGGCAGCGGGCCGCCGCCGAGATCGAGGACACCGCGCGCGCCGCGGCCCTCCTCGGCGTCGACACCGTCATCGGCTTCACCGGCTCCGCCATCTGGCACCTGGTCGCCATGTTCCCGCCCGCCCCCGAGTCGATGATCGAGCGCGGCTACGAGGACTTCGCCGAGCGGTGGAACCCGATCCTGGACGTCTTCGACGCCGAGGGCGTGCGGTTCGCGCACGAGGTCCACCCCAGCGAGATCGCCTACGACTACTGGACGACCGTACGCGCCCTGGAGGCGGTCGACCGCCGGCCGGCCTTCGGCCTCAACTTCGACCCCTCCCACTTCGTGTGGCAGGACCTCGACCCGGTCGGCTTCCTGTGGGACTTCCGCGACCGGATCTACCACGTCGACTGCAAGGAGGCCCGCAGGCGCCTCGACGGCCGCAACGGCCGCCTCGGCTCCCACCTGCCGTGGGGCGACCCGCGGCGCGGCTGGGACTTCGTCTCCGCCGGCCACGGCGACGTCCCCTGGGAGGACGTCTTCCGCATGCTGCGCTCCATCGACTACCGGGGCCCCGTCTCCGTCGAGTGGGAGGACGCCGGCATGGACCGGCTCCAGGGCGCCCCCGAGGCGCTCACCCGCCTCAAGGCGTTCGACTTCGAGCCGCCCAGCGCGTCCTTCGACGCCGCGTTCAACAGCTGATCCGCGCGCCCGACGGCAGGTCGGGGACGGGGACCGGAACATCCGCCGGTCCCCGGTCCGGCCTGCCCGGATCCCGCTTTGTCCTGAGTTGGGAAAAAGTTCAACCGGTCCTGTTCCAAGGGGTGTTCGCCCCGGAAGAACGCGGTTACCGTCCCTGAAGTGTCCAGGACACCCACGCCTCCGGGGTGACGGCGCACCCCGGCGCCCGCACGCACCGCACGTCTTCGCACCCGTTCCGTACGGCCCACCCGTTCCCGGAGGGACTTCGTGCACAGAAGCAGACTCACATCCACCCGGACCACGAGGCGTCCCAGACTCCGCACCACCCTCGCCCTGTTCACCGGCCTGTTGCTGGCCGTGGGCACCCCGGCGACCGTCGCCGGCGCCCACCCGGGCCACCCGGAGCATGACGGGACGGCAGCCGCCGAAGGGCAGTTCCAGCAGGTACCGCTCGCCAAGGGCGAACCCGAGATGGGCGAGCCGATGTCGCTCGCCGTGCTCCCGGACCGCAGCGTCCTGCACACCGCCCGCGACGGCACACTGCGCCTCACCGACCAGGGCGGTGTCACCAAGGTCGCCGGCAAGATCCCCGTCTACAACCACGACGAGGAGGGTCTGCAGGGCGTCGGCATCGACCCGGACTTCGAGAACAACCGGGCGATCTACCTCTACTACGCCCCGCCGCTCGACACCCCCGCCGGGGACGCCCCGGAGACCGGCACCGCCGAGGACTTCGAGAAGTTCGACGGCGTCAACCGCCTCTCCCGGTTCGTCCTCAACCCCAACGGCACGCTGGACCCGGCCAGCGAGAAGAAGGTCCTGGACGTCGCGGCCTCCCGCGGCACCTGCTGCCACGTCGGCGGCGACATCGCCTTCGACGCCGAGGGCAACCTCTACCTGTCCACCGGCGACGACACCAACCCCTTCTCCTCCGACGGCTTCACGCCGATCGACGAGCGGGCGGACCGCAACCCGGCCTTCGACGCCCGCCGCAGCTCCGGCAACACCAACGACCTGCGCGGCAAGATCCTCCGCATCAAGGTCGCCGAGGACGGCTCGTACACCGTCCCGGAGGGCAACCTCTTCGCCCCCGGCACCGAGAAGACCCGTCCCGAGATCTACGCGATGGGCTTCCGCAACCCGTTCCGGATGAACATCGACAAGAAGACCGGCACCATCTACGTGGGCGACTACGGCCCCGACGCCGGCGCCGCCGACCCGAACCGGGGTCCCGGGGGACAGGTCGAGTTCGCCAAGGTCACCGAGGCGGCCAACTTCGGCTGGCCGTTCTGCACCGGCGACAACGACGCCTACGTCGACTACGACTTCGCCACCGGCGCCTCCGGTGAGACGTTCGACTGCGCCGCCCCGAAGAACACCTCGCCGCACAACACCGGCCTGGTCGACCTGCCGCCCGCGCAGGCCGCCTGGATCCCCTACGACGGCGACTCCGTGCCCGAGTTCGGCACCGGCTCCGAGTCCCCGATGGGCGGCCCGGTCTACCGCTACGACCCCGAGCTCGACTCCAGCGTGAAGTTCCCCGAGGCGTACGACGGCGACTTCTTCGCCGGCGAGTTCGGCCGCCGCTGGATCAAGCGGATCGAGCAGAACGAGGACGGCACGGTCGCGACGATCAACGACTTCCCGTGGACCGGTACCCAGATCATGGACATGGAGTTCGGCCCCGACGGAGCGCTCTACGTCCTCGACTACGGCGTCTCCTGGTTCCAGGGTGACGAGAACTCCGCGCTGTACCGGATCGAGAACGCCGAGGACGGCTTCTCCCCGATCGCCGGGGTCAGCGCGGACAGGACGTCCGGCGCGGCCGGCCTGAAGGTCGGGTTCACCGGCACCGCCCATGACGCCGACTCCCCGGACCTCACCTACAGCTGGGACTTCGGCGACGGCACCACGGGCGAGGGACTCACCCCCACCCACAAGTACAAGAAGGTCGGCACCTACACCGCGACCTTCACCGCGAAGGACCCCGAGGGCAACACCGGCAGCGCCAGCACCCGGATCGTCGTCGGCAACACCGAGCCCACGGTGAGGATCACGGTGCCGGGCAACGGCAGCCTCGCGGCCTTCGGTGAGCCCGTCCCGTTCAAGGTGACCGTCACCGACCCCGAGGAGACCATCGACTGCTCCAGGGTCAAGGTCGCCTACAGCCTCGGCCACGACTCGCACGCCCACGAGCTGACCAGCGAGATGGGCTGTGAGGGCACCCTGAAGCCGCCCGCCGGGGACGGCGGTCACGACCCCAACGCCGACATCTACGGTGTCGTCGGTGCCAGCTACACCGACGGCGGGGCGAACGGCCAGGAGGCGCTGACCGGCACCGCGCGCACCGTGCTCCAGCCGCTGCACCGCCAGGCCGAGCACTTCTCCACCCAGCAGGGCGTGTCGGTGATCGACAAGACCGGCGCCAACGGCGGCAAGACCGTCGGCGACATCGACGACGGCGACTGGATCTCCTTCAGCCCCTACCTGTTCAAGGGCCAGAAGAAGATGACCGTACGGGCCTCCTCCGGCGGCGCGGGCGGCTTCATCGAGCTGCGCACCGGCTCGCCCACCGGCAAGCTGCACGGCTCGGCGTACATCCCGCCGACCGGTGGCTGGGAGACGTTCCAGGACGTCGACGTGCCGCTGCGGTCCCTGCCGAGGAAGACCACGGAGATCTACCTGGTCTTCCGGGGCGGCGACGGCGCGCTGTACGACGTGGACGACTTCGAGTTCTCCACCGAGCCGTTCAAGAAGGGCAAGAAGGTCCTGGTCTTCTCCAGGACGGCCGGCTTCCGCCACGACTCCATCCCGGAGGGCGTCGCCGCCCTGAAGGAACTCGGCGCCCCGGCCGGCATCTCGGTCACGGCGACCGAGGAGGCCCGGCAGTTCACCACCGCCAACCTCGCCAAGTACGACGCGGTCGCCTTCCTGTCCACCACCGGTGACGTCCTCGACGCCGACCAGCAGAAGGCGTTCGAGAACTACGTCAGGAACGGCGGCGGCTACATGGGCATCCACGCCGCCGCCGACACCGAGTACGACTGGGAGTTCTACGGCGGACTCGTCGGCGCCTACTTCGACTCGCACCCGGCCATCCAGAAGGCCACCGTGCGCGTCCACGACCACGACCACCCGTCCACCGCGCACCTCGGCGACACCTGGGAGCGCACCGACGAGTGGTACAACTACCGCACCAACCCGCGTGAGCAGGCCAAGGTCCTCGCCACCCTCGACGAGACCACCTACGACGGCGGCACCATGAAGGGCGACCACCCGATCGCCTGGTGCCAGAGCTACGGCGGCGGCCGCTCCTTCTACACCGGCGGCGGCCACACCAAGGAGTCGTACGCCGACGAGGCCTTCCGCACCCATCTGCTCGGCGGCATGCAGTACGCCACCGGCCAGGTGAAGGCGGACTGCAAGCCGGACAAGGGCTACCGGGAGATCTTCAACGGCCAGACCCTGGACGGCTGGAAGCAGGCCGGCCCCGGCACGTTCGACGTCAAGGACGGCACGCTGGAGTCCAAGGGCGGCATGGGCCTGCTCTGGTACCAGGCCAAGGAACTGAAGTCGTACTCCCTCACGCTCGACTGGAAGATGCGGGGCGACGACAACTCCGGGATCTTCGTGGGCTTCCCGGCCTCCGACGACCCCTGGTCCGCGGTGAACAAGGGCTACGAGATCCAGATCGACGCCACGGACGCGGCGGACCGCACCACGGGCTCCGTCTACTCCTTCAAGTCGGCGAACACCAAGGCCCGTGACCAGGTCCTGCGGCCGCCCGGCCAGTGGAACTCCTACGAGATCAAGGTCCAGGGCGAACGCCTCCAGGTGTTCCTCAACGGAGTCAAGATCAACGACTTCACCAACAAGGACCCCGAGCGGAGCCTGACCGACGGCTACATCGGTCTGCAGAACCACGGCGCCGACGACCAGGTCTCCTTCCGCGACATCCAGCTGAAGGAACTGCCCTCCTAGGGCGCCCCGCCCCCTGACGAGGGGGCGACCGGAACGGCGGCGGGCGGAGGACGCCGGACCTCCGCCCGCCGTCCCGCCGGGGCCGACGCACCCGGCACCCCGCTCGTCCCCCTCCGGCGCTCGCACCAGGTTCGCGTACGACAAGGAGGCTGCCCATGTCCGCCGAACCTTCCCTCCCCACCCCCTCCCCGGCCCCCCGCTTCGGCGTCTGGCTCATCGGGGCACGCGGCTCCGTCGCCACCACCGCGATCGCGGGCTGCGCCGCCGTCGCCGCCGGGCTCCACCCGCCGACCGGCATGGTCACCGAGACCGCTCCCTTCACCACATGCGGTCTGCCCCCGTTGTCGTCCCTCGTCTTCGGCGGTCACGACACCGTCGACTGCCCGCTGCCCAAGCGTGCCGAGCACCTCGCCGACGGCGGTGTCCTGCCGCACGGCCTGCCGTCCGCCGTGCACGCCGAACTCGTCGCCGCCGACCGGGAGATCAGGCCCGGCGGCCCCCCGCCCGGTGACACCGGCCGCACCCAGGACCAGTGGATCGACGTGTTCGCGGCCGACATCCGCGACTTCGTGCGCCGCCAGGACCTCGCGGGCGCCGTCGTGATCAACGTGGCCTCCACCGAGCCGGCCCCCACCGACGGCACCCTGCCGCCCAGCTCCCTCTACGCGGCGGCCGCCCTGCGCGCCGGCTGCCCCTACGTCAACTTCACCCCCTCCACGGGCCTGCACCACCCGGCGCTGGCCGCGCTCGCCGCGTCCTCGGGCCTGCCGTACGGGGGCCGCGACGGCAAGACCGGGCAGACCCTGCTGCGCTCCGTCCTCGGCCCGATGTTCCTGCAGCGCGCCCTCGCCGTGCGCGCCTGGTCCGGCACCAACCTCCTGGGCGGCGGCGACGGCGCGGCCCTGGCCGACCCGGCCGCGGCGGCGGCGAAGAACGCCGGCAAGGAACGCGTCCTCGCCGACACCCTCGGCACCGCCCCCGAGGGCGAGGTCCACATCGACGACGTACCGGCCCTCGGCGACTGGAAGACCGCCTGGGACCACATCGCCTTCGACGGCTTCCTCGGCGCCCGCATGATCCTCCAGACCACCTGGCAGGGCTGCGACTCGTCCCTGGCCGCCCCCCTCGTCCTCGACCTGGCCCGACTGACCGCCCGCGCCCGGCAGAAGGGCCTGACCGGCCCGCTGAGCGAGCTGGGCTTCTACTTCAAGGACCCGGTCGGCGACGGCCCGTCGTCACTGGCCGAGCAGTACACGGACCTGAGGCACTTCGCCGAACGACTGCGGCCCGACGCCACCGACCCCGAGGCCCACCGATGAGCCGCCCGACGCCCGGCGCCCCGGACACGCCCGCACGGGGGGAGCCCGCGCGGGACGTGCGCGGGCTGGGCGACTCCCCAGGGGCGCGGGGAACTGCGCGAACAACCACGACGGACCCGCACGGGCCCATGACGGGACGCGCCTACGACATGCCCGCGCGGGACGTGCGCGGGCTGGGCGACTCCCCAGGGGCGCGGGGAACTGCGCGAACAACCACGACGCACCCGCACGGGTCCACGACGGCACACGCACGGGGCGGGCCCGCAACCGCGTGGGCGGAACTGCTTCGCCTGCCCGCGCTGTTCACCGTCCCCGGCGACGCCCTGGCCGGTGCGGCGGCGGCCGGTGTGCGCCCCGGGCCCCGCACCCTGCTCGCCATCGGATCCTCGCTGTGCCTGTACGAGGCCGGCATGGCCCTGAACGACTGGGCGGACCGCGCCGAGGACGCCGTGGAGCGCCCGCACCGCCCGCTGCCGTCCGGCCGTGTCCGTCCGGCCGCCGCCCTCACCGCCGCCGGTGCCCTCACCGGCGCCGGACTGGCGCTCGCCGCCGGTGCGGGACGCCCCGCCCTCGCGGTGGCCGCGCCCCTGGCGGCGACCGTCTGGGCCTACGACCTCGTCCTGAAGCACACGCCCGCCGGTCCCGCGGCCATGGCCGCCGCCCGCGGACTCGACCTGCTCCTGGGCGCCGCGGCCACCGGCGGCGGCACCCGCGCCGCACTGCCCTCCGCCGCGCTGCTCGGCAGCCACACCCTCGCGGTCACGGCCGTCTCCCGCCGGGAGACCACCGGCGGCTCGGCCCTGGCCCCGCTGGCGGCCCTCGCGACGACGGGGGTGCTGACCCGGCTGGTCGCCCACCGCCGCACCCGACTCCCGGCAGGCCGGCGGGCAGCAGCCGCCCCCGGCCTGCCGGGCTCCGGCCCCGCAGGCGCCCTCGCCATCGCCCTGGGCGCCGCCTACGCCGCCACGGCCGCCCGCCCCTACTTCCACGCCACGCTCAACCCTTCACCTCCCCTCACCCAACGCGCCGTGGGCGGCGGCATCCGCGCCACGATCCCGCTCCAGGCCGCACTCGCCGCCCGATCCGGCGGGACCGCCACATCCCTCCTGGTCGCGGCCCTGGCCCCGGCCGGCCGGATGTTCGCGAGGAGGGCCGGTATGGGGAAGGTGAGCATCACATGAGCCGGAACCCGAACCAGGGCGCGAGCCGACAGGTGACCGAGGACGCTCGTGTCCCGGCCCCGGAGGCGAGCCGGGGCACGAGCGGCGACCCGGCTCGGTACGTGAGCCGGGACGCGACCGGGGACGGTCGTGTCCCGGCCGCGGAGGCGAGTCAGGACGTGGCGGGTCGCCCGGCCCGGCATGCGGGCCGGGAGGGGAGCGGCGACGGTCATGGCCTGGGCCGGGACGTGAGCCGGGCCGCACACGCGGACGGGGCCCGGGACGTGAGCCGGGCCGCACACGCGGACGGGGCCCGGGACGCGAACCGGAGCGCCCGCACCCCCCTCCGTTTCGGCTACGGCACCAACGGTCTCGCCGACCTCCGTCTCGACGACGCCCTCGCCCTCCTCGCCGACCTCGGCTACGACGGCGTGGGCCTGACCCTCGACCACATGCACCTCGATCCGCTCGCCCCGGACCTCGCCGCCCGCACCCGCCGGGTCGCGCACCGTCTCGACGAGCTGGGGCTCGGCGTGACCGTGGAGACCGGCGCCCGCTATGTGCTCGACCCCCGCCGCAAGCACGGCCCCTCGCTGCTGGACGCCGACCCGGACGACCGCGCCCGCCGCGTCGACCTCCTCCTGCGTGCCGTCCGCGTCGCCGCCGACCTCGGCGCGCACGCCGTGCACTGCTTCAGCGGCATCGTTCCCGACGGCACCGACGAGGCCACCGCCTGGAAACGCCTCGCCGAAACCCTCACTCCCGTCCTGGACGCCGCCGCCACCGCCGGCGTCCCCCTCGCCGTCGAACCCGAACCCGGCCACCTCCTCGCCACCCTCGCCGACTTCCACCATCTGCGCCGCACGCTCGGCGATCCCGAGCCCCTCGGCCTCACCCTGGACATCGGCCACTGCCAGTGCCTCGAACCCCTCCCTCCCGCCGACTGCGTACGCGACGCCGCCCCCTGGCTGCGCCACGTCCAGATCGAGGACATGCGCCGAGGCGTCCACGAACACCTCCCCTTCGGTGACGGCGAGATCGACTTCCCGCCCGTCCTCGCGGCCCTCGCCGCCACCGGCTACCAGGGCCTGACGGTCGTGGAACTGCCCCGCCACTCCCACGCGGGGCCCCACTTCGCCGCCCACTCCCTCCCGTTCCTCCGCCACGCCGCCCCTTCCGTCCCCGTCCCACCGCACGGCGATCCCTCCGCCACCCCCGAAGGGAGCAGAACCCCGTGACCCGCCCCCATGCCACCCCGGCCACCCCGGAGGCAGACACCACCGGCGGGCCGACGACCCCCGGTGACGGCACCACCCCCGCCCTCACCCCACCCGCCGAACTGCGCAGCCGCCTCGCCGGCCGGCTGGGCGGAGCCGCCCGAGCCTGGCTCGACCAGGCCCTGGACGAGGCCGCCGCCCACCCCGGCACCCACGGGCCCATCTCCGTGTGGGAGCTGCGCCTGGCCGAGGCCGGCCGCCGCTGCGGCCCCGCCCACGCCGACGCCGCCCGCGTCCTCATCCTGCACGCGGCCGACGCCGACGCCGACGCCCTGACCCGGGTCTACTTCCAGGGCACCGCCGACGAGCGCCGCGCCGTCCTGCACGCCCTGCCGCACCTCGTGCCCGACGAACCCGACGCCCTCCCGCTCGTCGAGGACGCCCTGCGCACCAACGACACCCGGCTCGTCGCCGCCGCCCTCGGCCCCTACGCCGCCCGGCACCTCGACGCCCACGCCTGGCGGCACGCGGTCCTGAAGTGCCTGTTCACCGGCGTCGGCCTCGACCACGTGGCGGACCTGGCCCGGCGCGCCCGGGGCGACGGCGAACTCGCCCGCATGCTCGGCGACTACGCCGCGGAACGCACCGCCGCCGGCCGCACCGTCCCCGAGGACCTGCACCGCGTCCTGGCCCTGACCGAGTCCGCCCCCGCCACCCCGCCGCACGGCACGGACGACCCCCACGGCAAGGAGTCCTGATGCGCATCTTCGACCCCCACATCCACATGACGTCGCGCACCACCGACGACTACGAGGCCATGTACACCGCGGGCGTCCGCGCCGTCGTCGAGCCCTCCTTCTGGCTCGGCCAGCCCCGCACCTCCCCGGCCTCCTTCCTCGACTACTTCGACGCCCTCCTCGGCTGGGAACCCTTCCGCGCCGCCCAGTACGGCATCGCCCACCACTGCACCCTCGCCCTCAACCCCAAGGAGGCCAACGACCCGCGCTGCACGCCCGTCCTCGACGCGCTGCCCCGGTATCTCGTCAAGGACAACGTGGTGGCCGTCGGCGAGATCGGCTACGACTCCATGACCCCCGCCGAGGACACCGCCCTCGCCGCCCAGCTCCAGCTCGCCGCCGACCACGGCCTGCCCGCGCTGGTGCACACCCCGCACCGCGACAAGCTCGCCGGGCTGCGCCGCACCCTGGACGTGGTCCGCGAGTCCGCCCTGCCCACCGACCGCGTCCTGGTCGACCACCTCAACGAGACCACCGTCAAGGAGGCCAAGGACAGCGGTGCCTGGCTCGGCTTCTCCGTCTATCCCGACACCAAGATGGACGAGGAACGGATGGTCGCCATCCTGCGCGCCCACGGCCCCGAACAGGTCCTGGTGAACTCCGCCGCCGACTGGGGCCGGAGCGACCCCCTCAAGACCCGCAAGGTCGCCGACCTGATGCTCGCCGAGGGCTTCACCGAGGACGACGTCGACCGGGTGCTGTGGCGCAACCCCGTCGCCTTCTACGGGCTCAGCGGCCGTCTCAACCTCGACGTCGACGCCACCGACGCCACCCACGAGGGCAACTCCGTCCTGCGCGGCGCACCGAGGGACGAGCCCCGGCCGGCCGGCGTCCCCGCCACGGAGGCGTGAGCCATGCGCTTCCGCCACCCCGACGGCTCCACCGTCCACCTCGCCTACTGCACCAACGTGCACCCCGCCGAAACCCTGGACGGTGTCCTCGCCCAGCTCCGCGACCACTGCGAACCGGTCCGCCGCCGTCTCGGCCGGGACAGGCTCGGCATCGGCCTGTGGCTCGCCAAGGACGCCGCGCACGCCCTCGTCACCGACCCCGCCGCCCTGCGCGGACTGCGCTGCGAACTCGACCGGCGCGGCCTGGAGGTCGTCACCCTCAACGGCTTCCCCTACGAGGGCTTCGGCGCCGAAGAGGTCAAGTACCGCGTCTACAAGCCGGACTGGGCCGACCCCGAGCGCCTGGAACACACCACCTCCCTGGCCCGTGTCCTCGCCGGACTCCTCCCCGACGACGTCACCGACGGCAGCATCTCCACCCTGCCGCTGGCCTGGCGCACCGCCTACGACGAGCAGCGCGCGCAGACGGCCCGCACCGCCCTGCGCACCCTCGCCGAACGCCTCGACGCCCTCCAGGAACTGACCGGGCGCTCCATCCGGGTCGCCCTGGAACCGGAACCCGGCTGTGTCGTCGAGACCACCCGTGACGCCATCGCCCCGCTCACCGCGATCGCCCACGACCGCGTCGGCATCTGTGTCGACACCTGCCACCTCGCCACCTCCTTCGAAGACCCGCACACCGCCCTGGACGACCTCGCCCGGGCCGGCGTACCCGTGGTCAAGTCCCAGCTCTCCGCAGCCCTGCACGCCGAACAGCCCCACCTCCCCGAGGTCCGCGAGGCACTGGCCGCCTTCGCCGAACCCCGCTTCCTGCACCAGACCCGCACAGCCCCCGCCCTCGACTCCGCTCGAGCGGGAGGGGCCCCCGTCCCGGCCGGCCTGCGCGGCACCGACGACCTCGACGAGGCCCTGGCCGGCGGCGCCCTGCCCGACACGGCGCCCTGGCGCTCCCACTTCCACGTCCCGCTGCACGCGGCCCCCACCGCGCCCCTCACCTCCACGCTGCCCGTCCTGAAGTCCGTCCTGACCCGGCTCGTCGGCGGCCCGCGCCCCCTCACCCGCCACCTCGAGGTCGAGACCTACACCTGGCAGGCCCTCCCGCCCGAGCTGCGCCCCCGCGGCCGCACCCAGCTCGCCGACGGCATCGCCGCCGAACTCACCCTGGCCCGCGACCTCCTGACGGACCTCGGCCTGAAGGAACTCCCATGACCGACCCCACCCCCCTGCTCGTCCTCGACGTCGTGGGCCTCACCTCCCGTCTCCTCGACCACATGCCCCACCTCAAGACGCTCGGCCGGTCCGGCTCCCGCGCCCCGCTCGGCACCGTCCTGCCCGCCGTCACCTGCGCCGCCCAGTCCACCTTCCTCACCGGCACCATGCCCTCGGAGCACGGCATCGTCGGCAACGGCTGGTACTTCCGCGAACTCGGCGACGTACTGCTGTGGCGGCAGCACAACGGCCTCGTCGCCGGCGACAAGCTCTGGGACGCCGCCCGCCGCGCCCACCCCGGCTACACCGTCGCCAACATCTGCTGGTGGTACGCCATGGGCGCCGACACCGACATCACCGTCACCCCCCGTCCCGTTTATTACGCCGACGGCCGCAAGGAACCCGACTGCTACACCCGGCCGCCCGCCCTGCACGACGAACTCACCGAGAAACTCGGCACCTTCCCCCTCTTCCACTTCTGGGGACCCGGCGCCGACCTGGTCTCCAGCCAGTGGATCATCGACGCCACCCGCCACATCATGCGCACCCGCCACCCCGACCTGACCCTCTGCTACCTCCCTCACCTCGACTACGACCTGCAGCGCTTCGGCCCCGACGACCCGCGCTCCCTGCAGGCGGCCGCCGACCTCGACGCCGCACTGGCCCCGCTGCTGGACGACGCCCGCGCCGAGGGCCGTACCGTCGTCGCCCTGTCCGAGTACGGCATCACCCGCGTGAACCGGCCCGTGGACATCAACCGCGCCCTGCGCCGCGCCGGCCTCCTCGAGGTCCACACCCAGGACGGCATGGAGTACCTCGACCCGATGGCCTCCCGTGCCTTCGCGGTCGCCGACCACCAGCTCGCCCACGTCTACGTGCGCCGCCCCGAGGACCTCGACGCCACCCGCGCCGCCCTCGACGGACTGCCCGGCGTCGAGCGACTCCTCGACGACGAGGGCAAGAAGGCCCACCACCTCGACCATCCGCGCGCCGGCGAACTCGTCGCCGTCGCCGAGCCCGACGCCTGGTTCACGTACTACTACTGGCTCGACGACGACCGCGCGCCCGACTTCGCGCAGCTCGTCGAGATCCACCGCAAACCCGGCTACGACCCGGTCGAACTGTTCATGGATCCCCTCGACCCCTACGTCAAGGTCAAGGCGGCCACCGCGCTGGCGCGCAAGAAACTCGGCATGCGCTACCGCATGGCGGTCGTGCCCCTGGACCCCTCACCTATTCGCGGCAGCCACGGCCGCCTCCCCGCGAGCGACGACGACGGTCCGCTCCTCATCTGCTCCACCCCCCGCGCTGTCGGAGACCGCGTCGCGGCCACCGACGTCAAACAACTCCTGCTCCGGCTGGCCGGACTCGACTGACGCACCACCCGGTACGGCCCCCGAGATCCGACTACCGAGAGTGAAACACACGGCACTGACAACGGCCGGTCCCGGCGGGACCGGAACCGGCCACGACCGAGAAGGCAGGCCACTCGTGACCCCGTACTCCGACCCTTCACGCACCGAAGCCGCCGACGCCCCGGACGAGGGACTGCGCCGCACCCTCGGTGTGGACCGGCGCCGTTTCCTCAGCACCTGCACCGCAGTGGCGGCCGGAGCCGTCGCCGCCCCCGTCTTCGGCGCCGCCCCCGCCCTGGCCCACGACCGGGGCAGAGACCACGACCACGGGCACGGACACGGGCGCGGACAGGTGCTCGTCCCGCCGCACAAGCGCGGCATCATCCTCTACACCGTCCGTGACGCCACCGCACGCGACCCCCTCGCGAGCGACCTGCCCTCCGGCTTCCGCGAGGTGTTCAAGCAGCTGGCCCGCCACGGCTACCGCCAGGTGGAGTTCGCCGGCTACCGCCAGCACGCGAACGCTCCCGGCGGCGCCGACCTGGAAACCGTCGAGGGCGCCAGGCTGCTGCGCTCCTGGCTCGACGACTACGGTCTGCGTGCCCAGGGCAACCACGGCTTCATCCCGCCGTCCTGGCCGCTGACCACCGCGGACCTGGACACCTTCAAGAAGCACCTCGAGATCGCCAACATCATCGGCATGGACCACATGGGCACCGGTGGCGACCCCACCGGCAGCTCCTACCGCGCCGACTGGGACGTGGCCGCCGACAAGTGGAACGCCCTCGGCGCGATCGCCCGCCGCGAGGGCATCAAGCTCTACACCCACAACCACGACAGCGCCTACGGCTTCCTGCTCGACGGCGGCCCGCTGGACGACCAGGGCCGGCCGACCCGCAGCTCCGGCATCCGGAAGCTGGAGTACTTCCTGAAGATCACCGACCCGAGGGCGGTCTGGCTGGAGATGGACATCTTCTGGGCGCACGTCGCCCAGTACAAGTTCCACACGTACACCGCCCACGACGGCTCCACCCAAAAGAGCGTCTTCGACCCGGCCGGCCTGGTCGCCCGCGACAACAAGCGCTACCCGCTGTTCCACGCCAAGGACGGTGTCGTCAGCACGACCAACGGCATGGGCTACGACATGGTGCCCTTCGGGACCGGCGTCATCGACTACACGACGTTCTTCTCGCGGGTCGGCGAGCGGAACTACCACAACCCGATGGTCGAGGACGACAACTCCCCGAGCGCCACCGACCCCGCGCAGTCGCTGCGCGAGGCCAAGATCAGCTACGACAACATGGCGGCCCTGCGCAAGCGGCGCCGCTGACCCGGAACACGGACCGGGCGGCCCCTCCCGCGTGCTGGGGGAGGGGCCGCCCGGTCCGTGCGGGGGAGCTTCGCCAGGTCATCCCTCGCCGAGCGGCCGGGGGTTGGGCGTGACGCGCTTGTCCTTCGGGCGTCCCGGTGGTTGCAGGAACAGCGCCACGAACCCGGCGAAGATCGAGATGCAGCCCGCCAGGGTGAAGGCGCCGTTGTGGCCCCAGGCGCCGACGACCACGGTCCCCATGCCCGCGCCCAGACCGGAGACGAGCTTGGAGCTGTAGACCATCCCGTAGTTGGTGGCGTTGTTGTCCTCGCCGAAGTAGTCCGCCGTCAGCGCCGCGAACATCGGGAAGATGGCACCGCCGCCGAAACCGGAGACGGCGGAGAAGAGCAGGAACAGCGGCAGGTTCCTGATCTCGGCCGACCAGATGATGCCGAACTGGGCGAGGCCGAGGATGGCGCACACGTGGAGCAGGCACTGCTTGCGGCCGTAGAGGTCGGAGAGCCAGCCGATGACGCCGCGCCCGGTGCCGTTGACGATCGCCTTCAGCGACATCGCGGTGGCCACGATGCCGGCCGCGAAGCCCGCGTCCTCACCGATGTCGACCTGGAAGGCGATACCGAAGATGTTCACGCCGGAGGTACAGGCGAGACAGAACCACATCAGCGCCACCCGGCCGGTCCTCCACGCCTCCATCGGGGAGTACTGCTTGACGGCCGGGGGGTTCTTCTCCAGCGAACGCCGGGCCCGCGGGTCGTCCGGCGGGTTCAGCGGGTCGACGGCGGCCGGCCACCAGTTCTTCGGCGGGTCCCGGAAGCAGAAGCCGGCGAGAGCCACCATGGCGGCGAGGAAGACACCCGCCGAGACCAGCACCCAGCGGAAGTTGGAGCCGTCCATGTAGCCGTGGAAGATGAAGACGAACGGCACCGAGCCGTAGGCGAAACCGCCGTTGACGAAGCCGGTCTTGCCGCCCCTGCGCTCCGGGTACCACTTGCCGACCATGTTGACGCAGGTCGCGTACACCATGCCCGCGCCCATGCCGCTGAACACGCCGAACCCGATGAAGGCGAACGCGACGTGCGGCGCGAACGCCAGCGACAGATAGCCGAGCAGCGTGCCGGCCGAGCCCAGCATCATCGCCCACCGCGCGGGCAGTCTGCCGCTCTCCCGCAGCCGCCCCGCCGGGAAGGCGACCGCGGCCTGGCAGAACACCCAGGCGGTCATCATCCAGTAGACGCTGCCGCTGGACCACTGGTGGGCCTCGTGGAGCGTGTCCTCGGCGGACGCGAACGCGTACTCGGCGGAGGAGATGCCCATCATGCCGATCCAGGGCAGGATCACCATCCACTTGCGCTTGCGCCCCATGATGTCGATGTCGGACTCGCCCACGCGGTAGACGCGCCCGTTCCTGTCGGTCACCTCCCGGTAGGCGGCGACCCGTGTGACATCGGTGGTTGTCATGTCGTTTGCACCCCTGGCGTCGAAAGTTCTGGCCAGCGCCCCCTGTCCAATGCCTTTCGTGCGCACGCGGGTTTCCGGGGCCGGCCGACGCGCACCCGTCGGCCGGCCCCTCGCCGCTCACCTCATGAGCCGCCCCCGGCATCCCGCCCGTCTCCCACCGCCGTCCTGGCGGCGGGGCCTTCGGCCCCCAGCTTCGACGCGGCCCGCGCCCACCGGTACTTGGCGCCCAGCACGGCCACCGGCTTCTCGGTGGTGTACGGGTACGCCACGACCCCGCGTTCGAAGAGGTACTGGCAGGCCTCCTCCACCTCCACGTCGCCCGCCAGGGACGCCACCACCGGCTTCTCGATCCCGCGCTCCCGGAACTCGGCCACCACCCGCGCGGTGAGTTCGGCGAACACCATGGGAGGAGTGACGATCGTGTGCCAGTAACCGAGCACCAGGGCGTGGATGCGCGGGTCCCCGAGACCCAGCCGGATCGTCGCCTCGTACGTCGACGGCGGCTCCCCGCCGGTGATGTCCACGGGGTTGCCCGCGGCCCCGAACGGCGGGATGAACTCCCTGAACGCCGCGTCCAGATCGGCCGGGATCTCCATCAGCGACAGCCCGTTGTCCGTCACCGCGTCCGACAGCAGCACCCCGCTGCCGCCGGCCCCGGTGATGATCACCACGTTGTCGCCCCGCGGCGTGGGCAGCACCGGCAAGGCGCGCGCGTACTCCAGCATGTCGTTCAGACCCGGTGCCCGGATGACGCCCGCCTGCCGCAGGACGTCGTCGTACACCGCGTCGTCGCCCGCCAGCGCGCCGGTGTGCGAGCCCGCGGCCTTCGCGCCCGCCGCCGTACGCCCCGCCTTCAGCACCACGACCGGTTTCTTCGGTACGGTCTCCCGCGCGGCCTCGACGAACGCGCGCCCGTCCTTGAGGTCCTCCAGGTGCATCGCGATGCACTCGGTGTGCGGGTCCTCGCCGAACCAGGTCAGCAGGTCGTCCTCGTCCAGGTCCGACTTGTTGCCGAGGCCGACGATCGCCGACACACCGGTTCCGGTAGTGCGCGCGAAGCCCAGGATCGCCATCCCGATGCCGCCCGACTGGCTGGTCAGCGCCACCCCGCCCTTGACGTCGTACGGCGTGCAGAACGTGGCGCACAGGTCCTGCCAGGTCGAGTAGTAGCCGTAGATGTTGGGCCCGAGCAGCCGGACGCCGTGCCGCTCGGCGACCGCCACGATCTCGTCCTGGAGTTCGTGTTCACCGGTCTCCGCGAACCCGGAGGGGATCAGTACGGCGTTCGGGATCCGCTTGCGCCCCACCTCCTCCAGCGCCGAGGCCACGAACCTGGCGGGGATCGCGAAGACCGCCACATCCACCTCACCGGGCACGTCGGTGACACTCCTGTACGCCTTGCGGCCGAGAATGTCATCGGCCTTGGGGTTCACCGGATGGATCTCCCCGGCGAAGCCGCCGTCGACGAGGTTGCGCATCACCGAGTTGCCGATCTTGCCCGGCTCGTTGGAGGCCCCGATCACGGCCACCGAACGCGGCTGCATCAGCCGGCGCATGGAGGCGAGGATCTCCTCGCGCGAGTAGCGGCGCCGCTCCTTCGGCTGCCCGGTGGAGAGGATCACGCGGATGTCGGCGGCGACCGCTCCGTCCGCGGTGGCGATCACCGGGTTGAGGTCCACCTCGGCGATCTCCGGGAAGTCCGCCACCAGTCGCGACACCCGCCGGATCTGCTCGGCGACCGCCCACCGGTCCACACCCTCCTGACCCCGCACCCCGCGCAGGATCTCCGCCGACCGGATCGAGTCCAGCATCGACAGCGCCTCGTCGGAGTCCACCGGCGCCAGCCGGAACGTGACGTCCTTCAGCACCTCGACGAGCACCCCGCCGAGCCCGAACGCCACCACCTTCCCGAACGTCGGATCGGTGACCGCGCCGACGATGACCTCCTGCCCCTTCGGCAGCAGCTCCTGCACCTGCACGCCCTCGATGCGCGCATCCGGGGCGTACGCCCGCGCGTTCTCGACGATCCGGCAGAACGCCGCCCGTACGTCCGCCGCCCCCTCCACCCCGACGATCACACCGCCGGCGTCGGTCTTGTGCAGGATGTCCGGTGACACGATCTTCATCACGACGGGCCCGCCGAACCGCGCCGCGTACGCCACGGCCTCGTCGACATCGGCGGCCAGCTCCTCGCCGGGTACGGCGATCCCGTACGCGTCGGCGATCATCTTGCCCTCGGGCGCGGTGAGCGCGGTACGGCCCTCGGCGCGCACCGAGTCCAGCAGCGCCCGGATCCTCGGCGCCCGGTCCTCGGCCATCACGTCAGATCACCCCGTTCGACTTGAGCAGGTGCAGCTCCTCGTCCCCGAGGCCCAGTTCACCGACGTAGACCTCCGCGTTGTGCTCGCCCAGCAGCGGGGAGGCGACCACGTCCACGGGGGAGTCGGAGAGCTTCAGCGGGCTGCCGACGGTGACGAACTCGCCGCGCTCGGGGTGCGGGACGGTGACGACCATCTCGTTGGCGACCAGTGAGCGGTCCTCGATGATCTCCCTGGTGGACAGGATCGGCCCGCACGGGATGTTGTGCGCGTTCAGCCGTTCCAGCACCTCCCACTTGGGCAGGGTCGAGGACCACTCCTCGATCAGCTGGAACATCTTGTTCAGCTTGGGCAGCCGGGCCTCCGGCGTCGCCCACTCGGGGTCGTCGGCCAGTTCCGGCCGGCCGATGAGCTCGCTGAGCGGCTTCCAGCCGACGGGCTGCACGATGACGTACACGTAGTCGTTCGGGCCGCCCGGAGCGCACTTCACCGCCCAGCCCGGCTGGCCCCCGCCGGACGCGTTCCCGGAGCGGGGAACCTCGTCGCCGAAGTCCTCGTTGGGATATTCGGCGAGTGGACCATGGGTCAGGCGCTGCTGGTCGCGCAGCTTCACCCGGCAGAGGTTGAGCACCGCGTGCTGCATGGCCACGTTCACCCGCTGCCCGCGCCCGGTGCGCTCCCGCTGGAACAGGGCGGCGAGGATGCCGGCCACCGCGTGCACACCCGTGCCCGAGTCCCCGATCTGGGCCCCCGTCGCCAGCGGCGGCCCGTCCTCGAAACCGGTGGTCGACATCGACCCGCCCATGGCCTGGGCGACGACCTCGTACGCCTTGAAGTTGGTGTACGGGCCGTCCCCGAACCCCTTGATGGAGGCGTAGACGATCCGTGGATTGATCTCCTTGACGCGGTCCCAGGTGAACCCCATCCGGTCGATCGCGCCCGGCCCGAAGTTCTCGACCATGACGTCCGAGCGCCGGATCAGCTCGGTGAGGATCTCCTTGCCGCGCTCGGTCTTGGTGTTGAGGGTGATGCTCCGTTTGTTGCAGTTGAGCATCGTGAAGTAGAGGGAGTCGACGTCCGGCAGGTCGCGCAGCTGCTTGCGCGTGATGTCGCCGGTCGGCGCCTCCAGCTTGACGACGTCCGCGCCGAGCCAGGCCAGCAGCTGGGTCGCGGAGGGGCCGGACTGGACATGCGTCATGTCGAGGACGCGGATGCCCTCAAGTGCCTTGGGGGTCATGGGCGTGCACCTCACTTGTACATGGTCTGGTTCATGGTTCCGGGGGCGTACGCGTCGGGGTCCACCCAGACGTTGATCAGCGAAGGCTTGCCGGACTCACGGGCCCGGCGCAGGGCGGGGCCGATGTCGGCGGGATCGCGGACCTCCTCGCCGTGACCGCCCAGCATCCGCGCGAACTCGTCGTACCGGACGTCGCCGAGGGTGTTGCCGACCCGCTCCCGGTCCTTGCCGTACTTGGCGGCCTGGCCGTAGCGGATCTGGTTCATCGAGGAGTTGTTGCCGACGACGCCGACGAAGGGGAGGTCGTAGCGGACGAGGGTCTCGAAGTCCCAGCCGGTGAGGGAGAAGGCGCCGTCGCCGAAGAGCGCGACGACCTCCTTGTCGGGCCGGGCCTGCTTGGCGGCGAGCACGAAGGGGACACCGACGCCGAGGGTGCCGAGCGGCCCCGGGTCCATCCAGTGCCCGGGTGACTTGGGCTGGACGACCTGCCCGGAGAAGGTGACGATGTCGCCGCCGTCGCCGATGTAGATCGAGTCCTCGGTGAGGAAGTCGTTGATCTCGCCGACCAGCCGGTACGGGTGGATGGGCGAGGCGTCCGACCGGAGCTGCGGCAGTCGCTTCTCCAGGGCGCTCTGCTCGGCGGCCCGCAGCTCGTCCAGCCACTCCTTGCGCCGGGACGCACCCCCGTTCACCCGCCCGGAGGCGGCTTCCGTCACCGACTTCAGCACCAGCCCCGCGTCGCCCACGATCCCGAGGTCGATGTCGCGGTTCTTGCCGACGGTGCGGTAGTCGAGGTCGATCTGCACGACGGTCGCGTCGGGGGAGAGCCGCTCGCCGTAGCCCATGCGGAAGTCGAAGGGCGTACCGACGATCACGATGACGTCGGCGTTGGAGAAGGCGTACCGCCGGGAGAGCTGGAAGTGGTGCGGGTCGCCGGGCGGGAGCGTGCCGCGTCCCGCGCCGTTCATGTACGCGGGGATGTTGAGCGTGCGCACCAGCTCGACGGCCGCCTCGGTGCCCCGGGTCGTCCATACCTGGCTGCCGAGCAGGATCGCCGGCTTCTCGGCGTGCACCAGCAGATCGGCCAGCTTCTCGACCGCCTCGGGATCGCCGGCCGACCGGGTCGAGGCGCGGTACGCGCCCTGCCGCGGCACGCGCGCCCTGGACACCGGCACCTTGGCGTCCAGCACATCGCGAGGGATCTCCAGGAAGGAGGGGCCGGGGGCGCCGTGGTAGCACTCGCGGAAGGCCATCGACACCATGTCCGCCGCCCGCGCCGTGTCGGGCACGGCCGCCGCGAACTTGGTGATGGGGTTCATCATGTCGACGTGCGGCAGGTCCTGCAGCGACCCCATCTTGTGCTGGGTGAGAGCCCCCTGACCGCCGATCAGCAGCATCGGGGACTCCGCGCGGAAGGCGTTGGCGACCCCGGTGACGGCGTCGGTCGTCCCCGGGCCTGCGGTGACGACCGCGCAGCCGGGCTTGCCGGTGACGCGCGCGTAGCCGTCGGCGGCATGGGCGGCCACCTGCTCGTGCCGTACGTCGACGACCTCGATGCCCTCGTCGACGCAGCCGTCGTAGATGTCGATGATGTGGCCGCCGCACAGGGTGTAGATGCGGTCGACGCCCTCGGCCTTGAGGGCCTTGGCGACGAGATGACCGCCTGAGATGACGTCCTGGGTGTCGTCGGGCATGGCGAAGTCCTTGTCCCTTCCTAGGGGGTGGGGAACGCTCTCGCGGTACATTGCATACAGTCGACGAATACTGTATGAAGCTTGTTATCCCGCATCCGATGGGTGGTGTCCAGGGGTGCGCGGCACTTTTCGGTCGCCCGTCTCCGGCCCTCCTCGGACCTTCCGGCGACTTCGCAGACAGGAGCCGAGATGGACCTGTACGAACACCAGGCAAGGGAACTCTTCGCGGAACACGGCATCGTGGTGCCGTCGGCCGAGGTCACCGACTCGCCCAGACAGGCCCGCGAGATCGCGCGCCGACTGGGCGGCCGAGTGGTCGTCAAGGCGCAGGTCAAGACCGGCGGACGGGGCAAGGCGGGCGGCGTCAGACTCGCCGTCGACCCGGCCGCCGCCGAACTCACGGCACGCCGGATCCTCGGCATGGACATCAAGGGCCACACGGTCGGCACGGTGATGCTGGCCCGGCCCGTCGACACGGAGGAGGAGTTCTACGTCTCCTACGTCCTCGACCGCGCCGCCGGACGCTTCCTCGCCATCGCCTCCGCCGAGGGTGGCATGGACATCGAGGAGGTCGCCGCGACCCGCCCCGGGGCGGTCGCCCGCGTCCCCGTCGACCCGGCCGAGGGAGTCACCCTGGCGACGGCGTCCCGTATCGCCGAGGCGGCCGGACTGCCACCACAGACGGTCGACACGCTCGTCCGGCTGTGGGACGTCCTCGTCCGCGAGGACGCCCTGCTCGTCGAGGTCAACCCGCTCGTCCGCACCCGCGACGGCCGGATCATGGCGCTCGACGGCAAGGTCACCCTCGACGACAACGCCGTCTTCCGTCAGGCACACCGGTACGCCGAGGACGACGGCCGCCACGACCCGCTGGAGGCCGCCGCGGCCGCGAAGGGCCTCAACTACGTCAAGCTCGACGGCGAGGTCGGCATCATCGGCAACGGCGCCGGACTCGTCATGTCACCCCTTGACGTGGTGGCCGGCTGCGGAGCCCGCCCCGCCGACTTCCTCGACATCGGCGGCGGCGCCTCCGCGCAGATCATGGCGGACGGACTGTCGGTCGTCCTCGCCGACCCGTCCGTGAAGTCCGTCTTCGTCAACGTCTTCGGCGGCATCACCGCCTGCGACGCGGTCGCCGACGGCATCGTCCGCGCCCTGGACACCGTACGGCTGACCAAGCCGCTCGTCGTACGGCTCGACGGCAACAACGCGGCCCGGGGACGGGCCGTTCTCGACGAGCACCAGCACCCGCTCGTCGAACAGGTCACCACCATGGACGGCGCCGCGAGCCGGGCCGCCCACCTCGCCACCACACCCTGAGGAGACCGGACGACATGGCGATCCACCTCACCAAGGAGAGCAAGGTCCTCGTCCAGGGCATGACCGGCGGCGAAGGCATGAAGCACACCCGGCGGATGCTCGCCGCCGGCACGAACGTCGTCGGCGGGGTGAACCCGCGCAAGGCCGGCCGCAGCGTCGACTTCGAGGTCCCCCGGAGCCCGAACGGTCCGGGAGGTGCCCCCGGCGCGGTCCCCGTCTTCGGCTCGGTCGCCGAGGGCATGGACGCGACGGGAGCCGACGTCACCGTCGTCTTCGTACCGCCCGCCTTCGCCAAGTACGCCGTCACCGAGGCCGCCGACGCCGGCATCGGCCTCGCGGTCGTCATCACCGAGGGCATCCCCGTCCACGACTCCGTCGCCTTCCTCGCCCACGCCCGGCACAAGGGCACCCGCGTCATCGGCCCCAACTGCCCCGGCCTGATCACCCCCGGCCAGTCCAACGCCGGCATCATCCCGGCCGACATCACCAAGCCGGGCCGTGTCGGACTGGTCTCCAAGTCCGGCACGCTCACCTACCAGCTCATGTACGAACTGCGGGACACCGGCTTCTCCACCTGCGTCGGCATCGGCGGCGACCCCGTCGTCGGCACCACCCACATCGACTGTCTCGCCGCCTTCCAGGACGACCCCGACACCGACCTGATCGTCCTCATCGGCGAGATCGGCGGCGACGCGGAGGAACGCGCGGCGGCCTACATCCGCGACCACGTCACCAAGCCCGTCGTCGGCTACATCGCCGGCTTCACCGCCCCCGAGGGCCGCACCATGGGCCACGCCGGCGCGATCGTCTCCGGATCGTCCGGTACGGCGCGGGCGAAGAAGGAGGCGCTGGAGGCGGCCGGGGTCAGGGTGGGCGCCACGCCCACGGAGACGGCCCGGCAGGTGCTCGCCGTCCTGAACGCCGACCACTGAGTCCCTTCGCCACGTCCCCTTTCTCTCGACCGTGCACCGAGAGCGGAGCGAACCACATGCCACCCACCCTCACCCTCAAGTCCGGCACCTCCTGGACCGACGCCTGGCAGCGCTGCCTCACCGTCGCCCCCGAGGCCTTCCGGGACGACCGCGTCCTCAACCTCTGGAACGCCGCCTGGCAGGCCGACGGCCGGGCGCTGCCCGCCGTCAGCCCCGTCGACGGCGGTCCCGTCGCGGGCCCGCCGCGCCTGGACCGGGTCACCGCCCGGCAGGCCGTGCGCGCCGCGCTCGACCGGCACCGCGCCTGGCGGCACGTCCCGCTGCCGGAGCGCCGCGCCCGCGTCGCCGCCACCCTCGACGCCCTCACCCAGCACCGCGAACTCCTCGCGCTCCTGCTGGTCCGGGAGATCGGCAAGCCCTGGCGGCTCGCCCGGGCGGACGTCGACCGCGCCGTCGACGGCGTGCGCTGGTACGTCGACGGCATCGACGGCATGCTCGCCGGCCGGGCCCCGCTCGACGGGCCCGTCTCCAACCATCGCGAGCTGGAACTACCCGATGAGCGTGCTCGTTCACGCATTGCTGGTACAGGCACTGGCAGGCAACGCGGTCATCGCCAAGACCCCGACCGACGGCGGCGTCGCCTGTCTCACCCTGGCCTCGGCGCTCGCCGCCCGCGAGGGGATACCCGTCACCCTCGTCAGCGGCAGCGGGGGCGAGCTGTCCGAGGCGCTGGTGCGGGCGCCCGAGGTCGGCTGCGTCTCCTTCGTCGGAGGCCGCGACACCGGCGCCGCCGTCGCCACGGCCGTCGCCGACCTCGGCAAACGGCACATCCTCGAACAGGAAGGACTCAACACCTGGGGCATCTGGAACCACTCGGACTGGGACACCCTGAGCGCGGTGATCCCCAGACTCTTCGACTACGGCAAGCAGCGCTGCACGGCCTACCCGCGCTTCGTCGTCCAGCGACGGCTCTTCGACGACTTCCTGGCCGCCTACCTCCCCGCGGTCCGCACACTCAGGGTCGGCCACCCGCTCGCCGTCGAACACCCCACCGACCCCCACCCGCGCCTGGACTTCGGGCCGGTGATCAACACGGCCAAGGCGAAGGAGCTCCACGACCAGGTCGCCGAGGCCATCGACCGCGGCGCCGTCCCGCTGCACCGGGGCACGCCGTCCGACGCCCGCTTCCTGCCCGGCCAGGACACCTCGGCGTACGTCCAGCCGGTCACGCTGCTGAACCCGCCCCGGTCCTCCCCGCTGCACCACGCGGAGCCGTTCGGCCCGGTCGACACCATCGTCCTGGTCGACACGGAGGCGGAACTGCTGGCCGCCATGAACGCGTCCAACGGCGCACTGGTGGCCACGCTCTCCACGGACGACCGGTCCACCTACGACCGGCTGGCCCCGCACATCCGCGCCTTCAAGGTCGGCCACGGCGTCCCGCGCTCCCGCGGCGACCGCGACGAACTGTTCGGCGGCTTCGGCGCGTCCTGGCGCGGCGCGTTCGTCGGCGGCGACCTCCTGGTCCGCGCCGTGACCCGGGGCCCGGCCGGAGAGCGCCTGCCCGGCAACTTCCCGGAGTACCAGCTCATGCCCTGACGCACGTGACCGCCCGGACACACACCGTGCACCCCGCCCGCCACCGCCCGGAGGGACGGAAAACGCAGGTGAAAGGCGCTGCGAAACCTTGGTATGGTTGTCCATGTCGCCGCGGGGGGAACACCCCGCCGAGGCGGCGGACACCTTGTCCGGGTGGCGGAATGGCAGACGCGCTAGCTTGAGGTGCTAGTGCCCTTTATCGGGCGTGGGGGTTCAAGTCCCCCCTCGGACACGCATTCCAGCGGTAAGCGTGCGAGGGCCTCGACCTGACGGTCGCGGTCCTCGTCGCGTTGTCGTGACTGACGGTGATCCCCAGGTCGCGCAGCAGCACGGCCAGGATGTCGCCCGGCGCCCGTGAGGTCGTGTCCGAGGCGCCGCGCAGGTCCACATACATCTGCCCGTCGGGGAAGTCGCGGGCCAGTTCATGTCCGAGCCGCACCGCCAACGCGGTCTTCCCGACTCCTCCACGGCCCCACAGCGTCACCACCCGCAGCCGGTCGGACCGTCCTGCGCCACGTCGCCTCCACCGCTTCGGCAGTCCAGGTCCCAGGACCAGCCTCCGGATGTGCTTGACCAGCTCCCATCTCCCGGTGAAGTGATCCGTCGCTGCCGGAAGCCGGCGAATCGCGGTAGGTGCCGCGTGATCGGGTGCCCCGCCGACGGCTCCGTCTCCCTGGAGCACGGTGGTCGCCGGCAGAGGCACCGCGCTCCGTTCGGGCCGCGGGAGGCCGGAGCCCGCACACCGCCGCCCCGCCGCGGCCGGTGCCGCCGGCAGGCCGGCTTCCGCTCGCCCGCAGGCGCCGCGCCACCTCGAGGGGCTTCGCCGAAGTCCACCCCGGCGAGCCGAAGTCGGTGGACACTTCCGTGATAGGTGGGGGTGCCGAACGACGGGGGGCGGGAGCGGTGCGCAGGCGGGGTGCGTGGACGGGGCCCGCAGTGGCGGGCGCTGCCGCGGTGGTGATGGCGGGGCTCGGGCTGGTGACCAACTACGCGAGTGCCTCGGTGCCCGGGTGGGCCACCGGGTCATGGGTGGTGTGGCTCGTGTTCGCGGTTCTGCTGGCAACCGCCGTGGGACTGCTGTTGTGGGGCCGGCACTTGGACGGCGAGGGGCCCGCGGCACGGCTGACGTCGGTGGACCGGCTGGCCGGGAGCCGGCACGGCTCACTGCGGTACCCGTATGTGGAGCGGGTACGCGGCCGGGAGGCGGAGTTGGCCGTCCTGACCAGGATGCTGCGCCGACCGCAGGACGAGTTCGCGGTGGTCTGTGGAGCCGGCGGGCTGGGCAAGACCACGGTGGCCGCGCAGCTGGCCGCCCAGGCGGAAGAAGACGGCCGGCAGGTGTTCTGGGTGCGCTGGCGCGACTCGGTGGATCTGGCACAGCAGATGACACGGGTGGCGGCGGCCCGCGGGCTGTCGGAGGCCGATCTGTATGGCAGCCTCCGGAGTGAGCTCAGTACCACGCCGTGACGCGCATGGGTGACGCCTGCGGACCCCAAGGCCACTGAGCAGTGGGGTGAGGACGCCCCGTTGAAGGTCGACGACCACGGCGGTGACGCCCTGCGCTCCGTCGTCCACTCCACCGCGCACGAATGGCGGAGTACCCTGCGGAACGCAATGCGCGCATCCGGGCGGACCCTCGCCTCATCCCTGACCGGGATGTGTCCCGAAGCTGAGCGAGCCCACGTTGCCGGCCTGAACCACCGGGCCGTGCTGCACGCCCCCGCTGATCACATTGCGGACATCCGCGACCTGTCGGTTTCTTCGATCGGGTGTCAACTCGTCAAGCATTGCCTGAAGTTCGGCGGCAGCGGCTGGATCGTCCAGCAGGGAACGCCGCAACCGCGTACGCCACTCCGCCTCGACATCCAAGGCGGTCCGCTCGTCGCCGGACTCCAGCGCCGCCACCAGTTCTCCGCGCGAGGTCTCCAGCTCTCCCTGGATCGCGCTCTCCTCACCGCCGTCACGGCGCGAGAGGAACGAGACGATGCGGTCGCGAGCCCGCGTCCAGGAGTCCGCCGCCATCTGCTCGACGAATGCCGTGGCGCCCGCGGCAGCGAGTGTCATCAACTCCGGTTCCACCAAACCCCCTTCGCGGCAGCTGAGGCGACCAGGGTACCCCTGGGGCCGATGCTCCACGGCGCCGATGCGCTGACGTACGTCGTGCGCTCATCGGCGCACGGGCGGCGACGCCTGCTCACCACATCCACCGGGATCGCGGAATCCTGATCGTTCGCCCCGACTCCGCCCTCTTGATGATCACGGAACAGTGGATCCAGCCGAACACGGATATGGTCGCGAACAGGAGTGCGAACGCCTCAAGGAGTGCTGCCGCAGCGAATACGCGCAGGTGCCCGAGCATCACGAGCACACTTTCAACCAGCAAGACCCACAGGTTCCAGCGTCGCTTCCTGCGGATGACTCGTACGTAGTCGGTTAATCTACGCTGATCTGCCACTCGCTGGGCGTCCTCCGCATCAAGGACGCGTCGTTGGCGCTCTTCCCAACGGCGTCGCAGCTCCGCTGACTCTCGGCTCATCGGGGCGGCGGGCGAGCTGAACACCACGTCGCCGTGGATGACCCCGGACTGCACCACGTGTCCTGCGACGTCGCCGCTCAACTCATTGTGTATGGACGGCTGTTCGCTCATGAGGCGAAAGATACGCCTGCGACTCACAAGATCACCATCGGAGGTGGCGGATGGTGCTGCCGGACAACGGTTCTCCCTGGCCGTTCCCGCAATGGGTACCGCGCTACGCCGCGATGCGCGTGGGAGACGCCTGCGGCTACGGCGCAGGGCTCCGGCGCCGCGCCGACGGGTGACGTGCGCTTCGCGGTGGCCCGTTCCACCGGGGTGCCCGCCGACACCGCCGTCGGTCGGCTTGCGAGAACGTTTCGCCGAACCGTTGAAACCGAGACGGTTGATGGTTGATGGTTCATCCAAAGCTCCGTCCCACCGGAGCTCTGACCGGAAGGAACCACGACCATGAAGAGCAGACCCGGGAAACTGGCGCTGGGCGCCATGGCGGCCGTCGCTATGAGCCTCGCGCTCCCGGCAGCCCCCGCCTTAGCCACCGAGGAGATCGACTGCGGCGCCGGCACGGATGCCGTGCGGCTGACGTACCTGGAGAACGGTACGGAGCACAGCCGGTGCTGGACCGGACCCGGTGACATCCCGCTCGGACAGGGCGGGGTCACTTCCTTCTCCTCGGGCGGCCACGAGGTGGTCGTCTTCTGGAGGACGAACTCGGGATGGGACGTCGCGGTCCTCCCGCCCCACACGCCGGCCCCGTTCACCGGCGCCGGCACCCACTACGTCTACGGTTTCCACGTCAGGTAACCGCTGACGGCGGCCGGCCGGTCCGTCCGCGCAGGGCGAGCCGGCCGGCCGCGACGCCCTCGCCGCTGGACAGGCGGGTTCCGTACGGGAGCGTCCGGACGCGGGGCGGACGTCAGACGCCGAGCGTGCGGAAGAAGGCGCGGACGTCGGCGACGAACGCCTCAGGCTGCTCCAGTGCGAGGAAGTTGCCGCCGTGCTCCAGCTCGGTCCAGTGGGTGATGTGGTGGTCCCGCTCGGCGAAGCGGCGGATGGCGACGTCGGTGTGCAGGGCGACGGCCACGCCGGTCGGGACGGTGCCGGGCGCCTTCGGGCCCCAGGCGCCGGCGTCGTGGCCCGCCTCGTAGTAGAGGCTCGCCGAGGAGCCGGCCGTGCCGCTGAACCAGTAGACGCTGACGTTGGTCAGCAGGCGGTCGCGGCCCACGGCGTCCTCGGGGAGCTCGGCGGCGGGGTCGGTCCATTCCTTGAACTTCTCCACGATCCAAGCGAGTTGGCCGACAGGCGAGTCGTGCAGTCCGTAGGAGAGGGTCTGCGGGCGGGTGGACTGGATGGCGTTGAAGCCCATCTTGTCCTGCTGGAAGTCCTCCAGCCGCGCCAGCCGCTCCTTCTCGGGCCCGGTCAGCCCTTCGACCTCGGCGGGATCTCCGGAGGGGAAGGTGACCAGACCGTTGACGTGGATGCCGACGATCCGGTCGGGTGCCCGGCGCCCCATCTCGGCGGCGATCCAGGCGCCGCCGCCCGTTCCTCCAGGCGTACATCGTGGCCGTGCCCTCCGACCGTCCGGTCCCGACCGTTTCCGCGGATGTGCTGACCACCCCGGTCTCCGCCTGCCGCGACCGGGAGCGGCTGCGCTTCGGCTACCCGGACCACGCCGGATCCCCCTCCCGCCGTGTGGTGGAGCCGTATCGTGCGGTGAACTGGGGACGGCGTTGGTACCTGGTGGCGTGGGACGTCGAGCGCGAGGACTGGCGGACCTTCAGGGCCGACCGGATCCAGCCCCGCACCCCGACCGGACCGCGCTTCGCCCCGCGTGAACCGCCCGGCGGCGACATCGCGGCGTACCTCTCCCGACGGGTGTCGAGCGCGGCCTGGCGCTACCGCACGCGGGTGACCGTCCGCGCCCCGGCGGCGGCGGTGGTCGAGAAGATCAACCCCGCGGTCGGCACGGTCGAGGCGATCGACGCCGACAGCTGTGTCCTGACCACCGGTGCGGACACGGTGCAGACCCTCGCCGTCCATCTGGGCATGCTCGACTTCGACTTCGACGTCACCGAGCCCGTGGAACTGGTCACCCACCTCCGTCGGCTCGCCGACCGCTACGCCCGCTCCACACCGCCTGCCCGCTGAGGCGGAAGGACCCGCCGGACCCGCGAGGACCGGTGTCAGCCGGATCCGCCGCCACCGGGGCGGATCCTCCGAGCCTGACGTTCGACGCCGGTGAGCTCGGTCTTCCTTGACCGGCTCAGCGCGTTCGGCGGTCCCGCCGACGTCGAGGGCGCGGCTGAGGCGTTCGGCGGGGTGCCGAAGACCTCCGCGCGCAGTCGCCCGCCGTCCGTCTCGGAGGTCGGCCGGACGGGGAGGTCCGGCCGGGGACGCGTCCGTGCCGGACGGCGTTGGCGCGCAGCTCGGCGGTATGGAGCGCATCCCGAGATCCGACCTGACCTGGCGCAACTCCGCAGGTGAGATCATTCCGTTCGACCAGCTGACGTACGAGCACCTGACACCGGTGGTCGATCACTGGAACGAGACGGGTTGCCGTTCCGACCGGGCCGTGCGCAACGACTTCCACAACGACCCGGACAACATGGAACCCATGACGCGAAGCGAGAACTCACGCGGTGGTGCGCTCATGGACGCCACCTACCGCCAGGACGTCCACCCCAACCTCTGCTCATGCAGCCAGGGACCCACCCCGGCACAGGAGCCACCCCATGAACCCCGCATCCGTCCTGCCCGCCATGCCCGGCGCGGCGCCCGTCCCCGGCCTGGAATCGGCGTGGTGCTGGTCGCCGAACCCGATGTTCACCTTCACCGCCGCGCTCTCCACCGACGGAGAACACAACCTGCAGGTCAACGTGCGGGGCCCCTACGACGAGGGACTCGTCACGGCGCTGCTCGCCCACGCGAGGGCGCACGACGGCGAGTTCGTAGGACAGGGGCGGCCCCTGGTGGGGATCGGGGGCTTCCGGCATCCCGGGTCCGCGTTCGACACCGCGGGCGCGGCGACGGCCGAGGTGCACGGCTACCACGCCGCGGAGAACCCCGGGCTCTCGGCCGTCACCTACGCCGTCTTCCCCGCCTACGCCAGTGAGATCTCCGGCCGGGAGAGCGAGGAGGAGGCCTGGGGCCGGTTCCGCAAGATGCTCCAGCCGAACAAGCTGGACCGCGCCCCCGTGCCGTTCGTCAAGATGCGCTACGCCAACACCCGCACCGGCAGCGCGAGCAAGGGCGACGCCCGCGGCTTCGCCCCCCTGGCGACCCTCGTACGGGAACTGGGGCTGCTCGAGGACGCCTCCGGCGGTTTCGTCGAGTGGGAGAACCGGCACGGCGGCCTCTGGCGCGCGGACAGCACCGGCGACGGCATCCTGCTGACGCACGACGGCACGCGGGAAGCGGTGGACACCGGGCGACTGCAGGGCGTGGGCCGCAGCAGCGTGCGGTGAGCTTCTCCGGCTTGCCCCCTGATCGGGCGGTGGGTGGCGGTGGGGCGCCCTGCCGGGCCGCTACGCCTTGCGGGCCAGCCCGGCGGCGATGAGGTGTTCCCAGACGGTGAGCTCCCGTCGCGCGCCGCCGGCGCCCCACGGGTTGCCGCCGACCGGGTCGGGACGCCACAGGGGTGCGGGGACGATCCCGGGGTCGAGGATCTCCAGGCCGTCCAGCAGGGAGGCGATCTCCTCGTCGGTGCGCCACCGGCCGCGGCCGAAGGTCTGCTGGAGGACCCGCTCGGCCTCCGCTGTCTCCGGGTTGTCGCCGGACCGGAAGTGGCTGACGAAGAAGTGGCTCCCGGAGGGCACGTGGTCGCGCCAGTGGCGGACGATCCCGGCCGGGTCCTCCGCGTCGTTGACGTGGTGGAGGACGGCGCTGAGGACGACGGCGACGGGGCGGTCGAAGTCGATCAGTTCCAGGGTGTCCGGGTGGGTGCGGACGCCCTCGGGGTCGCGTACGTCGGCCCGGACGACCCGGGTCCGGTCGTTCTGCTCCAGCAGCGCACAGCCGTGGACCAGCACCTGGGGGTCGTTGTCGACGTACACGATCCGGGACTCCGGGGCGTGCCGCTGCGCGACCTGGTGGACGTTGTCGGCGGTCGGCAGGCCGCTGCCCAGGTCGATGAACTGCCGCACGCCGGTGGTCGTCACGATCTGCGTGATGGCCCGTGTCAGGGCCGCGCGGTTGGCGAAGGCGATGGCCACCGAGCCGGGGAGGTCCCGGAAGAACACGTCGCCGACCTGCCGGTCGACGGCGTAGTTGTCCTTGCCGCCGAGCAGGTAGTCGTAGACGCGGGCGATGCTGGGCCTGGTGGAGTCGATGGAGGGGCCTTCAACCGTCATGACGCCCATCCTCCCCCGCGACGCCGTCCGCCCACCGGCGTTCCGCGATCCCCGGGCGGACGGATCCCGAGGCCGCGCCGGCCCCGGCCCGCGACCGCGCGGGGAGGGTCGCCCCGACCGCCGGGTACGGTCCGGCTGCGCCGAGGGCGCCGTGGACATCGGGGAACCCGGAAGCGCGCCGGTTCGCCACTGACGGGGCGGGCGAGTGACGTCCGGTTCTCAGTCGTCCAGCTCGGCGCAGAGGGTGGTCACCTTCTTGTAGGCCGCCTTCGCTTCGGCGCCCTCCAGGTCGTAGGTCTGCAGGCGCATGTGGATGTCCTGGAAGGCCTCGCCCAGAGCTTTGTAGCGGTCGTCCAGTTCGGCCGCGGTCCGGGCCAGGGAGGCGGCAGCGACGGCGCGGTTGAAGTGGGACGAGGCGTCCTTCTCGTCGTTGTACAGCGCGCTGAACGCCGGAACACGCTGCCACGCCTGGCAGGCGCCCGCCGCGTCGGCCGCCGCGTTGTCGAGGCCGGTCCCGGAGGCCGCGCTGTCCGGCCCGGACCACAGGAGCCAGCCGACGCCTATGCCCGCACCGGCGGCGACGACGGCCGCCACCACCGGCGCGATCCACCGGGAGGGAGCGCGACGGCCGGTGGCGGGAGTCGGCGGCTGGGAGGAAGAGGGCGGTGGGGGAGCGGACGTAGTCATCGCAACGGCTTCCTTCGGTATACGGGCAGGCGATCCCGGCACGGGAACCGGCAGCAAGTGAACCACCCCCTTCACCGGCCGGGATGCCGGGTTCCATACCGAGTTGGCGAGGCGTCAGGCTCGTTCCGGGGCCGGCTCGCGAGCAGGATCAGGTCTGCTCCGATCCGGCTTCCCGGTCGTCGTGGGGGCGCGGACCTCGCCCGGCGGAGCAGGGAGCGGGGAAGGCTTCGGAGGCTGGGCCGTCATGGCACAAGGACAAGCAGCCGGCGGTTCGAGCGTGGTTGTCGGCGAGTCGAGTTCCACGACGGACGTGCATGTGTTCCCCGACTTCACGGCGCGTTGAGCCCGTCCGGTCGGCCAGGACGCAAGGCGTCGGGTTCGCCCGGTCATGGCGGACCCGACGCCTGGGCCGTCGCAGCCGTTACCGCCGGCGCGGCGCCCACCGGCCCGCCGGCACCGCGGACATCACTTCACCACGACGTGGTCCCCGGACGACTTCGACGGTCCGGTGGTGGTGTTCCCGTTGTAGAGCCAGCGCCACGTACCCGTCTTGGAGGCCTTCACGGTCGTCTTGAGGTCGCCCGAGCCGTTCGCGTACACCTTCTTCACCGTGGTGTAGGAGGTGGTGCCGGCGGGCTTGAACTGCAGCCTCACCAGGCGGCCTCCGTAGGAGCCGTACTTCCTGGTCTCCCAGTTGGCCCGGGTGACCTTTCCGGTCACGGTGATGGTCCTGCCCTTGGCCACGGGTTCGGGCGAGGCGTTGACGGTGAGGCGGGAGTTGCGCTTGACGTGGACCGTCAGCCCCTTGTCGTCGACGTCACCGCCGCCGCCCTTGAAGTACACCTCGGCCCCGACCTTCCAGGCCCCGGCCTCGCTGTTGTGCATGTCCCACACGCTCGGGTCGAAGTACATCGTCTCGTCGAAGTCGCAGACGCCCGACTTCACCTTGACGCAGTCGCTCGTCTCGATGGCGTGCCACAGCCGGTCGGCCCCCTTGCGGTACAGGAACACCGCCGGCCACTTCCACTTGCGCGTGGTCGTCATCCGGAAGGATGCGGGCACCGCGACCTCCCCCGACACCCCGATCACAATCGGCTTGCCGCCGTTCACCTGGACACGGGAGAACGAGACCCCACCCTCGGCCGCCCCGGCCGGCACCGCGGCCACGGCCGTGAACGCCGCCGCCGCACCACCGGCCACGACGACTCTCCAGACCTGCTTCCCCACTTGATCCCCAATCTGCGCGGAAAGGCGCCGGAGGCTCATCCCTCCGGCGCCTTGAAGACAGCCGGCATCCACACGGGGTTGTGCGCCCGCTGATCACGATGGGGCATCGGACAATTCCCGCCGGGTGCGCAGCTCGCGCACCACATCGTGGACCGGGGCGGCACGGTCGCAGGCCGCGGTGCGCCCGCTTCCGTTCCCTGTCCGGACGGCACTCGACCCGAGATCGGCCGACCGGCATGGATGTGATTGCCGTGAAGGCGGCGCCGGCCTCGTGCGGTGCTACTTTCCGCGACATGACCGATCACGCGCTACGGCTGCTGCGGCAGGACCACCACCTGGCCGAACTGGCCGCCTTCCCCTTCGACTTCGACCTGGACCGCGCCGCCCACGGCCATGTCGAGGAGGTCCGCCTCGCCTCGGGCGGGCCGCTGGAGACGGTGGCAGGGGACGACACCGGCGGCACGTACTTCGTGTGCGCGGACGGCTCGGTGCTCTACGCCGACTCGGAGGGCGCCGCGGGGACCATCGGCTCCAGCGTCGACGAGGCCCTGGAGCTCGTGATCGGCCTGCCCGGCTGGCGCGGCTACACACGTCTGTCGCCGGACGACGGCGAGGAAAGGATCCTGGCGTGCGTCGCGGAGACCGAGGACGAGATCCGCGAGCACTACGGAATCGACGAGGAGCGGGCCGAGCTCCGTGCGGCGCTGGGCTTCCCCGAACGCTCCCCGGTCGAGCCGGTGGGCGGACTGCGTGCCGCGCTGCTGCGCACCGAGCCGGACTTCGTGCTGCTCGACGCGGACGAGGGGTGCGCCTACGACCGGCTGGGCCCGGCCGGGTCCCCGCTGTGGGAGCCCGTGCTCGCGGCGGGCCGCGCCGATCTCGCCCGCCTGCGGCAGGGCGACCGCACGGCATGGCGTGAGGTCGCCGAGGACCCGGTCCGGCGCCGGGTCACCCTGCGGGCCGCGCAGTTCGACCGTGCCGAGGGCGACCCGGAGCTGCTGCGGCACCTGCTGCGGCACGAGACACGGTCCTCGACACGTCCCACGGTTGCGGGTCAGGAGCACTCTCCGCTTATTCGATCAGGCCGCGGACGCCCCACCTCGTGAAGCGTGAGGCTGGCCCAGCAGCCGGACGCCATCCGGTACGTCGATCCCGAACTCCTCGTCAAGGAGGCGTCGTGCCTCCCTCTCGTCGGTCAACTCCCGCTCCGTGACCGTGCCGTCGGCGCGGGTCTCGGTGAGGTGGCGGCCGTCGAGGAGCAGGTGGCGACCGGGGGTGAGGCGCTGGACGTAGGGACGGCGGCTGAACGGGGAGCGGGGGTGGGTGGCGATGTGCCAGTTGATGACCTCGAGGTCGGGCTGCTCGAAGGGCTCCACCGTGAAGGCGTACTGCGCCTCCCAGCCGCCCGCCCCGTCTGTTCCGGTCGTGCCGTACGCCTCCAGCACCCACATCTCCAGTGGGCCGTCATGCGGTGCGTGCACCAGCCGGTGCCGGCGGCCCGCGTCGTGGAACTCCGTGCCGGCCACCAGCGGCACCGGCTCCAGCAGGGCGCCGACCGTGCCGAATCCCACATCCGCGAGGTGGGGCCGCTGCTCGCCGGGGACCTCGACGAGCAGCGCCATGTGCGTGCGCGGGCGGCTTTCGAAGCGGTCGGTGCCGACCACGACCCGCGCGACCAGCAGGGTCACCCGGAAGCCCAGCGCTTCCAGGGCGTCCGCGAACAGCGTGTTGTGCTCGTAGCAGTAGCCCCCACGGCGACCATGCACGAGCTTGGCCGTCAGGTCGGCCGGGTCGAGGGAGGGGACCACACCCCGCACGGGGTCCAGGTTCTCGAACGGGACGGTCAGCGTGTGGGCCGTGTGGATGCCCCGCAGCGTCGCGAGGCCGGCCCGCCGCTCGCCCTCCCACCCGATCCGCTTCAGGTAGGCGTCGAGGTCGAATGACTTCGTCGGTGCGATCTCAGGCATACCTCCACGGTACGGACGCACCGTCCAGGCCTGCCTGCCCCTGCGGCCGGAACCGCCACCGGCCTTTGGTCCTAGTACTCGGGCCTTGACCCGGAATCTTGGACACGGGCTATGCGGCTTGGGCCAGGGTAGGGGGCTTCCACCCTGATCGTGGACACCGGTTGCCATGCGGCGACGGCCACTGCAGTTGATCTCTGTTCGAAGAGGATCCCGCCGGGCGGTTCCTTCCGGAGGTTCCCCCTTTTCACCGCCCCGGCAGCGTGCTGGTGGGCAGGGGGCATGGGGGGGGCAGTCGGAGGAAGCGCTGCTTCGGGCGCGACAGCGGAACGTGGTCGTTCAGGTCATGCCGGTCGGGTGCGCGGAACCTGGGCCACCCAGCAGGTGGTGACCGCCAACGAGCAGGTCATGCACCGCTGGCTCGCCCAGGGGACCCGGGCCCGCCTCACCATTGAGGCCGCCCGGCCCTCCCGGGAGGAGCCCGTGGGCCGGGTCCAGCTGGAGGGCGACCTACTGGCAGGGCGCGGGCCCGTCGACGTCCGCGCGGCGCGCGTGGTGCTGCGCCGCGAGCCGTCGCGCCCGCACGGTTTCGTCGTCCACACGTCCGTACCGTTCTACCTGTAGGGGCCGTCCGCACATGTCCATGAAGCCCTTCGAACACGACCGTCGGTACGGCGAGCTCGACCAGGTGATGCGCGCCTACCCGGGACAGCCGGCCGACGACACCCCGGAGCGGCGCAGCCGCGCGCTGGACGCGTACCTCCGCCACACCTGGCACACCCGTCCGTGGGCCGTCGCGGAGGCGGAGCGCCAGCTGCGCGAGTACAGCCGTACCCCCCGGCCGCATCCGGCAGCAGCTGGGCGAGTCCTACGCGATCCCGGACATCGGGATGCCCGAGTCCGGGATCGGCGGCTGGCTGCTGGTACTGGCCGGCCACCTGAGGAAGAGCATCGAGGAGGCGCCGTCCCGGAACCGTCGTCCCCGCAGACGCACTGGGAGTGGCATGCCCGCTTCCCGGAAACGGCGCGGTTATTGGGCGGCTGGATCTCGCAGGACATCGTCGACGAGTTCCCCGACCATGACGCCGCCGCCGTCGCCGACTACGCCGCCACCACCGACCCCCACCTGGTCGCACGCCTCGTGGGCGAACTCCACGAGCTGCTCGCCCTCCCCTTGGACGAAGCGGACTACGCCTTTGGCAGCCACGGAACTCGGCATGGAGGCCGGCCCGCCGGAGCCGTTCTCCCACGGAGCCTGGTTCCAGTCGGTGGCGACAACCCTGTCCGGCGTCTGATCCGGCCCGGGCTTCTCCGTACGGGGTACCGGCGGTCAGGTCCAGCCCGTGAGGTCCCCGACGAAGCCGGAAGTGGTCACCGCCGAGGAAACGGCCGGGCCCGCGGCGACGATCGCGGCCCACCAGCGCTGGCCCGTGCCCAGGTGCCGCACCAGATCGAACAACGTCCACTCGGGGCAGGACGGCACCGGCTCGTCGAGGCCGGGCGCGGCGGCGACCGCACTCCGGAACGCGGCCGACCGCTCGTCGACCAGTCGCAGCAGGGCGGAATACTCAAGACTCTCCGTCACATCGCCTACCTGTCACCCGGCTCATTCGATGGCACCCCATTTCCCGGACCGTCAGCCGCTGCGGGAGTCGCAGCGGCTGACACAATGAACTGCTGAGGCACTGGTCAAAGGCGTCCCTGCTCGCCGTTGGCGACGAGCCGTGTCAGGGATCGCTCCAGCAGCTCGAGGAACTGCCGCAGGTCATCAGCTACCACCGATGACGGGACGGAGCCGTTCGCTTGACGGACCGGGGCCCGGTGGACACGATCCGGTGGGCAGAGCCGGTAGACGGGACGGAACATGGCAGCGGACGAGCTCGACTGGGCGGGCGATCAGATGTGCGTCACCTTCACCCGGGGCCTGGACCCCGCCGAGGTGTTCACCCGTTACGGCGCCGACCCGGCCCGTTCCCGCCTGCTCGACGCGGACGCCGCGTCCGACCTGCCCACAGGCCAGTTCGCTGCCGGAGCGGTGTCGCTCCTGCGGTCCGGAAGGCTCGGCGACTGGACGTTCTGCGTCGAGGAGGACGGCGTCATCGGCTCATGGCCCGAACTCCTCGCCGCGTTGTCCCGCGGCACCGAGACCTACAGCGTCCTGTCCACCGAGGGCCTCGCCGTCTTCCAGCACTGGCGCGACGGCCAGTGCCTGGAGGACTTCGAACCCGGCCCGGAACAATCCCGGCCCGAACACTCCGGCCCTTGGTGGGACAGGGCCCGGGAAGCCCTGGCCGAGCACGAGGGCTCCGGAATCGCCCCCGTGGTCGCCCTCGTCCTCGACCACCTCGGCCTCACCCTGGACGACGCGACCCTGGCCACCCCCTGGCCCACCCTGACCGTCGCGGAGGACGACGCCCCGACCGCACCACGCGGCGACTCCTACGCGGGCGAGGGCCCGGTCCCACCGGGCGCCGTCGAGATCCTGTAGGCCCCGGGTCGTCCTCGCCGCCCCGTGCCCGTCAGGAGTCCGGGAACGGGTTTCGGTCTCCGGTACAGGCCACTCCCTCCAGCACCGTGATGCCGGTGATCGGCGGCCGGCCGTACAGGGCGAGGATCTCGCCGGCGAGGGCGATGCCCCGCAACGCGTTGTCCCGCTGCCGGTGGGCCTCGCGCCGCCCGGCCGCGACGGGCGGCACTTCGCCTTCGCCGGGCGGGACGTTCTTCGCCCCCTTACCGACCGTCAGCGCGACGAGGACCACGCTGACGGTGCGGGAGATTCCGCAACCCGTGCGGCCCACCTCGTCCACTCGGTCCGCTTCTTCGTCACTCCGGTTCCTCGGCCCGCAGGGTGCCGTCGCGCAGGGCCCTGTCCGTGGCCCGTCCGATGATCGCGGTCGCTCCCGCGTCCACGGCGCCTCCGACGATGCCTCCCAGGATCGGGATCCCCTTGGCGAGCGTGATCGCGGCGCGCTGGGTTCCGTACTTCGCGACGAGGTGGGTTCCGGCCTTCTTGTTGATCGCCCGGATCACCGTGATCGGGATCTTTTTGATCATCTGCTCGCCGAGCTTCTGGCCGACCTTCACGCCGAAGGACGCCAGGACGTTCTGCGCGCTCATCCCGATCGCGAGCATCATCGCGACGGTCCGCACGTGCGGATCGCCGATGTCCCATCCCCGGAGGTGTGCGATGGAACCGGCCATCCGTATGTTGATGGCGAGGGACGCGGCCACGTTCGCGGGGATCGTCACGCCTGCGGTGATCAGCCCTCCGAGACCGGTGACGAACCCCTGGGTCCCGGCTGCGGCCACGGACTCCTTGATGAGGCGGGAGACGACCGCGTCGATGTCGTCCTTCATGTCCTCGGGAGAACGGCGCTCCTCGTCGTCAGGTGCCCGGTAGGCGTCGCCCTGCCGACGTGAAAGACGGTCTTCGGCCCAGGTCACCGACCCCGTGACCGGTCCCACGCCGTTCACCATGACCTTCTCCGCGAGATCGGCGAGCCACCGCCCGGCCTTCTCGACCGCTCCCTCCTCAGGAGTCTTCCCGTCGTCAGGAGTCTTCTCGTCGGCCATCGCACACCCCTTCCGCGAGCGCCCCGGCGGGGGCGTCCCGCACTGCTGCGAGCAGGAGGAGGAGAAGTCCGGTCACCGGCACCCCGGCAAAGCCGCGGGCGGCTCCCGCGCGGACCCGGCTGGCGGGGATCCCGGCCGCGATCAGACGGTCCTTGGCCTTCTCGCAGGTCTTGTTGAACCGCGCGCAGACCCCGATCTCCCCGTACGCGGCGCCGCCCTCCACCCACGCGCGCACCTGCTCGACCAGGGCGTCGAGTTCGGCCTCCTCCGTCTGAGCCTCGTGGACGCGCGGCCCGGAGCCGTGCAGGGCGGAGCCGTACCCGACCAGGGTGTCGTGCCGTCCGCTGTCGGCCAGTTCGGCGTAGGGACGGCCGAGCAGGAGCCCCGTCGCCCAGCTCAGGATCTCCTGGGTGGAGCGGTAGTTCTTGCGCAGCTTGGTCGAACGGCCGGCGACGTTGATACCGAGGGACTTCAGCGACACCCGGTTGTCGTAGATCCGCTGGTGCGGGTCGCCCGCGACGAACAGGTCGTCGGGACGCCGCGGGGCGGCCGCGCGCAGCATCCGCCACTGGGCCGGATGGAGATCCTGGGCCTCGTCGACGACGACGTGCCGGTAGCACGGCCCCTGCTCGGTCAGCAGGTCGGTGGCCTCCACACAGGTGCCGAGGTAGGTGCGCAGCCCGTCCCCGTCCAGCCGCCCGGTGAACTCCTCCACGGTCCGCCACACCAGCGGCCGGGCGGAGGCCGGCAGCGCGCTGCCCCGGCCCCGGCGCTCGCAGCGCTCGTACGCCTCCCGGCCACGGATGTCCTGGGCGAGGACGACGTGCTTGTACTCCTGGGCGAGGAACTGCGGGGTGCCGGTGAAGCCGGTGGCCTCCGCGGCCTGCTCCCACCGGGCGGTCTCCTCGTACCCGGTGAGCGGCCGGCGCGAGGTGTTGACCACGCGTCCGGCGAAGGCGTCCACGGTCATGACGTCGACCCGGTCGCGCAGGTCCGGGTCGTCGACGAGCAGGCGGAGTCCTTCGGTGAGGGAGTCCACGAGGGCGTTGGTGAAGGTGGTGAGGAGGATGCGGTCGCCGTCGCGCAGGTGCCGCAGCAGGTGCCGCACCCGGTGGAGGGCGACGACGGACTTCCCGGTGCCGGGCCCGCCGGTCACCTGCGCGGGGCCGGAGTACGACGGGCGGTAGGCGACCTTGTGCTGGGCGGGGTGCAGGAAGATCCGCCAGGCGGTGAACGGCTTGTCGAGGATGTCGCGCAGTTCGTCGGCGTCCGTGACGGCTGCCGTCCGGGTTCCGCCGGTCACCCACCGCCGAGTTCCCGGCTGCCCGGAGGCGTCTTCGGACCGTCTGGTGGTTGGCCGGGGCCGCCGGCGGGAGAGTCGGTCGCGGTGCCGGTCGTGGCGCACGCGGCGGCGCGGAGGGATTCCCCGAGGGCTCACTGGACCAGTTCGATGTGGGGGTGGGAGGGGTCGGCCGGGCAGGCGTGGAGCTGGAGGTGGTAGCCGCCGACGATGTCGATCAGGGTGAAGTTGCCGTCCCGGGCGCCCAGGGGAGGCGGGGCCGGGTTCGCCGGTTCCTCCTCGGCGGTCCAGGACGCGCCGATGCCGTCCCATTCCGAGGAGGCGATGGTGAGGAGCGGGACCGCCTCGGTGCCGCACTCGGGGCAGGGGCGGTCGACGGGGTCGATGTCGCCCCAGCTGGTCCAGCCGCCGGTCTTCCAGCCGGGGGCGGTGGAGAGGCTACCCAGGTAGAGCTCGCCCAGATCGTCCATGCCGTACCGCGCGGGGTCGATCGTCCCCCAGCGGCTCTCGTCCTCCAGCTGGGTCCGGAGCTCCTCGTCCAGCTCTCCGGGGTGGGGGAAGTCGGTGACCTGCTCCGGGGAGAGCAGGCACGGCTCCGGGAGGTAGGAGCCGTCCTGGACGACCGGCGGCTCGGGCGGTGCGTCGAGGACGTCGGTGACGGTGGCGGAGGAGCGCCAGAAGAGCGCGGTCCTGGGGTGGGGGCGTTCCGCGTGGTCGAAGGGGCACCACAGGACCTGGAGGAGGTCCGCGTCGGCCGGGCGGGGGAAGGGGACGTCGCGGGCGTGGAGCTGGGCGACGGGCAGGAGGGGGATCGGGCCGTCGAACCACGGGCGGCCCGCCCCGATCCGCTCCCAGGTCGCCTGTTCCTCGGGGGTCCGCTGGGGTGCCTCGGGGTCGAGGCGCAGCCGCTCGGCCGCCGCGGCACGGACGCGGCGCAGGAGCCGGATGTCGTCCGGGGAGTGGACCGTCCGCGCCGCGTGCCGGTCGTGCGGCTCGTCGCAGTACGGCCACGGCTCGCCGGCGGGCCACAGCAGCGGTCCGCCGACGGAACTGTCGTGCACGGTCGGCGCTCCGGGTCGCGGGTGCAGCCGGGTCGCCGTGCGTGCCAGCGGAGCCAGTCGGGGAAAGAGCGCGGTCACGTCGACCGGCCGCGGCGGGGTGGTGAAGGTGGTGTTCACAGCGGTGATGCTGCCAGCAGCGTCTGACAACGGGTGCACCGATCCACGTCGGCCGGTACCACACGGCTTCCCGGGTCGGCGGTTCCTCGGCCGGAGCGAGGAAGTGCGGGCCGTGACGGCGGTGTTCGCCGCAGTGGTTCCGCCGGCCGGCCTTCCCGGTGCGGCACTGGGGCTCACGCGCTCACCGCACTGAGCGTTCCAGGTCCCGGGCCCGGGTGCGGACGACGAACCGGGCGGGCAGCAGGCGTCCGTCGGCCGGCTGCCGACCGGGCCGTACCGGTCACGCGCCGTCGGGTTCCCGGCGGAGCATGGCCAGGACCTCCGCGGCCTCGACGGCCACGTCGTGGTGCGGGCCGTGGACGAGCACGACGTCCTCGTACAGGGCCTCCAGGCAAGCCTGGGCCTCCTGTGGGTTGCCCTGGCCGATCAGCAGCACGCCGATGTCACGGCGCAGCTCCACGGCCGCGTCGCTGACGTCGCTCTCGACGGCCCGTTCCACCTCGAGGACGGCTCGGAGCTCCGCCAGCGCCTCGGTCACCTGGCCGAGTTCGCCGCGGCAGCGGGCGGCCTGGGCGCGGCAGTCGCGGGCGGCCTCGTCGGTCGGCCCGTTGATGCGGCCGTACGCCTCGGCCAGCGCCTCGAACTCGGGCAGGGCCGCCCGGTGGTCGCCCGCGAGCTGACGGCTGACCGCCCGGCGGCGCCGCAGCCGCAGGACGGCCTTGTTCTCGGTGCCCAGGGCCCGCGCCAGCGGCTCGATCATCTCGCCCGCGACCTCGGCGGCCTGCGTGTAGCGCTCCTCCTCCATGAGGGCGATGTAGTGCTCGTCGACCTCCCGCAACCGGGCCCGCAGCAGCTCCCGCTCGGGCGGCGAGACCACGTGCTCCGCGACCCGGCCGGGCGCCGCCGCGTCCGGGGCGGCACCGGGACGGCTCTCGACCCGGGCGCGGGGCGCGTAGGGGCGCCGGTAGAGCCCGGTCGGGTCCGGCGTCCCGGGCGGCCCGGCCTCCCCGAGGGCGGAGGACTCCCCGGGCGCGGGCAGGAAGGGCGTCAGCCGCTCGTACACCTCCTGCACGTCCACCGGCCGGCTCTCCGGGGTCTTGCGGAGCAGGTGCAGGACCAGCGCCTCCAGTTCCTCCGGCACGTCGGCGCGCAGGTGGCGCAGCGGGGTGGGCGCGGCGCGGACGTGCCGGTCCATCAGCTCGAAGTCGCTGCGCGCGCTGAACAGCGCCGTGCCGCAGAGGAGTTCGTGGAGCACACAGCCGAGGGCGTAGAGGTCGGTGCGCGGGGTGACCCTGGTCCCGCGCACCTGCTCGGGCGCCATGTACCGGTGCGTGCCGATGAGCCGGCCGGAGGCCGTCAGCCGGGTGACGTCGGTCTGCAGGATCGCCGCGACGCCGAAGTCGAGGACCTTCACCGTGCCGTCCCGCGCGACCAGGATGTTGGACGGCTTGAGGTCGCGGTGCACCACGGGCACGTCGTGCGCGTACGACAGCACGGTGGCGACCTGTGCGGCGACCGCCACCGCCCAGCTGACCGGGAGGGGCCGTTCCTCGTGCACGTACCGGGTGAGGGGGACGCCCTCCACCAGCTCCATGACGAGGAACAGGTGCGCGTGGCCGCTGTCGAGGACGGCGTCGTACACCTGCGGCACGCCCGGGTGCTGGATGCGGGCGGTGATCCGCGCCTCGCGGCGGAAGCGCCGCTCGAACTCCTCGGCCATCTGCGGCGTGGCGGCGACGGCCTGCGGCCGGATCCGCTTCACGGCGACGGGCCGGTCCAGCACCGCGTCGTAGCCCCGCCACACGTCGCCCATGCCACCGTGGCCGAGCCGCTCCAGCAGCTCGTAGCGGCCCGCGATCGGTCTGTCCGGCACCCCTGTCCCCGCCCCGCGTCCTCACCGGCGCTCGCCCGTTCCCCCGAGCCCCGTCGACCGCGGCCAGTTTCCCCGGAAAGGGATCACTGCGTCCAGCCGGGTCCTACGAGGGTGCGGCGGACGGGCCGGATCGCGCCACCGCATCCAGCGTGTCCACCGTGTGTTCGGCCCAGACCGTCTTGCCCGGGCCGTCCGGGCGCGGTGCGCAGCCCCAGCGGTCGGCCAGCGCCGCGACGAGCAGCAGACCGCGTCCGCCCTCGCCGTCGTCCGTCGCGGTGGCGGGGAGGCGGGGGAGGCTCTCGCCCCGGGTGTCGGTGACCTCGATCCGTACGGTGCGGGTGGCCGGGGTGGCGGTCAGGCGCAGGCGGAAGTCCCGGCCCGTCACGTGTCCGTGCCGCACGGCGTTGGCGCACAGCTCCGCGGCCACGAGCGTGAGGGCGTCGTGCGCGTCGCTGTCGTACGGGACGCCCCAGGCGTCGAGGCAGTGCTCGCACATGCGCCGGGCGAGGCGGGCGCCGCGCGGGGTGGAGCTGAAGCGCATCGTGAACCGGTGCACCGTGACGGGTGATTGTGTTGCGGTCATGCACTCACGGTGGCGTGATGTGGCATAGCGTGACCAGTGGTGACGCGCTGCTTCCGGGGGTTCGTACGGGGTGGGCGCGGGCGCTGTACGGGACGGTACGCGGGGAGAGGCGGCAGGGCGATGACCGAGGTGCGGGACGAGGAGACGGTACGGCAGCAGCGGCGGCCGGAGGACGAGCCCGGGACGGGCGTGGTGACCGCGTTCGGGCGGCAGTTGAAGCTGTTGCGGACGCGGGCGGGGCTGGAGCGGGCGGAGTTCGGGAAGCGGCTGGGGTACTCGGCGGACACGGTGGCTTCGATTGAGCAGGGGAGGCGGATTCCGCAGGCCTCGTTCATCGACAAGGCGGATGAAGTGCTGGGGGCGGGGGGTGTGCTCCGTGCGCTGAAGGAAGAGGTGGGGAAGGCCCAGTACCCGGCAATGTTCAGAGACATGGCTCGGATTGAGGCCAAAGCCACGGCCTTGAACCTGTACGCCATGTACGCCGTGCCTGGTCTGTTGCAGACCGAAGGCTACGCACGTGCGGTCTTCCACATGCAGCGGCCGTTGCTGGAAGATGACGTGATCGAGCAGCGGCTTGAGGCACGCATGGCACGTCAGGAGATCTTCCTCCGTCGCCCCGCACCCTTGATGAGCTTCGTGATCGAGGAAGCCGTGCTGCGCAGGCCGTTCGGCGGCGCGAAAGTCATGCGCGAGACACTGGAACACATCCTCGTTACGGGCCAGTCTAGGAACGTGGAGGTGCAGGTCATGCCGATCGAACGGGAAGACAACGGCGCGCTGGGCGGTCCCTTCTCGTTGATCGACACCGACAAGGGACAGCGGATCGCGTATGCGGAAGTACAGGATCACAGCAGCATCTACACCGACGCTGGATACGTGCGTACGTTGGAAGCACGCTATGGCATCCTCCGATCACAAGCCCTGACACCGAGCGAGTCAGCGGCGTTCATCAAGCAACTGATGGGAGAGACATGAGCGTGCAGCACAGCAAGGCGGCTGTGCCCGAGGCCGCATGGACCAAGAGCAGCTACAGCACGGGTAACGGTGGCGAATGCATCGAGGTCGCTGTTGCGCCTGGCGCCGTTCTTGTCAGGGACTCGAAGCAGCCCGCAGCGGCCAGGCTCGCGTTCGGCCGCGATGCATGGGACGGCTTCGTGCGGATGGCCGCCGAGCGTTGAACGGGCGGGCGTAAGACGAGCGGGCCCGGTGCGCACGTCGCATCGGGCCCGCTCGCCTTGTCAGAAGTCGTCCAGCCCTTCCTCGCGGCGGATCATCCGCCAGGCCGCGCGGCGGGCACTGCGGTCGAGGTTGGACTTGAAGTCCCGGTCCGTGCCGAAGTACCGCTTGCCGAGCGTGTCGATCGTGGAGACGTGGTCCATCATGTTCTCCTCGAACTTCTTGTCGAAGACGACGCCGAAGTTCTCCTCGTCGTTGACGAGGGCGGCGGCCCGGACCTTCGGGTCCTTCTTCGTCGCGTTGAAGGCCGGGATGACGTCCTCCTCGGTGAACTCCGTGCCGAACTTCGCGTTGAACTTCTCGATCAGGTCGGACAGCAGTGACTTCTCGGCGTCCTTGCCGCCGCCGACGCCGTCGCCGAAGCCCTTGAGCTCGGCGGGGCCGTCGGGCACGAGGGACTTGTCGTGCTCGCCGGTCTTCTCGACGCGCAGGTGACTGAGGTCGACCTCGCCTATGTCGACACCGCCGTCCGCGAGGCGGGGGAGCCGGTTGAGCAGGTAACGCCCGTACAGGTACAGGCGCTCCAGGTCGGCGTCCTGGTAGGGGACGATCTGTGCGAGGAAGCCGTACTTGCGGACGTAGTCGTTGAGGTTCGCCCGGAACTCCTCGGCGGCCTCGACGTCGTCCTCCTCCTCGCTCTCCAGGAGGACGCTGAAGCGGGTGACGGCGGGGGAGAGGAGCCGGTACAGCTCGGCGTGCAGCTTCTCCCACTTGGCCTGGGAACCGCCGGCCTTCTCCTGCGCCTCGAAGTACGCGGCGACGAACCCGTCCATGTCCTGCTCCGAGATGATCGGCGCGGACATGACCCGACTTTGGGCCGTGTAGAGGAGGTTCGGGTCGGAGGGCAGGGTGTGCGCCTCCTCGAAGTAGGGGCGGAACGCGTCCTGGATGTCCTCGGCGTCGTTGACGAAGTCCAGGACGGCCAGGTCGGCCTGCGACTTGCGGTCGGCGGTGCGGTTGAGGCGCGAGAGCGTCTGGACGGCGGCGATGCCGGTCAGCGTCTTGTTGACGTACATCGTCGTGAGGAGCGGCTGGTCGAAGCCGGTCTGGTACTTCTCGGCGACGACGAGGATCCGGTACTCCTGCTGCCCCTTGCCGCCGGCCTTCGCGGCCTTGTCGTCGGCGCGGGTGTAGCCGAACGCCTTGGGCAGCGCGCTCTCGGAGAGGCCGCCGTTCTCCTTGCTCTCGGTGGTCTCCTCGCCGTCGATGGTGAGGGAGCCGGAGAAGGCGACCAGGACGCCGAGGTCCGGGTACTTGGTGTCGTACTCGCGGTCCTTGATGTAACTCCGGATGGCGCGGGCCATCTGCACGGCGGAGTGGCGGGACCCCGTGACCACCATGGCCTTGGCTCGTCCGCCGAGCCGGCCGCGGGTGTGGGCGACGAAGTGCTCGACGATCACCTGGGCGTGCTGGGACACCGTGTGCTCGTGCATGAGCGCGAACCGGGCGAGCAGGCTGTTCGCCTTCGAGGGGTCGACCTCCTTCTCGTCGTGGTTGAGGTTCGCGAGCTTCCAGTAGGTGTTGTAGGTGACGTAGTTGCGCAGCGGGTCGAGGATGAAGCCCTCCTCGATGGCCTGGCGCATGGAGTAGGTGTGGAAGGGGCGGTAGACGGTCTTGCCGTTCTCGACGCCTTCCGTGCCGAAGAGTTCGAGGGTCTTGGACTTGGGGGTGGCCGTGAAGGCGAAGTAGGAGAGGTTGGCGGCCTGGGAGCGCTCGACCGCCTTCGCCTTCAGCTTGTCGTCGACGGTGACGGTGGTCGCACCCTCGTCGTCCGAGTCGGCGTCCAGGCCGAGGTCGCGCAGGGCCGACTTCACGGCGGTGGCGGCGTCGCCGGACTGGGAGGAGTGCGCCTCGTCGACGATGATCGCGAAGCGGGTGCCCTTGATCTCGGTCGGGTTGCCCTTGATGTAGTTCAGCAGCGCCGGGAAGGAGTGCAGGGTGACTGTGACGATCTTGCCGGTGTCCCGGGAGAGGGCACGGGCGAGCTGCTCGCTCTTCGCCCCGTGCTTCTCGTCGATCTTCACGACCAGGCCGTCGGTCTGCGAGAAGCTGCCGACGGTCGCCGAGAGCTGGGCGTCCAGCGCACGGCGGTCGGTGATGACGATGACCTTGTCGAAGACGGGCTCGCCCGGCTTGATACGGCCATCGGCGAGGGCGTCGGGTCGCAGGACGGCGGGATCGCGGCGGGCGTGCAGGTCGCTGAGGCGGTGGGCCAGCCAACCGATGGTGTTCGACTTGCCGGAGCCGGCGGAGGCCATGATCAGGTAGTTCTGGCCTGCACCGTGCACGGAGGCGTGCGCGGTGAGCTTCCGGACCACGTCCCACTGGTGGAAGCGGGGGAAGATCGTCGACTTGGTGGTGCCGCCGCCGGGCGTCTTGTGCTTCTGCTGGTGTACGAAGCGCTGGAGGAGGTCGAGCCAGTTGTCCCGCTGCCAGACCTGTTCCCAGAGGTAGGAAGTGGAGTACTTCCCGTGGGCGGTGGGCGCCGGGTTGCCGGCCCCGCCGGGCTGGCCGGCACCGTTCGAGCCGGTGTTGAACGGCAGGAAGCGGGTGCTCTTGCCGCGCAGTTGGGTGGTGACGAAGACCAGGTCCGGGTCGACCGCGAAGTTGGCGATCACGCGACGCGTGAAGATCAGCTCGGTCGGGTCCCGGTCGGTCCGGTACTGCTCCTTGGCCTGCTCGACGCCCTGACCGGTGAGCGGGTTCTTCAGCTCGGCTGTCGCGACGGGGATGCCGTTGAGGAACAGGGTCAGGTCGAGCCGGTGACCCCAGTCGGCCTGCTTGGTGGCGTAGGGCAGCTCGCGGACGACGGTGAGGCGGTTGGCCCGGTAACCGTCGAGGACGGAGTCGGCGGAGATGAGGTTGGGCTTGAAGTAGGCGACGCGGAGACGGACCCCGCGGTCCTTCACGCCGTTGCGGAGGACGTGGAGCAGCCCGTCGTCGGCGATGGCCCGGTCGAGGCGCTGAGCGAAGCCGCGCTGGGCTTCGTTGGGGTTGCCGCCGTAGACGGTGAGAAGTTCGTCCCACTCGTCGGGCTGTGTCGCGCCGATGAAGGTGAACAGCTCGTTGGTGTCCAGGCCGAGGTCGGCTTGGTAGTCCTCGGGGGTCACCTCCCGCCAGCCGCGCTCGCAGAGGGCGGCGACGATGGCGGAACCGAAGGACGACTCGTCGTGCACGGGGCTCATGCGGAGACTCCTTCGGTTACGTTGCGACCGCTGGCGTTTGAGACGTCGAACTGGCCGGTTACCGCTGCGGTGATGAGGGCTTGACGCCGTTCGCTGAGCAGGGCGAGCTGACGACTCAACAGTCGTTGAACCTCAGCATCCCGAGTTGCTGCCTTATCGAGCTCAGCAACCAGACGAGCCTGCGTTGGTACCTCGGGGAAGGGGAATCTTTGGGGCCGCAACTGCTCACGCGTAAGGTGTGTCATTGTCGCTGTATTCCCCTGGGTCTGGAATACTCGCATGCGCTCAGCCGTGACCAAGCAATAGTAGAGCCAACGTGGGAGCTCTCTACCACGCGCTCTGATACGGTGGAGCGCCTTCTGGTAGTAGATCTCCGGAATCTCGCCGTTCCATACAGCCGCACGCCCCGGCCAACTGCCGCCCTCATTTACAAGCAGGTCGCCTGGCTGCAGGCGATATCGGATCTGTTCTTCGGGCGGGAAATTCATCATCGCTAGATCAGTGACGTCGATTTGGTCCCATTGTACATTCGCAACCCGAAGGTACGGGCGAAGGTAATCACCCTGTGCTCGCTCCTGGTTCAGCATTTTGCCGAGCTCTACCTCGAAGTAGTGCGAAACGGCACCAACTCGCCAGTGAGCAGGAACGGTGCCGAGCCAATCCAGCCCGCTATTCTTGCGTTCTCCCTCTTCGTGTATGCCTCGCACTGCATCGTAGACCCGGCGAAACGCAGCTTCCTCGATCAGCTTCTGCTGTCGAATGCGCCGCTCACGGATCTGGTCGATGCGGGTGGTCTCGGCGTCGAGGAAGTCGGCGATACGGCGTTGCTCGTGCAAGGGGGGCAGAAGCACCGGCAACTGCCTGAAATCATCGAAAGGCAGGTCCCACTGGTTGGGGCGAATTCCTTTAGATGCCGCCCGGTAAAGATGGATGTAGGGCTCGGAGCGTAGCAAGTGGTGTGCGTACAGTGCGTCGATGTCGGGTGACATCTCGCACACGAAGTAGGCCGGACTGACAATCCCTTCATGCTGGGACACACCGAGGGAGCCTTGCCAGGTCTTCATCTTATTCAGCACAAGGTCTCCGGGACGTACATACCGGTACGCGGCGAGGTCTTCGCTCGGCTTGTTGAAATTATCCTCACGGCTCTTCCGAGGAATAACCCCGTGATCGCGGTAAACTGAGAGGAGTTCTGCCTCTGGCCGTCCGGTGATGTCATGGCGCCGCACGATTGTCCACATAGGGCGCCGCTCCCAGTGGGGCGGTGCCGAGTTCAAGACGTCGAAATCTAGGCGGAACGCATTACTCATTCCGTCACCTCACTCAAGAGTCCCTGGATCTCCGCCTCCAGTGCCTTCAACTCCGCGTCGATCTCCGTCAATGGTCGCGGCGGCTCGTACACGTAGAAGTGTCGCGTGAACGGGATCTCATGCCCGATCTTTGACTTGCTGTGGTCGATCCACGCGTCCGGTACATGCGGGTGGACCTCGCGCACCAGGTACTCCTCGACGTCTTCACCCAGCGGAACGTTCTCGTAGTCCCGCAGCTCCGTATCCGGCTCCGGCTCGCCCTTGATGAGCTGGACCTCGCCTTTCGGGTCTCGCACGCCGACGATCTCACGCAGCGCCTTGTTGAATGGTGCTCCCGTCGGCCATGTCCCGCCGGCCTGCACCACCGCGTCCTTCAATGCAAGCCAAGCCTCCTGCTTCGTACCCCAGCTCGTACCGACCAGAGACTTGCACGCATCCGCCAGCGCCGAAGCTTGCGGCAGCTTCTGGATCGCCTTGGACGCCTCAAGCGCTGCCAGCGTCTCCTCCGTCACTTCGAACCGCAGCTTCAGTGGGCGTTCCACCGTGATCCGCTGGTAGCCGAAGTCCTCGTTTGCGAAGACTTTCACCATGCCGTGCAGCGGGTGCTCCGTATCGCCCACCACGGCCAGCGCCTCGCCGTACAGCTTGACGATCTCCGCGATGTGTTCCTTGCCCAGTTCTTTGCGCTTGTCGCCCAGTGACTTCCTCATCTTCTGCCACTGGTCGCGGGCGTCCAGCAGGACGACCTTGCCCTTGTGATCCGGGCTCTTGCGGTTGGTCAGGATCCAGAAGTACGTCGAGATGCCGGTGTTGTAGAAGAGTTGGTCCGGCAGGGCGACGATGCCCTCCAGCCAGTCGTTCTCCAGGATCCAGCGACGGATCTCCGACTCACCCGAGCCGGCCGCGCCGGTGAACAGCGGCGAGCCGTTGAAGACGATCGCCAGGCGCGAGCCGCCCCCACCGTCCACGTCGACCGGCTTCATCTTGTCGATCATGTGCTGGAGGAACAGCAGTGAACCGTCGTTGATGCGCGGCAGCCCCGCGCCGAAGCGGCCGGCCTCGCCGAGCTCCTTGTGCTCGGCCTCGACAGCGTCCTTGACCTTCTTCCACTCCACGCCGAACGGCGGGTTGGCCAGCATGTAGTCGAAGGTCTTGCGCTTGTGGCCGTCGTCGGAGAAGGAGTTGCCGAAGGCGATGTTCTCCGGGTCCTGGCCCTTGATCATGAGGTCGGACCGGCAGATCGCCCACGACTCCGGGTTGAGCTCCTGCCCGTACACCTCCACCGTGGCGTCCTCGTTGAACTCGGTGATGAGGTCGTCCATCGCGGAGAGCATGCCGCCCGTGCCGCAGGCCGGGTCGAGGACCGTGCGCACCACGCCCGGAAGCTGGAGCGCGTCGCCGTCCGGGGCGACGAGCAGCCGCACCATGAGCTGGATGACCTCGCGCGGCGTGAAGTGCTCACCGGCCGTCTCGTTGGACTGCTCGGAGAAGCGGCGGATCAGCTCCTCGAAGATGTAGCCCATGTTGTGGTTGGGCACGACCTCGGGGCGCAGGTCCAGGTCGGTGAACTTGCCGATGACCTGGTAGAGCAGCCCCGCACCGTCCAGCCGCTTGATCTGCTGGGCGAATTCGAAGCGGTCCAGCACGCCGCGGGCGTTGTCGGAGAACGCCCCGACGTACACCGCGAGGTTCTTCGCCGCGTTCTGCGGGTCCGCCGCGATCTTCTTCAGGGTGAGCGTGGACGTGTTGTAGAAGGCGTGTCCGGAGGCCTTGCGGAGGAACTTGTCCGCGACGATGTCCTGGCCCTCGAACTTCGTCACGGTCTCCGCGACCTTCTCGCGGGTCGGTTCCAGCACGCACTCCAGTCGCCGCAGCACCGTGAACGGCAGGATGACCTTGCCGTAGTCGGACTGCTTGTAGTCCCCCCGCAGGAGGTCGGCGACGGACCACGCGTGGTTCGCCAACTCCGTGTGCTTGCTGCTGTTCAAGACTTCTTCCGTTTCCCTTCCGGGGCCGGTACGGATGACTGTGTGCGCGGAGGGAGGGAGGGGTGGTTCGTTCCTCATCCGTCCGCATCAAGAGTGGGGGTGGCTCCGGAACCTAGGTCGGCTCCGGCACCAACTGACCGCCCGTGAGCCCCCCGCTCACGAGCCGTGCCGTCTCCTCGGCCAGGTCCCGCGCGCGCTGCGCCTGTTCGCGCAGTACCTCCACGTGCCGGAAGGCCTCGCCGTACCGGCGCTGCTCCGCCAGCGGAAGCAGCGGTACGCGCAGCCGCCCCGGGGTGAGGTGGAGCGTCGAGCTGCCGGTCGAGGCACCGGCCAGGTTGGCCTCGGAGCTGAGGAAGCCGAAGAGGAACCAGGGGTCCAGCCGCGCCGGGTCCGGCCGGAACAGGTGGACGCCGGCTCCCAACAGGGCGCCGGCCTCCGCCTCGCCCGCGACCCGGGCCACGGGACCGGTGCCGCCGACCAGGTTGCGGACCAGGACATCACCCTTGGCGATCTCGGGCATCTGCTCGGCCTGCACGTCCAGGACCTGTCCTGTCGGCCCGGTCCTCCGGGCGATGTCGCCGCCCGTCAGAACGGGCGGACGTTCCCCGCCGTCGGCGCCAGCCTCCGCAGTCTCCGCTTCGGCGGCCATCGCCCGCGGCGGGACCGGAACCGCACGCAGCACCTTCAGCGCCCCGCCCCGCGCCAGGTCCGCCACCGTGGCCGTGCGCCACTCGCGGGCCGAAGCCCCCGCGGCGTCCCACGACGCCGTGCCGGCCAGCCCGGCCACCGTCCGCACCGCCGCCGCCAGCCCCTCGCGGGCCGCCGCGGCCTCGCGGGCCAGTTCCCGCGGGTCGACGTCCGCCTGCGAAGCGCGCACCTGCCGGGCCGGGGTCACGTCGACGACCTCGTCGAGCAGGTCGACCACGCTCACCGCCCGCGCCACGCCGGCCCGCGCCTCGAACCCGTCCGGGTCCCCGGCGTACGCCGTCCACGCGGAGACGATCTGCTCCGTCACCCGCGCCCAGTCCACCGAAGCCGAACGGGTACCGCCGCGCCCCGGAGCCGAGGGCTCGCCCGCCGTGTCGACGAAGAGCACCGTCTGGTACGCCGGCCGGGTCGGCTCCGGGCGTTGCAGCACCCACACCTGCAGGCCGATGTGGAGCGGGATCGCCGCCCCCGGCGGCAGGGCCGCCACCGCCCGCAGCGCGCCGCTGCGGATCAGCTCGGCGCGGATGCGGCGGCCGGAGGAGCGGGACGCCGTGGCCGGCGGGAGGAGCAGCACGGCGTGGCCGCCCGGTTCGAGGTGGGCCAGTGCGTGCTGGACCCAGGCCAGTTCGGACTCGGCGCGGGGCGGGAAACCGTACGCCCAGCGCGAGTCGTAGGCCAGTTCGTCGTGGCCCCAGTCCCGGTCGCCGTAGGGCGGGTTGCACAGCACGGCGTCGACGGTGAGGTCCGGGAAGGCGTCGGCGCGCAGGCTGTCGCCCGTGCGCACGGTGACGTCCGCACCGTCCCCGGCCGTCAGGGTCAGGCCGACCGCGGTGCGCCGTGCCTGGACGGGGACGCTGTCCTGCCCGTACAGCTCGCGCGCGCCGCGCCCTGCTGCGGCCGTGAGCAGGGTGCCGCTGCCGCAGGCGGGGTCGAGAACGCGGGCCGGGGAGCCCGGGAGCAGGCGGGCCAGCAGGTCGGCGAGCGGGGCCGGGGTGCGGTAGGCGCCGCTGGCGGCGCTGTCCTCCAGCTCCCGCTCCGCCAGGACGCCCAGCGCCGTCTGCGCGCCCTCGTCGCGGACGCAGAGCAGCAGGGCGCGCAGGACCGCGGTGTCGGCGTCGGTGAACCGGACGGGTTCCGTGTCCGGTACCACGTCCGCGACGTCGGCCGCCGCGTCGTTCGCCTGCTTCACCAGGTCGGCGTCGGGCAGCGCGAGCAGACCGGTGAGGTCGTCGGCGGGGCGGCGGGCCGCCGCCAGGACCAGCACGAGCAGATCGGACGCGCCGGCTCCGGCCCGCTCGCGGAGGCGCAGGGTGGTGCGCAGCTCCCCGCTGGGCGTGGCCGCCGTGTGCTGTCCGCGCGAGGCGAGCCAGGCGCGGACCTCCTCCAGGTCGTACAGCGGGCTGCTGTCCGTGCCGCCCGAGGGCGTGGGGAAGTCGTCGTGCCGGCGTCGCCAGTTGCTGACGGTGGCGCGCGTGACGCCCGCGATGCGGGAGATCTCGGCGGCTGTCACCTGGGCGGACGGCGGGGGTGGCTGCGGCATGGAGGAGTCCTGGCTTCGATGGTCGGCGTGGTCACACCCTACAGCACGCGTCAACTCCTGCAAGCTGTTGGACAACGCTTTCATGCGCGTGCTTACATGTAGTCGCTTCCGCTGGTGAGCGACTCTCCCCGGCGTGAAGCGTCACTTTTCTTGCCACAGCCATGTCCTTGAGCGCCCGACCCCCCTCGTTCTGCCCCACCCCCCTTCCGGCGGGACGCAGGACGGAGGACGTGCGGCGCCCCGGGGGCCGGGCGGCGGCCGATCGCCCACCACCGAGGGGGAAACCCATGCGCCTGACCATGCCGAGCGGCACCCCGGAAGGAATCCCGCTCACCGTCATGCCGTTCCGCGAGGACGCGGTCATCGGCACCATGTCCCTCGCGACGCTGGTGCGCCTCGTGCCGTCACCGCGTCAGGAGGAGGACCCGCGCGCCCTCAAGGCCGCGTCCGGGCACGACCGGCGCCGCGCCGAACTGCGCGCGACCGTGCAGCGGACGCTGAAGTCCCAGAAGGGCAGGAACATCCCGGACTACGCCGAGTACATCGCCGCCGGCATCCTCGGCAAGCACGGCTCCGCCTGGTCCACGCCCCCGATCACGCTCTGGCACCCGGGCGAGATCGCCGCGATGAGCGACGAGCTGGTCCCCGGCTCGGGCCTGCGGACGCTGACCGTCGCCCCGGACGCCATGGTGATCGCCATCGACGGCGAGACCCAGACCACCGCCTGGCACGACATCTACCGGGACCCGGAGTCCTTCGGCCTCACCTACACCGAGCTCGGCCGACGGATCCGCATCCCCTTCGAGCTCTACCTGGGAATCTCCCCGGCGGACGCGCGACAGATCTTCTACGACCGCAACGTCAAGGGCGTCGACGTCGCCAAGAACCTGGCCATGTCCATGGACCAGCGCGACCTCGCCACCCGTCTCGCCCACACCGTCGGCGAGAAGCTCGAGGTCGAGTCGGACGGCCGGCGGATGCCGTTCGGCACGCTGGTCAACGCCGGCAAGCGGCAGCTCACCAGGACCGACAAGGAGGTCGTGACGCTGTCCGCGCTGCGGGCGCTGATCGTCACCACCGTCTTCGGCGGCAAGGGCGTGGAGTACTCGGCGGCCAACGTCGACGAGGGCGACCTGCCGTCCAACACCGACGCCGACGAGGTGGAGGCAGTGGTCGTCCGGCTGGTGTCCCGGCTGATCGGGGGCCGTTTCCCGGAGTTCGCCCGGCGCAGCGCGATCACCGCCCCGGCCGTGATGGCGGGCCTCGGCGTCCTGCTGCACCGCGCGACCCCCTGGTGCGCCCCCGGCGACGCCATGAGCTACGAGAGGGTCGATCAGATGCTTGCCGACGTCCGCTGGGAGCGCGAACCCGTCTACTGGGACGGCGTCTGCGCCAGCGTCGGCTCCACCGGCCGGCTCAACTTCAGCGGCGGCGTGAAGGACTCCGCCGGCCGCGTCGCGGGCGCGCTCCTCGACCCGTACAGCGAGCTGGGCCGAAAGATCCGAGGGGTGCGGAGCTGAACAGGCCCACGGTGCGGATCACCTGACGCCGAGACCTTCCCAGCCGAACGCTCCTCCCCGGACGAGGCCCCACCCGCGGGCACGGCCCCCGGCTCCCGCACCCGGTGTGCGTGGCGACCAAGGTGCATGCCGCGCCCGGAGTCGGCCCGGTCCGGCCGGTCCAGCCCCGGGCGCGGCGGTGCGGCCCTGCTTCCGTCAGCATGCGCGCCCCTCCTCCCGTCACCCGTCAGTCCCCTTCCCTCCCCATCCGTACAAGGAATGGCCCCATGAGCTACCCGAACATCTCCGGCACGCCCTCCTCCCCCTCCCCTTCGTTCCCGCGTTCCGTCTCCGCCGCCTCCACGGACACGCCGGAGGCGACGTCGCAGACGCCCCCCGCTCCCGCGCGGTCGTCGGACGGGCGGAAGCCGTCGTGGCGCGGAGCACGGCTCACCCGCGGCGCCTCGACGCTCCGCACGCTGATCACGGCGCCCCTGGCCCGCCCGCGCAGGGCCGTCCTCGCCGCGGCCGCGGCAGCCGTGGGCTGCTCCCTGTCCGCCTGCTCCACCACCGGCGGCACCCAGACCGACACCGCGCCACCGGCGGCCACCGTCAGCGCCTCGCAGGACACCCGGAGCGCCGAGGACGCGCAGGAGACCCAGGACGCCCAGGACGACTCCGACGGCGACACCTTCGTCGTAGCGCTGGACAAGACCGCCACGTGGAACAACGGCGTCAAGGCGCACCTGAGCGGCTTCGGCCGGGGCACCTCCGGCGAGTACGCCAGCCCGGCCGGCGAGCCCTACCTGGCCTTCTCCGTCACCCTGCGGAACGGCTCCGAGTCCACGATCGACTTGGCCCTGGTCAGCCTGTCCTGCCCGGACGGCGCCGAGGAGATCTTCGACACGGACGCGGGCTTCGACGGCGCGCCGGACACGCACCTGCTGCCGGGCAAGTCGCAGACCTGGAAGGCGGCCTGCGTGTTCCCCAAGACGGCCAGGAGCGCCCAGATCGAGATCACGCCGACCGACAGCTCCGACTCCGGCTGGTACCGCACCGCCATCTTCACCGGCCAGGTGCGGTAGCCCGGACCGCGGACGGGACCCCGCCGGGTGCCGTCGTCGCCTCCGCACGGCGGCGGGCCCACGTCTCCACCGGCATCGAACGCACCCCGGTGCCGGGCCCACGGGCCCGCCCGCACACCTTGTACGGCCCCGCTCACCACCACCCGCGACCTGGGAGGTCACCGTGACGATCACCGAGCAGACCGAGCTGCCCCGCCGCCTCGCCGACGACTTCACCGCCCTGCAGGAGGCCGTCCTCGCCCGCATGAACGGGACCTGCGCTCCGGAGACGGCCGCAGCCCTGGAGCACGCCTCGCTCGCCGGTCCCGTCACCGTCGTCCTCGCCCACGCCGACGTCCTCGCCCGCGGCGCCGTCCGGCGCGCGGAACTCTCGGTGCAGCCCCCCGAGCGGCTGCGACGGCTGCGCGCACACGCGCGCAGGGTGCGACGCGCCCGGTCGCAGGCGGAGGCCCGGTACAAGGAGCAGCGCGCCCGTCGCCTCGCCGGCCGCTCCCGGCCGGTGGACACACTGGAGCTGAGGGTGGCGCGCACGGCGTTCGCGACGGCCTTCGACGAGGCCCTGCGGCAGGAACTCCGCGACAGGGGACTGCCGGACGGCGCACCGCAGGCGCCGGAGAGCGACCTCGCGCAGTGGGCCTGGGACCGGAAGACGGCAGGCGGTGAACCACCGGCACCGGTGCGCGACCTGCGGGACTGCGACGACGACGCCTTCGTGCAGGCCCTCCTGCGCGACGCCCGGGAGGAGGAGAACCCGTACCTCCCGCACGACGCGGTGGTCGAACGGTGGAGCCGCCACGCCCGCGCCGCGCTGGCCTGGGGCCGTTACGCGATCGGCCGGGCCGAGCGGGACGCACTCGCCTGCCCTCTCCCCGCACGGCGCACCCGGCTCGACGCCCTGGACGACGCCTACCAGGACACCGCGGTCCTCGCCGCCCGTTCCCGCGAAGCCCTGCTGCGGGCCGCGGACCTCCACGACCGGATGCGGGACTGCGTCACCACGGGACCCTTCGCGGAGCTCGTCGCGCAGTGCCGCGCCGCGGCCCTCGCGCGCTTCGCCGACGCCGAGCCCGAGATGTGGCACGGCGTGCGCGGACTGACCGCGAGGCACCGCGCGCACTGCCCCGAGCGGGCCGACGGCTGCCCGCACTGTCACCGCGCTCTCGCCGCCGTCCTCGCCGACGCCCCTCCCGCCGACACGGACGAGGAGGGTGACGGCGAACAGCCGACGGCGACGCTCCCGGCCGACGTGGACCGCTACGCCCTGCTCGCCGACCTTCCCGACACCGCCGTCGTGGCCGTCGCCGACGCCGCCGTCGGTGACGAGTCCGCACGGTGCGGCTACGGCTGGGCGGCCGAGGACGGGACCACCGGACACGGCGACTCCCTGGCCTCGAGCAGCGGTGAGGCCGAAGTCATCGGTGTCTGCGCGGCTGCCCTCAGCCTCCTCGAACACCACGAGGAGGCACCCGTGGTGCTGCTGTGCGACAGCACCGAGGCGGTCGGCGCGGTCGACGCGGCCCTGCGCTCCGCCGACCCGTCGGCCGCCCACCGCACCCTCCTCTTCCCGGAGAGCCGGCAGCTGATGGCCCGCCTGGTGCGCCACCGCCACCGTGTCCAGGTCCGCTGGCTGAAGGGCCACATCGGACACGACCTCAACGAGACCGCCGACGCCTTCGCCCGCCTCGCCCTCCGCCGCGCCACCGGCCGGATCCTTCCCGCCGCCGCCCGCAAGGAGGAGGCACGGATCCTGCGCTCGCTCGGCGCCGCGGCCGGTCCCCTCCCGGCCGCCGCCTGAGTCCACGGCCCGAGGCGGCAGTCACCGAGCCCCACGGCCTCCTTCGCCCCTCGTACCCGCACATCGACACGGACGGCGCCGCCGGCGGGCCGCGGCGCTCACGAACCACCGCCCGCCGCGGTGTCGAAGGCCGCGAGGCCGTACTCGTCGGACGAGTTGACCTGGACGACGAGGCCACCGGAGGCGAGCAGCCGGTCGGGGTGGTTCCGCTGGTAGGCGGCGGGAAGCCCGCCGGTCCCGGTCACGGAGCCGTCGGCCAGGGAGCGGCGCCGTACGGCGAACAACCAGTCGCCGAGGTCCTCCGTGTCCTCACCCTCCACGGCGTACAGCGAGTCGCCCTGGATCCGCAGCGGGGCGAGTTCGAGGACCTCCTCCCGCAGGGCGGTGTGCCAGCGGACCTTTCCCGTGCCGAGGTCGATCGCCGCCAGTCCCCGGGCGAGGCCGGCCGGGCCCGACCGCGCCTCCAGCACCAGCACGTTCCGCCCGACGAGGGGCCTGGAGAGCCGCAGGGTGCCGAAGGACTGCTCGACCGGCAGGTCGAGCGGCTTCCCGCCGGCGGATCCGAGGACGCTCAGGTACTCGTCGCCGGACGGGTCGGCGTAGTGGGCCACGACGGGCTCGGCCGTCACGATCCCCACGGGTGTGGCCCCGCTCCGCTCGATCCCATGGGTGGCGCGGACCTCGCCGGTGACGACGTCGAGTTCGACGACGCGTCTGGTGTCGAGGTCCTCCTGGTCGCACGTGTCGGACACGGCGATCGTGCGCACGCCGGGGACCACGTCGTCCACTTCGCAGTTCCCCCGGGTCCAGGGGTACGTCCAGACCGGCTTGCCGGTGGCCCGGTCGAGCCCGAGGAGGCCCTTCTCGCCGGACACCACCATCACGTCGCCGGAGACCGAGGCGACGTGCCGCGGGGCCTCACCGACCCGCCGGTGCCACAGCAGTCTGCCGGTGCCGCTGTCCAGGGCCGCGGCGACGTCGCAGACGGCGGGCGAGGTGTAGGCCCTGCCGAACCTGACGAGTCCCACGCCGCCGCTGGTCGCCGTCCCGGCGTCCGAGGCCCCGCAGGGAACGAGGCCCTTGGCGGGCGGTGGGACGGTCCACTCGGAGGTTCCGGTGCGTGGGGCGAAGCCCCGGATCCCGGAGGCGTCGATGCGTACCAGCGCCTCGGGTGTCAGCCAGGCACCCATGATTTCCGAGTCGACCTCGGAAACCCCCGGCTGCGCGGTCCACGCGACCCGGCGGTCGCCCTTCGCGGTGACGTCGGGGAGCGGGTCGGCGCCGTCGGCGGCGGGACCGACGCCGGACGGCTTGCCGGTCGCGCCGCCCGCGCTCCGGTTCTCCTCGACCAGGTCCGGCAGGTGGATCACGCCCGCGACGGCCAGCGCGACGACAGCCGCCGCGGCCGTCGCGGTGGTGAGCGCCCTGCGACGGCGCCGCGGACGCGGTGGCGGCCCGGCGGCCGCCCCCGGATCCGGGCGGGAGCCGGGGACGGCCGGGGGCGCGGGCGGGGCGATGCGGTACGACGTGGGCTCCCCGGCCGTGCGGGCGGGAACCGGACCGGAGCCGACGCGCAGGCGCGACTGCGCGGCACGGGCGGCGGCGATCACCTCGCGCGGAGCGGGCCTCAACGCGGGGTCCTTGGCCAGGCAGCGCCGTACGAGCGCGGTCAGCTCCCCGGGCAGGCCGTCGAATTCCGGTTCCTCGTACACGGTCCGGTACGCCAGCACGGCCGGCGGGCCCTCGCCGAAGGGGTCACGGCCGGTCGCCGCGAACAGCAGCACGCCGCCGAGGGAGAAGAGGTCGTGGGCGAACCGGGCGCGTACGACCTTCAGCGCCACCGGGGGGCCGCCGCCCGAGTCGGCCCTCCGGGCGAGGTGGACCTCCCCCATCCCCCCTTCGCCGAGCAGCCGTTCCAGGACGTACGGTCCGACGCGGCGTGGCGTGGCGTCGCCTCCGCCACGCCGCTCCCTCTCTCCCTCACGCACGGCTCAGGCTCCCCCCCCGTCGCTCGTCGACGGGTGATCGTAGCCGCTTCTGCGTCATCCGGGGGGAGGTGAGGAAGCCGGGCGGTACGGGGCGTACGGTCCCGCGACCGCCACGACGAGCGCTCGCCGGTCCCTGGAAGCCGGCCGGGGCCGTCCGGGCCGCACTGGGCCCGGGTCGCTCGACGCACGGCCGGCGACGCGCCACCGGACGGAACCGCGTGGCCGGCCGGCCACGGACCACGCCCCTGTCCGCCCGCGTGCGGGGGCGGACACACCGAGGCCCTCCGTGCCCGTGCAGCGGGCGCGGAGGGCCTCGGCGGGACCGCCGACGGTTCAGGGGGCCGCGGTGGCGGCGGGGGCCTCGTCCCGGCCGGGGTCGCCGGCGGCTTCGCCCTCGTCGAGCCCCACGTCCTTCGTCTCCTTGCCCAGCAGCAGCGCCACCAGGGTCAGCAGCGCCATCGAGGAGAGGTAGACGCCGACCAGCCACGGCGAGCCGTCACCGGCCTCCCACAGGGCGACCGCTATGAACGGGGCGACGGCCGCGCCGAGGATCGAGCTGACGTTGTAGGAGATCCCGGAGCCCGTGTAGCGCACGCTCGTCGGGAAGAGCTCCGGCAGCAGCGCGCCCATCGGGCCGAACGTCATGCCCATCAGCGTGAAGCCGAGCACCAGCCACAGCACCACGCCGAGCGTGCCCATGCCGATCAGCGGCACCCACGCCAGCCCGAAGACCAGGATCCCGGCGGTGACCAGGATCAGCGTGGAGCGCCGGCCGTACTTGTCGGCGAGCGGGCCGGAGACCAGGGTGAACACGGCGAAGAACAGCACCCCGAAGATCATCATCAGGACGAAGGTGGTGTAGCTGTACCCCAGGCCGGGCACGGCGGCGTCCTCCGGCGTACGGCCGTAGCTCAGCGAGAACGTGGTCATCAGGTAGAAGAGCACGTACGTCGCCAGCATGAAGAAGGTGCCGAGGACCAGCTGCTTCCAGTGGCCGCGGAAGACGGTGGCCAGCGGCAGCTTCCGCACCAGCCCGGCCTCGCGGGTCCTGGAGAAGACCGGCGCCTCCACCAGGCGCATCCGCACCCACAGGCCGATCGCGACCATCACGGCGGAGAACAGGAACGGGATGCGCCAGCCCCAGCTCAGGAAGGCGTCCGAGGGCTGGGACGGGTCGGCGCCCGCCGCGGACGGCAGCAGCGCGCCGATGATCAGGAAGAGGCCGTTGCCGATGATGAAGCCGAGCGGGGCGCCCAGCTGCGGGAACGTGCCGTAGAGGGCGCGCTTGCCCTTCGGGGCGTTCTCGGTGGCGACCAGGGCCGCGCCGCTCCACTCGCCGCCGAGCGCGAAGCCCTGCGCGAGCCGCATCAGCACCAGCAGCGCGGTGGCGGCCCAGCCGGCCTGGGCGTAGGTGGGCAGCACGCCGATGAGGAAGGTGGCGATGCCCATGGTGAGGAGCGAGGCCACCAGTGTGCCCTTGCGGCCGAGCCGGTCGCCGAGGTGTCCGAAGACCACGGCGCCGATCGGGCGGGCGACCATCGCGGCGCCGAACACCGCGAAGGACGACAGCAGCGCCGTCGTCGGGTCGCTGCTCGGGAAGAAGAGCTTGGGGAAGACCAGGACGGCGGCGGTCGCGTAGATGTAGAAGTCGTAGAACTCGATCGTCGTGCCGATGAGGCTCGCGATGAGGACCCGGGACCGAGAGTTGACGGGGGCCGGGCCGGTGGTTGGTGCGGGCATTTCACGGTCTTTCCGGGGAGGAACGGTCACCGGCGGCGTACACCGGCGGCCCGCACCGCGCCACGCGTCCACCTCGCGGGAGGCCGCACGAACAGTGTGGGCCATACAACGATCTCAGACATCTCACTGGCCAGAAACGTCGTACCGACATGTGAGACGTGAATATTGCGTGGCCCGGCCCTCCCCTTCCTTCCTACACTCACCGCACAGACGCCGCCCGCCGTCGGGCCGCGCATCCATGACCAGTGAGGGGAGACCGGCCGTGCGCGACCACGCCACCGCTGCCGCTCCCCGTTCCCGGTCCCGCCGGTCCGTGGTGATCCTGGTGTCTCCCGCCCTCCGGTGCCCGCCGCGCGGCCGGTACCGGATGCCCGCGACGCACGTCTGAGCCTCGTACGCCCCACGGACCAGGGGCGCACGACGCCGTGCGCCGGGACATCGCGCCGCCCTTCTCCGGAACATCCGAAAGGCCACGGGCCATGCGCACCGACTCCCTCACCACCGTCCGCAACCTGGGCATCCTCGCCCACGTCGACGCCGGCAAGACCACCGTCACCGAGCGGATCCTGTTCGCCACCGGCACCACGCACAAGCGCGGTGAGGTGCACGACGGCACCACCGTCACCGACTTCGACCCGCAGGAACGCGACCGGGGCATCACCATCTTCGCCGCCGCCGTCAGCTGCGCCTGGGAGGGACACCGGATCAACCTCATCGACACCCCGGGCCACGTCGACTTCGCCGACGAGGTGGAGCGCGCGCTGCGCGTCCTCGACGGCGCGGTCGCCGTGTTCGACGCGGTCGCCGGTGTGGAGCCGCAGAGCGAGTCGGTGTGGCGGCAGGCGGACCGGCACGGTGTGCCGCGGATCGCGTTCGTCAACAAGATGGACCGGGCCGGCGCCGACCTGGACGCCGCCGTCGCCTCCGTCCGGGAGCGGCTGCACCCCGCACCCCTGGCGGTGCAGCTGCCGATCGGCGCGGAGGACACCTTCACCGGCGTCGTCGACCTGCTGCACATGCGCGCCCTGACCTGGACCGACGAGGGCCGGGCCCGCGACGCCGCACCGGTGCCGGACGAACTGCGCGAGGAGGCGCGCAGACGGCGCCGGCTGCTGGAGGAGGCCGTAGCCGAGCTGCATCCGGGCGCGCTGGAGGAGTTCTGCGACACCGGCGCGCTCGGCACCGGCACGCTCACCGGAGCCCTGCGGGACCTGACCCGCACCGGTGACGCCGTCGTCGTCCTGTGCGGCTCCGCCTACCGCAACCGCGGCGTCGAACCCCTGCTGGACGCCGTACTCGCCTACCTGCCGTCACCCCTCGACGTGCCGCCGGTACGCGGTACGCACGAGGGCGACGGCACCGAACAGCGGCGGGCCGCCGACCCGGCGGCACCGCTGGCCGCCCTCGCGTTCAAGGTGAACGCCACCGCCACCGGGCGGCTGACCTACCTGCGGGTGTACTCGGGAACGATCGAGAAGGGGGACACGGTGTGGGACGCCACCGCGCGGCGCTCCGAACGCATCGGGCGCATCCTGCGCGTACAGGCCGACCGGCACGCCCCGCTGGACCGGGCGGTCGCCGGGGACATCGTCGCCGTGGTCGGGCTCAGGTCCGCCCGCGCCGGCTCCACGCTGTGCGCACCGGACGCCCCGCTCGTCCTGGAGCCCTTGGGGGTCGCCGAGCCGGTCGTCTCCGTGGCCGTCGAGGCACTGAAGGGCACCGACACCGGGCGTCTGGCGTCGGCACTCGCGCGGCTCGCCGAGGAGGACCCCTCGCTGGTCGTGCGCACCGACCCGGAGACCGGCCAGACGGTGCTCTCCGGCATGGGCGAACTGCACCTGGAGGTCGCGGTGGAGAGGATCCGGCGTGAGCAGGGGCTGGGCGTCAACGTCGGTCGTCCCCGGGTGAGTCACCGGGAGACCGTCGGCCGGGGTGTGTCCGGGTTCGTGTACCGGCACGTCAAACAGGACGGCGGGGCGGGGCAGTTCGCCCATGTGGTCCTCGACGTCGAACCGCTGGACTCCCCGGAGTCCGGCTTCGAGTTCCGCTCCACCGTCGTCGGCGGGCGCGTGCCGCAGGAGTACGTCCGTGCCGTCGAGGCGGGCTGCCGGGACGCCCTGGCCGAGGGGCCGTCGGGCGGCCACCCGGTGACCGGGCTCCGTGTCACGCTCACCGACGGATCGACCCATGTGAAGGACTCGTCGGACACCGCGTTCCGCACCGCCGGCCGGTTCGGACTGCGGGACGCCCTGCGGGCCTGCGCGATGGTGCTCCTTGAGCCGGTCGTCGAGGTCACGGTCACCGTGCCCGAGGACGCGGTGGGCGGGGTGCTCGGCGATCTGGCCGCGCGTCGCGGCAGGGTGACCGGTTCGGTCGTCCGGGCCTGCGCGACGGTCGTCACCGCCACCGTGCCGCTGGCCGAACTGTTCGGCTACGCGACCCGGTTGCGCAGCCGCACCCAGGGCCGCGGCACCTTCACCACCCGGCCCACCGGTTACGCCCCCGCGCCGGCCCCCGCGCCCGCGCGGTAAGTGGTAAGGAGTGAACGGCGGCCCCTCCCGCAACTCGGCCGGGAGGGGCCGCCACCACCGCCGTACGCACACACCCGGACCGCCGGCGTCGGCCATCGGCGTGCCCCCGGCGCCGGGATCAGGGGTACGACACCACCGTGGACGGCACCGTGCCGGTGCCGGACGTCGGTGCGCCGGTGTCGTTGATGACGCACTCGTACCGACGCCGTCGCCGTGGTCGGCGCGCCGGACCCAGGTGTGGTCGACGATGGTGCGCCGGGCGCTGACCACCATGCCGGTGGCCGCCGCGGTCCCGGGCGACCGGAAGCGCCGGGACTTCCGCGGCCCGCCGTTCTTCCTGCGTGCGGAGCACCGCTCGAACCAGTGCCGTGACCGGGAGGGTTCGCCGGGCCGGTGGAGCGACACCGGGAGTCCGGGCCGTTCGATAGTGTGTTTGTTCGGGGAAGGGCTGAACGGCTGCTGCCGACGGGCAACGGCGACCACCATCGTGACGCGCTCCACGACCACGGGCGTCGGTACGCTCTTCGGTCCCCCGGGGGACGGCTCACGAGACGGCTGGAGGGAGACCGATGACGACCGCTCACGTCTCGTCCGGGGCGGGGAACAGCCCGCCGTCGGAGAGCGACACGGTCATCGACGTACGGGACCTGCGGATGCGCTACCGCGACCAAGAGGTTCTGAAAGGCGTGGACTTCATGGCCCGGCAGGGTGAGGTCCTCGTGCTGCTCGGCCCGAACGGCGCGGGCAAGACGACCACGATCGAGGTTCTGGAAGGCTTCCGGATGAGGTCGGCCGGCGACGTGACCGTCCTCGGTGCCGATCCGGCCCGCGGGGACGAGCGGTGGCGCGCACGCCTGGGCATCGTGCTGCAGTCCTGGCGCGACCACGGCAAGTGGCGGGTGCGGGAGCTGCTGGCCCACCTCGGCTCGTACTATGCGCCGTACTCCACCGCCCTCGTCCGGCGGCCGTGGGACACCGACGAGCTCATCGCCGCGGTGGGACTGACCGCGCAGGCGGGCAAGCGGGTCGGCACCCTGTCGGGTGGCCAGCGCAGGCGTCTCGACGTGGCCGTCGGCATCGTGGGCAGGCCCGAGCTGCTGTTCCTGGACGAGCCGACCGCCGGTCTGGACCCGGAGGCCAGGAACGAGTTCCACGGCCTGGTGCGCGGGCTCGCGGACGAGAGGACCACCGTCCTGCTGACCACGCACGACCTCGCCGAGGCGGAGAAGCTCGCCGACCGGATCCTCATCCTGGCCGGTGGCCGGATCGTCGCCGACGGCTCGGCCGAGGAGCTGTCCCGGCAGGCGTCGGGGGAGGCCACCGTGCGCTGGACCCGGGACGGGCGGCCCTTCGAGCGGGCGACGGCCGAACCCACCCGGTTCGTCCGCCGGCTGTTCGAGGAGCACGGTGAGGCGATCGGCGGTCTCGAGGTGCGCCGGGCGAGCCTGGAGGACACCTACCTGACGATGGTGCGGGAGCTGGAGACGGGAAGCGGCCCCGGCGAGCCGGCGGCACGCGCTTTCGGGGAGGGATCGTGACGAGTCCGGTGTGGTACGCGGCGAGGCTGGGGGTGCGGCGCGGCCGGACGGAACTCCGGCAGACCTTCACCTCGGGCCAGGACGTGTTCGGGTACGTGCTCTGGACGGTCCTGCTCATGGTGCCGCTGTTCCTGGCCAGGGACGAGCGGCTGAAGGGCGCGGGCATCTCGGCCGGTGCGTTCATGCTGCCGAGCATGGTGGGCATGACGCTCGCGTTCACCGGGATGATGACCACGGCGCAGCTGCTCGCGACCGAGCGCGAGGACGGCACGCTGCTGCGGGCCAAGGCCGTGCCCCACGGCATGGTCGGCCACCTGGTCGGCAAGATCGTCATGGTGTCGGGCACGGCCCTCGTCTCCATGGCGCTCCCCTTCGTCGTCGGCGTGTTCCTGGTGGACGGGGTGGCCCGGCAGGGCGGCGGAGCGTTGCTGACGCTGGTGTGGGTGGTGCCGCTGGGCCTCCTGGCGACCCTGCCGATGGGCGCCGTCATCGGCTCGCTCGTCGACAGCCCGCGCACCGTCGGCCTGCTGATGCTTCCGGTGATGGGGCTGATCGTGATCTCCGGGATCTACTTCCCGCTGTCGAAGCTGCCCGAGTGGCTGCAGATCGTGGGGCAGGTCTTCCCCGTGTACTGGCTCGGCCTCGGTCTGCGGGCCGCGCTGCTGCCGGCCGGGGCGGTCGCCGCCGAGGTCGGCGGATCCTGGCGGTACCTGGAGACGGCGGGCGTGCTGGGCGCCTGGGCGGTCGCCGGGCTGCTCCTCGCTCCGTCCGTCCTGCGCAGGACGGCCCGCCGGGAGTCCGGGGCCACGATGGCGGAGCGGCACCTGAAGGCGATGCGGCGGGTCGGTTAGCGCCGGGCGGGGAATGCCGGACCGGCTCCCGGCCGGACCGCGCACGCAGGTGCCGACGGCGCGGTGCGTCCGGAGCCGCCACCACGGAGGTCCGCGTCACCCGGCCCCGGAATCGGAGGCGGTACGGCATGTTCCGCTGTGTGGGGCGGAACAACGCAGACATGTCAAAGGGGACGCGCTCGACGCTTGTCGTCGTCTTTCTGGTCTGGAGCCTGTTCGCCTTCCCGTGGTTCGACAAGGGCTGCGACATCGCGGAGGCGTACACGGCGGTCATCAAGTACGGGGCGCCGGAGGGCCTGGAGCCCTTGCCCGCCTGTTACGGCTGAGGGCTTGCCGCGAGGGGCGCCGTCCCGCTCGGGCGGACCGGAAGGATATTTGGTCATAGGTATGAAGACGTACTAAGGTGAGGGGATGCCCGGTTCCCACGCGTCCGACCAGGACCTCAGCCACGTAGCCCGTGCGCTGACGGCGATCCTGCCGACGCTGAACCGGGCGGTGGACCGGCGCCTCGCCCAGGACGTCGCGATCCCCAAGCCCCCCGAGGGGCAGCTGGCGCTGCTGCGGCTCGTCGCGGAGCGGGACGGCATCGCCGTACGCGAAGCCGCCGACGTGATGCTGATGAAGCCGAACAACGTCAGTGCCCTGGTCTCCCAGATGACCAGTCAGGGACTGCTGGAACGCCGGCAGGACACCCGCGACAAGCGAGTGGCGCACCTGCACCTGACGGCGCGCGCACGGCAGGACCTGACCCGGGTGGACGACCTCAGGCACGGTTACGTCATCGAGGCGCTGCACACCCTCACCGACGGAGATCTCGACGCCATCGGATCGGCCCTCGCCGCTCTGAACAACCTCGCACAGCGTCTCCACCCCGCCCACTGACGGCAACACCGCGGAACCCGCCCGGCCGATCCGGCCCGGCGGGCGCCGCCCCCTGTTCTCTTAGCACCCGGGAATCACCTTCATGTCCTCCACTGCCGTGGATCACTCACCCCTGTCCGCCGCCACCCCTGAGGGAGTCCGGCGCGGCCGCCGGAGCAATCCGTGGCTGACCCTGATCGCTGTCGCCTTCGGCCTGTTCATGGTCGGGCTCGACGGCAGCGTCGTGTCCATCGCCAACCCCGAGATCGGACGTGACCTCGACGCGTCCACCGCCGATCTGCAGTGGGTCACCAACTCCTACCTCCTCGCCCTTGCCGCCGCGTTGATCCTCGGCGGCAAGCTGGGCGACCGCTTCGGCCGGCGGACGTACTACCTGATCGGCGTCGCCGGCTTCACGGCGGCCTCCGTGGCGATCGGCCTGGCCGGCTCGATCGAGGGCGTCATCGCCTTCCGCGCCCTGCAGGGCTTCTTCGGAGCCCTGCTCATGCCCAACACCCTGGGAATGCTGCGGGCGGTCTTCCCGCCGAAGAAGTTCGGCATGGCCGTGGGCATCTGGGCGATGGTGTCGTCCGTGTCGACCGCGCTCGGCCCCATCGTCGGCGGCCTGCTCGTCGAACACGTCAACTGGGAGTCGGTCTTCTACATCAACGCCCCCATCGGCGTCATCGCGCTCGTGTTCAGCGCGCTCGTCCTGCCGCAGAGCAGGAACTCCACCGGCCACCACCGCTTCGACATCCCCGGTGTCGTCCTGCTGGCGCTCGGACTGCTCGCGGTCGTCTTCGGCGTGGTCAAGGGCGAGACCTGGGGCTGGACCTCCGCCGGCACCCTGGGCACCATCGCCGCGGGCATCGTGATCCTGCTGGCCTTCGGCCGGTACGAGACGCGCGTCGAGCACCCGCTGCTCCCCATGCGCATGTTCCGCAGCCCCGCGCTGACGATCGGCACGATCATCACCGCCGTCAACTTCTTCGTCCTGCTCGGCGTGATCTTCTTCGTCATGCTGTACCTGCAGAACGTCCGCGGCTTCACCCCCGTCGAGGCCGGTGTGCGCACCCTGCCGCTCAGTCTCGCCTCCGTCGTCGCCTCGCCGATCGGCGCCGCGCTCACCGAGCGCTTCGGCGCGCGGCTGTCGATGCCGCTGGGCATGGCCCTCCAGGCCGCCGCGTCCTTCTGGATGCTCACCTGGGACGCGCACTCCTCCTACGGCGTGCTGTGGCCGCCGTTCATCGCCCTCGGCCTGGGCGTCGGCATGGTGATGGCGGCCTCCTCCGACGCCATCGTCGGCAACGCCCCCGTCAAGGACGCCGGTGTCGCCGGCGGCCTGCAGGCCACCGCGCTGCAGATCGGCGGCGCGCTCGGCACCTCCGTCCTCGTCTCACTGATCAGCAGCCGTGTCGGCGCGACGCTCCACGGGGAACTGACCGCCGGCGGAGTGCCCGCCCCCGTGGCACAGGGCCTGGCGGAGGCCAAGGACGCGGTGGCGATGGGCGTCTCCCCGGTCTCCGGTGACATGCCCGACCGGCTGAGGGCCGCGGTCGTCGAGGGCAGTGGCCAGGCCTTCATGAACGGGGTCCACAGCGCCGTGCTCGTCACCGGCGTGCTGTGCGTGGTGGGTGCCGTGCTCGCCGCCGTCGGCGTACGGCGCACCGCGCAGGCCCCCGCCCGTCACTGAGGGACGGGGAACGGGTGACGTGCCCGGCCGGACCGCAGGGCTCCCGTGGAGACGACGGCCCGTCCGACCGGCCGGGCCGTCCCACGGTGGGCGGGGGCGCGTGGGGGGTGAGGGCGCGTGGTGGCCGCAGGGCTCCCGTGGAGACGACGGCCCGTCCGACCGGCCGGGCCGTCCCACGGTGGGCGGGGGCGCGTGGGGGGTGAGGGCGCGTGGTGGGCGGTGGCACGTGGCGGGCCGATCGGGGCGTCGCGCCGAACCGTCATCCACCGGGCGGATGAACCCCATCCGGAATACCGATCACAGGGCCCCTGGGCAGCGCCGGTGACCTGCTTCATAGTCGTGCTCAGTTCCTGAGGCCCGGCTTTCCCGGGCCGTTCCCCTCCGGGCGCGACGAGGCCCCCTTCCGCACGGCGGACGTGTGCGCTCGTCACCCGTGACCGCCACGTGGAGTGACCCGCATGACCGGATCCGCCCCTCCGCCTCCCCCCGTCGCCCTCACGGCCGCCGCCCCCGACGACGAAGCCCCGGACGGCCTGCCCGCCACCGGAGCCGCGCACCGGCTGCGGATCACGCTCCTGATGGCCGGCAGCTGCCTGCCCATCCTGGGCGCCGTCCTCATCGCCCCGGTGCTGCCGAAGATGCAGGACCACTTCGCGACGGTGCCCGGAGCCGAGACCCTGGTACCGGTCGCACTCACCGTTCCCGCCCTCTCGCTCGCCCTGCTCGCCCCCTTCGCGGGCGTGATCGTCGACCGGCTCGGCCGCAAGCGCCTGCTGCTGGTCGCCACGGTGCTGTACGCCCTCTTCGGCACCGCCCCGCTGTGGCTGGACTCGCTGCCCGCCATCGTCGCCAGCCGCGCCCTGGTCGGCGTCGTCGAAGCAGCGATCATGATCTGCTGCACCACACTGATCGGCGACTACTACAGCGGTCGCCTGCGCGACCGCTACCTCGCCCTGCAGACCATGTGCTCCGCCGCCTCCGCGACCGTCTTCTTCGTGATCGGCGGAGCGGCGGGTTCGGCCGGCTGGCGGGCCCCGTTCTGGATCTACGCCGTCAGTCTGCTGATCGCCCCCGCCATGGCCGCCGCCCTGCCCACCCCCCGCACCGGCGGCACGAGCACCACCGCGCGCGCCGAGGAGGACAGGCGCCCCTTCCCGGTGCGGCCGCTGGCCGGGATCTGCGCCCTCACCGTGTTCGGCGCCCTGGTCTTCTACACCGTCCCGGTCGAGATGGCCTACCTGCTGGACGACCTGGGCGTGGGCTCCACCGGCGTCATCGGCCTGGCCACCGCGGTCGCCAGCGCCGCCACCGTAGCCGGCTCGATCGCCTTCACCCGGCTGCCCGGCGACCCGGTCCGCCGACTGCCCGCGGTGCTCGCGCTGTGCGCGGCCGGATTCGCGGTGATGTCCCTGGCCGGCAACACCACCGTCCTGATCACCGGAGCCGTCCTCAACTGCCTGGGCACCGGCATCCTGCTGCCCTCCCTGCTGACCGCCGCGATGTCCCGGCTCGACTACGCCGACCGGGGCCGGGGGACCGGACTGTGGATGGCGGCCTTCTTCGGCGGCGAGTTCCTCTGCCCCCTGGCGCTGATCGCCGCCGAGTCCGCCGTCGGCACGCTGGCCGCCGCCGTGGGCCTGCTCGCCCTGGCGACCGCGGCCGTCGCCCTGGCCCTCCTCGCCGTCACCCGCCGCTCCCGGGCGGTCGGGGCGGAACCCGCGGCAGGGTGACCCACGGGGCGCCGAAACCCGCTCGCGGCAGCACCGCGGCGGACCCGCACCCCGGAACACCAAGTCGTACCGGGCTTCGTGGTTCTCCCTTCCCGGGGTTACGACCCCGGGGAGGGAGGACAAGAAGTTCCTGCTCGTGCCGCACCGTATGTGGGACGTTGTCCGCGAAGCGTTCGGCGCCCCGGCAGGCAGACCCCTGGCCCAAGGGCGTCAGCCGGGCCGCCGAGGCCGACGACGCGGTTCAGCAGCCGGAGGAGTACGAGGTCGGGACGGGCATGCCGTGCGTGTTCGGGCGGCAGTTGAAGCTGTTCCGGGAGCGGGCGGGCCTGGACCGTGCGAGGCTCGGGTCCCTGACCGGGTACTCGGCCTCGACATACGCGTGGACATGGCCCGACCCGGTTGGCGAGAACGACCTCCGGGAAGCGGACGTGAGGTTCGACATCGCGGACTTCGACTTCACGAAGAATCCGACGAGCACCTGCAACGGCCTGTACCACGATGTACTCAACACCGGCACGCACGAGGCCGGTCACATCTTCGGGCTGGGCCACGTGGGTTCCGGGCACTCGAATCTCACCGTGTACACCGAGGCGAACCGCTGCGAAGTGAAGAAGAGGATACTCGGTGAGGGCGACGTCATGGGGCTTCGCGGCATCTATCAGGAGGACTCCGTGAGCTGGGTCGGACCACGTGCGATCGCGGCGGGATTGGCAGCCGTGGCGTTCACCGCGGTCGGGTGTGGATCAAAAGGGTCCGAAGGTGCCGACGCGAACAGCGAGAGTGTGTGCGCGAGCGACGTCATCTACGAAGGTCGCACGTATACAAGGCTCTCGAATGTCGAGTTCGAGGCCGGACGGAAGCTCGGTACCGCCACGAGTCCGCCGTGCCGTGACACCAATGACCAAGGCGCCGAAGTGCCGGAGACCTCGGAGAACGCCTATGCGGTGAGCGGCATCTCTCCGGACCTGGCCATAGCGATCGGACCATCTCCTGAACAGGCGGAAGCCTTCAGGGCCCTCCGCTCCGACAAGAAGATTCCCCCCGAGGTGCAAGAGTTGATCGACGGATCGTGTTCCGGCTCCACCGGCTCTGGCGTCACCGCTGATCACGTATCCGCCGACAACCTCCGGTCCGTTGCAAGGAGCTCACTGTGCCACCCCGCTTCGAGACAGCCCGCTTCCACGTCGAGTCGGGCCCCGACTCCCTCTTCACAAGGGTTCGGCACATCCTGAGCGAACCGGTGCGGCTGAAAGCCCACGGCACACACGTGACCGACCGACTGGAGCAGCGGGGTGCGCCCCTGGACATGTTGACCCGCTTCGAACCGGAAAGTTGGGAGCTGGTCTCGGCCGAGGTACGCACGGACACCGGGAAATGGGTGAAGTCGACCTGGCGGGTGTGGGCCGACGAGCGGAGCTGGTGGGTGGTGGTCGGACTGGGCAACGCGCTCGTCACCGTGATCGACGTGGACCCGCGGCGTCGGGGCATGGGGGAGGGCATCGTCACCGGAGGGCCCCTGTACGCACGGGTCGACGCCGTCAACGCGGAACTCATGTGCGGTACGTGAGAACTGTGCGGCGGGGCCACCGCTTCCCGTCCCCCTCCGCCGGCTCCGACGAAGGACGGACGGGAACGGCGGCCGACAGTGGGGGACGATCCTCAGGCAGGGGGTGCCGGAGGGCCGGCCCCTCTGCCGGCCTGTCACGGCTGAGGGGCCGGCCGCCGAACCGGAGGCGACCGTCCTGACCGACGAGAGCCGGCGAGGAGCCGATGAGAAGGTGAGGCCGAGCCCGGGGTCCAGGACCCGGCCTGCGCCGTGGGGGCCCAGGACCCGGCCTGCGCCGTCATACGCGCGCGAGCAGCGACTCCAGGGCCTCCGATGTGGCTGGATGGCGCGTCGTGAGCGCGGCGCCCGCCGGGGACGGACCGGCGGTCCGTGCCCAAGCACCGTCGCAGCCCAGCAGTTCCGCGACCGCGTCGCACGTCGCCGGGTGCTCGGCCAGCAGCCCCACGCCCGCCGGGGCCGGGACGCCGGACGGCGCCCACCCCTCCGTGCAGCCCAGCAGCCCCGCGACCGCGTCGCACGTCGCCGGGTGTGCCGTGAGCAGTGCCGCGCCGTGGCGGACAGTGGCCGCGGGCTTGGCGGCGAACGGGTCCGTCTCCGGCATCCGCCACGGCGGCACCCACGCGTCCAGTTCCGCCAGCCGGCCCGGGAAGATCCGCCCGGCCTCGCGGACCATCAGCGGGGCGAGGTCCGCCGCGCCGGAGCGCAGGGTGGTGATCAACAGCGGCAGCCACGGCAGCAGCACCGTGTCCGGCAGCCGCCCGAACGCGTTCGACACCGCTTCCACGACCACGTCCGCCAGCCCCGGCACGGGCTCCAGCGCGTGCACGAAACCGCTGAGGTAGCGCGGGTAGGCGGGCACCACCAGCGGGTTGTCCAGCAGCTCGTCGCACCGCGCCCGCAGCTCGGCCCGGGACAGGGTGCCCAGCTGCACCTGCGCCGCCCACAGCAGCGCCGTCTTCGACGGGTCGTCGGGGTGCGACTGGGCGACCGCGAGCTCCAGCTGGTTCCGGTCGCAGCCCAGCGACAGCGCGAGGCTCTCCATGGAGAACAGGAAGCCGAGCATCGCCGCGACCTGCCCCACCGTCGCGTCCTCGTCCCGGAACGCCGTCGGCAGCAGCGTGCAGTAGTGGGCGTAGCCGGTCTTGACGAACGACTCGATCCACGCCGGCAGCACCGGCTCACTGGTGCGGTAGTACGCCAGCAGCGCACGCACCCGGCGCAGTACCTCCGGCGCCCCGTCGACACCGCGCTCGGCGGCGAGCACCTTCAGCGCGTGCGTGCCGAGCTCGTCGGCGAGCCGGCGGCCGCCCAGGTACAGGAGCGTGTCCTCGACGGCCGCCAGCACGGTCGCCGTGGTCGCCCGCGGCCCGTACGCGTCGCGCCGCAGCCGCTGTTCAAGGACCTGCTCCAGGCTGACACCCTCGTAGCCCAGCTCGATCAGAGCCCGCTGGTGTGTCCCGAGCGCCAGGTCCCACGACTCCTGGATCGACCGCTCACCGAGCCGCCGCTCACCCATGATCGGCCGTGCCGCGCCCTGCGGCAGCAGGCGCCGCAGCATCCACAGCACGTCGGAACACGCCCGCAGTTCCGGCCGGGAGGCCATGTCGAGCAGCGCCCGGCGCACCCCGCGCTGCTCGAGCCTCAGCTCCAGCGGTGCGAGCCGGTCGTACACGTCACGGGCGAGCGGCGGCAGCGAGTCGTACCCGACCTGGCCGATCCGGTCGCCGCCCATCATGATCTCGACGAGGCGCCGCACGTCCCGCCGCCCCGGGACGCCGTCCTTCTCGATGCAGGTGACCGCCGCGTCCTGGAAGTCGTACGGCGTCGGCTTGGCCCGGTCCCGCATGCCGGCGAGCAGGATCGACGTCTCGAAGACGGCGATGGCGTCGGCGGTGGAGGCGAGATAGCCGTTGCGCCGGGCCGCGCGCACGATCTCCACCGACCAGCCGAGCAGCTCGGCCTCGTCGAGCCCGTCGAGCACGGGCGGCCTGCGCAGGAAGCCCGACAGCTTGTCCGCGGCGGCCTCGGACGGTGGAGCGGGGACGACGGCCGCCTTCTCGGCCGCGGACTTCCTCTTCCCGGCCTGGCCCTCCAGCACGTACGGCTTCACCCGGGTCCGCTTCAGGCCCTTCGCCCACTCCGTCGCCGCGATCGACACCGAGCCCGCGGCGAGGCCGAACTGCGCCTCGATCGCCGCGTGGCTGGACGGGATCAGCCCGTACTGCCAGGTGGTGGCGGTACGCGGGGAGACGGTGAACGTGTCCGAGCTGCCGTGCACGCCGAACTCCTCGACGCGGCTGGCCGCGTGGAACGCCCCGCACACGTACAGGCAGTCCTCCGGGTCCGTGCCGCTCGCCGCCAGGTGCTCGCGCATCCGGGTCCACATGTACCGCTCGCGGTCCTCGTCCACCCGGAGCCGGGACCCCTCTCCGGGGGCGAGCCGCCGGAACAGGCTGCCGATGAGGAACATCACCTGGCGGTAGGTGTCGTGGTCGCTGTCCCCGAGCGGGACCTCGACGTACTGGTGCCACCACTCCGACCAGTGCCGCACCCTGCCGTGGCGCAGCAGGTGCTCCTCCAGCTCGGCGAAGCGCGGCCGCAGGTCGCCGATCTCGACGCCGACGGCCTCACCGTGCAGCGCGGCCTCCGTCTCCTGCGGTGTCCCGGTCTCCTCCTGGGCCTGCTCGTCACCCCTTCTGTCCCACTGGAAGACGTGGTCCGAGGAGCGGTCGACGAGCACCAGCTCGACGCCCGGCGTGTCCAGGGCGTACGCGATCGCCTGGTACTCGGCGGACGCCTCCGTGACCGGTGCCACCACCGACAGCGGGGCCCAGTCGGCCGGGAAGCCGTCGACGTCGCCGGCGAACGCCTGCACCGCCACCGGCAGCCGGCAGTTGCGCAGCTCGGTCAGGAGCGGCGCCATGTCCTCGCACAGCTCCAGGTACACCACCTTGGGCTGCTTCTCGCGCAGCCGGCGGGCCATGGCGAGCGCCGAGGCGGGGGAGTGGTGACAGACGGGGAAGATCTCCAGCGGCTCGCGCACCGCCCGGTCGACGTCGTCGACCATGCCGAGGAGGATGCCCTCCAGGGCGTCCGGGCCGCCCGCGAACTCGGCTGCGGCTTCCTGCAGTTGTCCGCGCAGCGCGGCGAACGACGTGCTCTCGTGGGACCCGCTCATGACAGGGTGGCGATCGCGTCGCGGCCGCCCTCGAGGAACTCGGGCCAGGAGCCGCCCTCTTCCTTGCTGCGCGGCTCGACGACACCGTGCAGGTACTTGTTGAGGATGGCCAGGTCCTCGGGCTCGCGCCGGGTGAGCGAACCGACCAGCGAGGAGGCGAGGGCGCGGGCGGTCAGGGTGCGCTCGCCGAAGAAGTTGCCGTGCAGGACGGCGTCCTCCAGCACACCGATCTGCTCGGCCGTCGACAGCGCGGACTCCAGCTTCTCGTCGTCGCTGCCGGCCGCGGCGGCGGACGCCCGCAGGTCGGCGAAGCTCTGCAGCAGCACGTCCAGCAGGGTCGGCGGCACGTCCAGGTCGATCGAGTGCCGGCGCAGCAGCTCCTCGGTGCGGAAGCGGACGATCTCCGCCTCGCTCTTCCTGTTCGTCACGACCGGGATGCGGACGAAGTTGAAGCGCCGCTTCAGCGCGGACGACAGGTCGTTGACGCCCCGGTCGCGGCTGTTGGCCGTGGCGATGATCGAGAAGCCGGGCTTGGCGAAGACGATGTTGTCGTCACCGCCGCCGCTCTCCAGCTCGGGAACCGAGATGTACTTCTCGGAGAGGATCGAGATCAGCGCGTCCTGGACGTCGCTCGTGGAACGGGTCAGCTCCTCGAAACGGCCGATGGCGCCCGCCTCCATCGCGGTCATGATCGGCGAGGGGATCATCGACTCCCGCGACTGGCCCTTGGCGATGACCATCGACACGTTCCACGAGTACTTGATGTGGTCCTCGGTGGTGCCGGCCGTGCCCTGCACCACCAGCGTGGAGTTGCGGCTGATCGCCGCGGACAGCAGCTCCGCCAGCCAGCTCTTGCCCGTGCCGGGGTCACCGATGAGCAGCAGACCGCGGTCGGAGGCGAGCGTGACGATCGACCGCTCCACGAAGCTGCGGTCGCCGAACCACTTCTGCGACACCTCCCGGTCCAGGCCGTCGGCACGCTCGGAGCCGAGGATGAACAGACGGACCATCTTCGGGGACAGGCGCCACGAGAACGGCTTGGGGTTGTCGTCGATCGACTCCAGCCAGTCGAGCTCCTCGGCGTACTTGATCTCGGCGGGGGCGCGCAGCAGGTCGGACATGAGGGGAAGGCCTTTCCGTACGGGGTTGATCACGGCGAGGGTGCGTCCGGTGATCAGGTGAGGAACGTCTTGAGTTCGTGCACGAGCTTCTTGATGTGGCCGGAGATCACCGGCGTACCGAGGTCCTTGAACTTCTCCCGGAACCAGGGGTTGACGCTGCCGCGCCCGGAGCTGGTCACCGAACCCACCGGGATGAACTTCGCCCCCGAGCGGTGAACGGCGGCCATGCTCTCGAACAGCTCGTCGGTGCGCCATTCGTAGAAGTCGGAGATCCACACCACGACGGTGTTGCGCGGCTCGGCGATCTTCGGCTGGGCGAGCGCCATGGCGACGGTGCCGTCGGTGCCGCCGCCGAGCTTGGTCCGCAGCAGCGTCTCGAACGGGTCGTGCGCCCAGGGCGTGAGGTCCAGCGCCTGTGTGTCGTACGCGATCAGGTGGACGTCCACCTTCGGCAGCCCGGCGAAGATGGACGCCAGGATGGTGCAGTTGACCATCGAGTCGACCATCGAACCCGACTGGTCCACGACCACGATCAGCCGCTGGGGCGTCGTCTTGCGGCTGGTGTGCCGGTAGTAGAGCCGGTCGACGTAGAGCCGCTCCTCCTCCGGGTCCCAGTTGGTGAGGTTCTTCCAGATGGTGCGGTCGAGATCGAGGTTGCGGTAGACACGCTTGGGCGGGACGGACCGGTCGAGTTCACCGACCGTGGCCTTCTCCACCTGGGTGCGCAGCACCTCGGTGACCTCGTCGACGTAACGCCGGATCAGCGCCTTGGCGTTGGCGAGGGCGACACCGGAGAGGTTGTCCTTGTCGCGCAGCAACTGCTCGATCAGGGACATGCTCGGCGTCAGCCGGGAGGCCAGCGCGGAGTCGGCCAGCACCTCCCGCAGCCGCATGCGCTTGACGAGACCGGCCTCGATGGAGCCCAGCTCCGGCCCGATCCCGGGGATGAGCCGGCTGAGGTCGGGCGTCGGGCCGCCGAAGCCGGTGCCGGTCGGGCTGACGCCCTGCCCGCCTCCCGCGCGGTCGACACCGCCGCGTCCGCCGCGCAGCTCGCCGGGCCCGCAGCCCAGCGCCCGCTCCAGCCAGCCCGCGTCGGACTGCCAGCGCGCCAGCTGCTCGGCGGTGACGGTGCCGGAGCCGGAGGCGAAGACATTCAGCAGCACCTTCGACGCGAGTGCCGCGCGCCGCACCTCGGCGGCCCGGTCACGCGCGCCGTCCTCGTCCGGCTCGGGCGTCATCAGCCCGTCGAACTCGGCGGCCAGCTCCGGGTGCCGCTGCACCACGGAGTCGACGGACGCCTGTGGGTCCAGCAGCGCGGACGGCAGGCCGACGTCCTCGACCACGGCCAGGCTCGCCGACTCCAGGGACGCCTGCTCCTCGGGATCGAAGAGGCGGGCCAGCAGACGCCAGTACAGCACCTGCCGCCGGTTCTCGTCCGGATCGGGCGCCGGGGCGCCTCCAACGGTCTGCTCGCTCATTTCCGCAGCAGCTTTCCGGCGCGCTCGCGCAGTACCTTCACGGCATCGGTGGCGGCCTTCTCGGCACGCACACCGGCCTTGTCGGTCGTACCCCCGGCCCAGGCCCCGGCGTGCACGGCGACGCTCTTCTTCCGCACCGTCCTCTCCACGGCGAGCGGCTGGAGCAGGAACTCCCCGGCGTCCCACCGCAGCAGCCCGACACACGCACCGGACGAGGCGACGACCTCGGGGGTGAGCGGACCGGCGGCCGGAACCCGGTCGGTGTCGACGGCGAGCCGCTGCCCGGCGACCTGGAACGCCACCCCGTCCCCGTCCTCCTCCACGGCGTACCCCTCCAGCAGGACGGGCACGGCGATCCGGGCCGGATGCCGGTCGAGCGGAGCGGTCGCGAAGGCCGCGGCGGCGGGCAGCGCCACCCGCGCGGTGGCGAAGACCTCGGCGGGCTCGCCCGTACGGGCCCGTGCGTCGTCCCAGATCAGATCGCCCTCACCGGTGACGGGCATCGCGTCGAGCTCCATGGCACGCCCCTCGCTCACGGCGGCCAGCAGGGACAGGTGCGGCCGGAGCAGCTGCCACAGCCCCGCCCCGACGACGGTGTCGGGCTTCGGCGCGGACACCGAGGCCCGCACCAGCCGCGGCGTGCCGCCGTCCGCCGGCTCGAACACCGCGTGCACCTGCGCCTGTACGGCGGTGGCGTGCTCCTGCACGTCGACACCGAGCGGCAGCAGACGACCGGTCGCCCCGCCGACCGCGGGGGCGGACGCCGCGCCGGGCAGGGTCAGCAGCATGGCGCGTGACCACAGGTCGGCCCACCGTCGTACGGGAACGTGCTCCAGCGTCGCGCCGGGGCAGGACGCGGCGAGTTCGGCGGCGAAGCCGTCGAGCAGCGTGGCCAGGCGGCGCAGTGCCGGGTCGGGCAGCATGGCGGACACGACGGGCGCGGCACCGGCGATCGTCTCCTGGTCGATACCGCGCCAGCCTGCCCGCGCGAGATCGCACAGCCAGCTCCGGGCGGCGGCACACAGGTTGACCGCGTGCTCCTCCCCACCGGCCGCGGCCGTGCCGCTCTCCCCGTCCCGCGCCCGCCCGACGGCCTCCTCGACCCGCGCGACGAGCGCGTCGTGCACGGAGCCGAGCAGCGCGGCGCGCGCGGCGGCGAGTGCGACGAAGTGGTCCTCGCCGGCGGCCCCGGCGGCCGTCTTCTCGGCCGCTTCGGCGACCCGCCCGGCCAGCGGTGACCCGGCGACGGCCTCGGCGAGAGCGGCCAGCCCCACGGCCTGAGCGGGACCCGGACGCAGCAGACCGGCGACGAGAACCTCGTCGAACCCGTCCACGGCCGCGAGGGCCTCGTCGAGCCCGTCGACGGTGTCGTTCAGCAGATCGGCACGCATCACGCCACCGCCCTCGTCGTCGGGAACCACTGCATCTCGGGCAACGGAGCGGTGGTCGGCTCGAATTCGAGATAGGCCAGGTGCCGCAGGAACCGGCTGAACACCTGCGCCGCCGCCGAACTGTCGGCGTTCACGGGCCGCGTGGCGGTCATCGCGTCGGTGACGTCGTCCCCGTCGGACGCCTCTCCGCCGACCTCGACCTTCAAGTACCGGGTCACCCGCTCGAGGCCGTACTGCAGTACGGCCTCGAAGACGAGCGCCCGTATGTGATTGCAGAACCACCCCCGCGCCCCGCCGCAGGGCCGGTTGTTGTTGGTGCTGCACGCGAACGCGTACGTCGCCGCCTCGACGGACGACACGTACACCCGCCCGATGTCCGACCCGCTGGACACCACCCCCTGCAACCGGCCGTCGGCCAGCTCCACGAACGGCACCTTCGCGAGCTTCCGCGGCCGCGCGGGCGGCACCACCCGCGCCGTACTCGACTTCTCCCGGACCGACAACGCACCATCTCCCATGCATGCGAAAGGGGACGTCAACGCCAGAACGGCGCAACGAGATCAAGCTATCGGCAGCCACTGACAACGCCCTCGACGCGAGGGACATCAGGGAACGCCGGTGCGGACCCGGTGACTCCGCCGGGGAACACGTGCCGTGCGGGGCCCCGGTGCGGCATGCTGTCCACAGGGAGAGGTGCGGACGCCCGAGGGACGTTCCCGCTCCTTGCCCGAAGGAGACGTCCGATCCCGGGGGGACCATGCGGCTTGTCGTGACGGTGCACGACGACGAGAACGGTACGGGCGACACGGCGGGCGCCGCCGCGGAACTCAGGACGTGGCTGACGGACGTGCCCCGGCTCAGGGGACGCGTCGACCGCGCCGAGCGGGACGACCGCGTCGGACGGGACGAGCGCGTCGGACGGGACGAGCGCGTCGGACGGGACGGCGGCGCCCCGGCGCGGACGATGGGGCCGGCCGTCGACGCGCTGGTGGCGGTCCTGGAGCCCGGCGGCGTCGCCGCGGTCTTCGCGGGAGCGCTGGTGGCGTGGCTGCAGACCCGCCGCAGCAGCCACACGATCAGCGTGACCCGGCCCGACGGCACCCGGATCACCCTGTCCTCCCGCCAGGCCCGCGCGCTGAGCCCGCAGGAGGCGGCCGACCTGGCCGAACGCCTGGCGCGCCCGCCGGCGGACGGGGCCCGGCAGGACGACGGCGACGGAGACACGCAGGACGGCGACCCGTCGGACTCCCGCACGACATGACGGCCGGCGGTCTCGCCGCTCCCGGCGCGCGTGCGGTGCTGTGCGGCACCGGGAGCCACGTCCGCGGGTCGGAACTGCCCGACCTGCCCTCGGTCGACACGACGCTCGACGACCTGCGGCGCACCCTGATCGACGTGTGCGGCATGGACCCCGGGCACGTCGTGCGCGTCCCGGCCCACGCCGGGGCCGCCGAGGTGGTCGACGCGGTCGAGGAGGCGTCGGCCACCGCCGGCGGACCCGTTCTCTTCTACTACGTCGGACACGGACTGCTGGGCCCGCGCGACGACCTGTACCTCGCCACCCGGGACAGCCGGTCCGCCCGGCACATCGCACGGTCCGTCTCCTACCGGACCGTCCGCGACCTGCTGGGCGCCGGAGGCAACGGCAGCCTCGTCGTCCTCGACTGCTGCTTCTCCGGCCGTGGCGGCACACCGCCGTCCGAGGGCGGAGCACGCCGGGCCTTCGCCTCCGCCGCACCCCGCGGCAGCTTCCTGCTCTCGTCGGCCTCGCACTACGCGCTCTCCTTCGCCCCCGAGGGCGAACCGCACACCCTGTTCACCGGCCGGCTGCTCGGACTGCTCAACGAGGGAGACCCGGCCGGACCGCCCCTGCTGAACGCCGACCGGCTGCACGCCGCGCTCGACGAGGCCTTCGCCGACGACGCGCGGGTCGATCCGGCCCGGCGGAGCGAGGGCACGCTGGGCTCCCTGGTCCTCGCCCGCAACCGCGCCTACCCGCCGCACCCCACCGGAGCGGGGACGGCCGAGCGGCCCGCCGACCTGCCGTGCCCCTACCCGGGGCTGGAGCCGTACCGGGCGGAGGACAGCGCCCACTTCTTCGGGCGTGAGGAACTCACCGACCGGCTGATCGAACTGGTCGAGGAGATACCGGACGGCGGCCAGGCCGTGCTGGTGGGCGCCTCCGGCGCGGGCAAGTCGTCGCTGCTGCGCGCCGGCCTGCTCGCCGGACTGGAGGCCCGTACGGCCTCACCAGGGCCCGCACTGCTGCTGCCCGCCCCCGGACCGCACCCCTTCCGCACCCTGGCCGAGGCATGGGCGGGAGCCACCGGACGGGACACGGACGAGGTGCGGGCGGAGCTGGAACGCGGTCGCTTCCCCGCCCCGGCGCACGGACGGCCCGTCTGCCGGCTGCTGGTGGTGGACCAGTTCGAGGAGATCTTCACCCGGTGCGACGTTCCCGACGAGCGCGCCGCGTTCGTCTCCCTGCTCACCGGGGACGGACCCGGCCCGAGACCCCGGATCGTCCTCGGTCTGCGGGCGGACCACTATGGAAGCTGCCTGGAGCATCCGGGACTCGAACGCGCGCTGGCACGGGCCCAGTTCACCGTGCCGCCGCTGCACGAACGGGAGTTGCGCGCCACCGTGGAGCGCCCGGCGGCAGCCGTCGGGATGACCGTCGAACCGGGCCTGACGGACCTGCTGCTGCACGACCTCCGCGCGGGCCGCTCCGCGAACGACACGGCGACGGCGCTGCCGTTCCTGGCCCACGCGCTGCGGGAGACATGGCGCGGGCGCAGCGGAGCCGTGCTCACCCTCGCCGGGTACCGGGCGACGGGAGGCATCTGGCAGTCGGTCGCCACCGCGACCCGGCGCGTCTACGAGTCCCTGGACGACGACGGGCGGACGATGATGCGCCGGCTGCTGCTGTGCCTGGTCCACCTCCCCCCGGACGGCGGAGCCGCCGTCCTGCGCCACCGCGTCCCGCTCGGTGCGCTGCCATCCGGGTCGGACGCGATCCGTGACCGGCTCGCCGGAGAACGGCTGCTGACGGTGGACCAGGACACGGCGCAGATCGCTCACGAGGCGCTGCTCCGGGCCTGGCCCCTGCTGCGCGAGTGGATCCAGGAGGACGCCGCCGTCCTGCTGCTGCGCCAGCAACTGGGCGCCGCCGCCGGGGAATGGGAGGCCGCGGGCCGTGACGCCGCCTTCCTCTACCGGGGGAGCCGGCTCCAGGCGGCGGCCGAACTCGACGACCAGGACGAACTGTCCGTAACGGAGCGTGAGTTCCTCGCGGCCGGACAGGCGGCGGCCACGAGCGAACTGCGCCGGGAGCGGCGCCGGACCACACTGCTGAAGCGAGCCCTGGCCGCCGTGGCCGTCGCACTGTGCCTCGTCCTCGTCGCCGCCGCCGTCGCGGTCCGTCAGCAACGCTCCGCTGAACGGCAGCAACGCATCGCCGTCGCACGGGCGTTGCTGGCCGAGGCCAACGAGGTCGGCACCTCCGACCCACGTGCCGCCCTGCGGCTGGGGCTCGCCGCGTACGCCCTGCGCCCCAGTGCTGAGGCCCGCCGGTCGCTCTTCGACACCCTGGCAGGCAGCGCGTTCCGCGGGGTGTCCGAGGTGCCCGCGACGACCGATCCCGTACTCGCTCCCGGCGGAGGGATGCTGGCGGCGAGGGACGAGGACGAGGGCGGGCTGACGGTCTGGGACGCCGGTCGTGATCCCGTTCCCCGCGCTCCGCTGGCACGGCCGGTCTGTCCCTGGCCGGAGTACGACACGGAGGACTCCGTGACGTTCGGCGGCCCCGGTGGCCGCATGCTCGCAGCCGTGTGCGGGGACGGCGAGGTGCGCCTGTGGAACCTCGCCCCGAAGGACGGCGGCGCCCGACCCCTGGCCACGCTTCGCGCGCAGGGGGTCGAGGCCGCCACCGCCGGGCCGACCGCGCTCGCCCTGAGCCCGGACGGAAGGACGCTGGCGGCCATCGGCTGGTCCCCGTACGTCGCCCACGGCGCGGTCGTCCTGTGGGACGTGAGCGATCCGCGCACCCCGCGACAGCTCCCCTTCACGAAGGCCACCTGGCCGCCCGACGGTTCGATGCAAGGCGACCGCGCGGCGTTCAGCCCGGACGGCCGTCTGCTGGCCACCGCCGACACCTATGGCGACGTACGGCTGTGGGACGTATCGGATCCGCGCGGCCCCCGCCCCCGCGGCACGGTGGAGGGCGGCGGCGGGGCGCTGGCGTTCCGCCCGGACGGTGAACTGCTGGCGGTGGGCCACGAACGCGTGGTCGCCCTGGTCGACATCCGCGACCCCGGCTCCCCGAAGGTCCTCGGCGAACGCACGGCCCACAGCGACCTCGTCAGGTCCCTCGACTTCTCCCCGGGCGGCCGCAAGCTGGCCAGCGGCGGCTGGGACAAGAGCGTCGCGTTGTGGGACGTGACCGCCCCCCGGGACATCACTCAAGAGGCCCGCCTGTACGGGCACTCGGGGTTCGTTGGCGCGGCGAGGTACGGCGCGGACGGCCGGTCGGTGGTGTCGGTGAGCCACGGCGAGGTCATCCACCGTGACCTGTCGGACGTCCCCCTGCCGCACGTCCTCGACGTGCTGCCGGACGGCGACGAACTGGCGCTGGCGGCGGACGGCACCACCCTGGCCGTCGCCCGGGGCGCCCGGATCGCCTTGTGGGACCTCTCCGACCCGTCCGAGCCACGGCGGCTGGCCAGGGTCGACAACCCCGTGGAGGACCGCTACGACGCCGTCGGCGGCGGAACCGCCATCGGCACCGGCGACGTCCTCGCCGACCTCGACTTCAGCTCCGACGGCCGTCTCCTCGCGGCCATGAACCACGATCGCAAGGTCACCCTCTGGGACGTCTCCGACCCCGCCCACCCACGCGTCGCCGGCACGTTGAGCGGCGCCCACCAGGGCGCGGTGAACCCCACGCTCGACTTCGCCCCCGGCCGGCCTCTCCTCGCCGTCAACGACCTGAAGAGCGTGGCGGTCTGGGACGTCTCCGACCCCGCCCGGCCCGCATTGGCCGCCTCCACCACGCCCACGTTTCACCAGGACGTCCTCTTCGCCCCGGACAGCCGCCGACTCCTGCTGGTGGGAACGGGGTTGAGCCTCTGGGACCTGAACACCGACAGGACCACCTCCCTGTCGGCCCCCCGCTACGGAGGCGCTGCGAGAGCGGCGTTCTCCCCGCACGGCGACGTGGTGGCGGCCGTCGCCACGGTGTCCTCGTCCGACGAGTCCGAGGTCGGTGTGGACCTCTGGCACGCCGCAGAGGACGGCGGGGGAAAGACGCTCGGCACGACCGAGCCCGTGGACATGGGCCAGGCGTACTTCACCCACCTGGCCTTCGACCCCGACGGCAGCCTCCTGGCCGGCGCGGGGGAGGACGGCGTCGTACGCCTCTGGAGCGTCGCCGACCCTGAACAGCCGTACCTGGCCTACACGTTCAGCGGTCACAAGGAAGCCGTCGACGAGGTGGTCCTGGCCGGGCGTACCATGATCACGACGAGTGCCGGCGTCGCTTACGTCATCGACCTGGGCGCCTACCCTGAGCTGGCCGCCGACACCCTCGGCATGGCGTGCAGGGCCACGGGCGGTGGCTTCACCCGCGAGGACTGGGAGAAGCGGGTGCCGGAGACAGAGTTCGTGGAGACGTGCCCGGACAACTCCGACAAGTGACCGGTTGACGTCGTCAACGGCCGTCTTCCATTGAAACGTGGTCGTAGGCCTGTGTACCTTAGAGGGTATGCCACAGACCCCGGCCACACCGTCGAACCCGTCGGTCACCGGTTCCGAGATCGCCCGTATCGCGGGGGTCACCCGTGCCGCCGTGTCGAACTGGCGACGGCGGTACGACGACTTCCCGGCGCCGGTCGGAGGTGGCGCCAACAGCCCGCTCTTCGACCTGGCCGAGGTCCGGGCCTGGCTGGACAAGCAGAGCAAGGGACAGGACGTCACCGACGAGGTCCAGCTCTGGCAGGTGCTGCGGGGGGCCTATGGCGACGACATCCTCGGCGGACTCGCGGACATCGCGCACGCCCTCGCCGCCCCCGGGGAGAAGCCCCCCGCCGCGCTGCCCGACCAGGCGGTCCGGATCGCCCGCCACATGGCCGACAGCGGTTCCGCCGCGGACGTGGTGAACGGCCTCGCCGAGCGTTTCACGGAGTCCGTACGGCGAGCGGGCTCGGACCAGGTGACCTCTCCCCGAGTGGTCCGGGCCGTCCGGCACTTCGCGGGTGACGTGGCGGCCGACGCGGTGCTGTTCGACCCGGCCTGCGGAATCGGCACTCTCCTGCTCACCATCGGCGCCGAACAGGGCGCGCGACGGTACGGCCAGGAAGCGGACGCCCGTAGCGCCCGGCTCGCGCGGTCGCGCGCCGGCCTCGCCGGACTTCCCCGTACCGAGATCGAGCAGGGCGACTCCCTGCGCGCGGACCGGTGGCCCGGCCTCAAGGCCGACCTCGTCGTCTGCGATCCGCCGGTCAGCGACACCGACTGGGGGCGGGAGGACCTCCTCCTCGACCCCCGCTGGGAGCTCGGCACGCCCTCCCGCGCGGAGGGCGAACTCGCCTGGCTCCAGCACGCCTACGCGCACACCGCGCCCGGTGGCCGTCTCGTCATGGTCATGCCCGCCTCGGTGGCCTACCGCAAGGCCGGCCGCCGCATCCGGGCCGAGCTGGTCCGCCGCGGCATCCTCACCCAGGTCACCGCGCTGGCCCCCGGCACGGCCGCCGCGCACTCCCTCCCCGTGCACCTGTGGCATCTGCGCCGCCCGCGGACCCCGGACGACGCGGCCACCGCCGTACGCATGGTGGACCTCACCTCCAACGACCCGGACGACCCCCTGGAGCCGCGGCCCCAGCAGATCACCGAGGTCCCCCAGGTCGATCTGCTCGACGACCTGGTCGACCTCACCCCGAGCCGTCACGTCGAGGAGTCCCACCGCGACTACGTGACCGAGTACGACACCTTGCGCCAGGAGCTGACCGAGCAGGTGCGGCGCCTGGCCGAACTGCTCCCCGCCCTGATCGCCGGCGAAGGCGCCGGTGCCCTGGACGGCCCGAGCGTCGGCGTCGCCGACCTGATCAGGGCCGGGCTGGTCGAGTACGCGGACCCGGAACCGGTCTCGGTCAGCGACCAGCTCGACACGGACTTCCTCCAGGGCTTCCTGCACAGCGCCGCCAACAGCCGCCGCTCCACCACCGCCAGCGGTACCTTCCGGCTCGACAGCAAGGGCGCCCGCATCCCGCAGATGGACATCACCGCGCAGCGCGGCTACGGGGCCGCGTTCCACGCGCTGAGGGAGTTCGAGGAGCGGTCGCGGAGGGTGGCGGAACTCAGCCGGCAGATCGCGGCACTGGCGCGGGACGGCCTCGGCAACGGTGCCCTGAAACCCGACGCCTGACGTCTCTGTCGAAAACGTGTACGCGCATCCCCCGGGTGTCTGGCACCATGAGTCGCTGCACCGACGTGTCTTCACGCGGGTCGGGCGTCCTACCGAAGGGGATTCCATGGCGGACTGGATCTACATCCTCGATCCGCGCAGGGACACGCTGGACGGGGAACCGTCCGACAAGGAGACGATGCTCCGACTCGCCGAGGAGGAACCGGAGCTGGAGCTCTGGCTCAGCCGCCGCAACCGCATGGAACCGGGCGACCGCCTCTGGTTCTTCTTCGCCCGGCCCGAGTCGGCGGTCGCCGCGGTGGCCGAGGTCGACGCGGAACCCCGCCCGGACGACGAGGACCCCGACATCCCCTACGTGGTCCCCGTGACCCTGGTGACCGAGGCGACGAAGGCGCTGTACCGCGACCCGGTGAGCCGCGAGGAGCTGGGCCTGGGGCAGGTGCGGTCGGTCCAGAAGGTGAAACCGGAGGCCCTGCCGGTCCTGCTGGCGCGGGCGGGGCTGTAGGCGGCGCGGCGGCGCCTGTCAGGGAAGCCGGGTGACGGTACGGCCGCCCGCGGCGCGAATCCTCTCTCCCGGTCCGCGGTGCGGCGCGTCCTGCCGCTGATGACCTCCACCCCGTTCGCCACCGGCCACGACGCTCCGGGCCGCCACCTCGCCGACGTCGTCCCCGGCGGCAGCGAGGCGCCGGCCGGCTCCCACGCCGACCGCCCCGCGCGGACCGCCCGTCGGAGGAGCCGTACGACTCCGGCGTGAACGCGAGCTCTGGGACGCCCTGGAACTCCTCACCGACGGTCACCGGTAAGGAGCCGAGCGGCTCAAGTCGGTCCCCGTGTACCTGTCCTGCGGCGACGGCACCACCGGCCCCCTGGACGCACCCGGCGGCACCAGCGCCCTCGAGGCCGACTTCGACCGGCAGAACCACGCCCTCGCCGCCGAGCTGGAACGTGTGGGCGCGAAGCGCGTGACCACCCACTTCTACGGCCCGGGAACCCACACCTGGGCGTACTGGGAACGCGAACTGCACGCCTCACGGCCGATGCCGCTGGACGCCCTCGGCATCGACGGCTGAGTGCCGGTACCGGCGACGCAAGGGCGTGGACGACCCGGTGCGGGCCGGGCGTCATGTCCGACGCCGCTCATTCGCGTGCCCGGAGGTACGCCTCCAGTTCGGCGGCCCCGCTCAGCATCGCCCGTCCGCGGGCGGACAGCCGACCGTGCCAGTCGCGCAGGGCGCCCTCCAGCGGCTCCAGCCCGCCGGCCGTCCGCACCTGCGCGATCAGCGGGGCGATCTGCTCCAGCAGGTGGCCGCCGCGCCTGAGTTGGTGGACCAGCCGGGCGTCGCGCACGTCGGCCTCGTCGTAGACGCGGTAACCGGTCAGCGGGTCGCGGCGCGGGCGCACGAGCCCGGCCTCCTCCCACTTGCGCAGCGTCGCGGGCCGGATGCCGAGCTCCCCGGCCAGCGGCCCGATGAACGTACGGCGGGGGCGGGACGCCGTGGTGTCCGCGAGGGGCGAGAGGTCACGGAGGGCCCTCTCCACGGCCCGGAGTGTCTCCCGGTCGCGGAGCAGTTGGGCGTGGCTCTCGTCGATCAGGCGGAACGCCTCGTCGGCCGCGCCCTCGTTCACGGCCCGCATGACCGCCGTCGCCGTCCGGTGACCGTGGCCGGGTGCCAGGGCGAGGAACGCGCGCAGGGCCCGCGCGTGCAGCGGGGTGTAGGTCCGGTAACCGTGGGCCGTGCGGCCGGCGGCAGGGAGGATGCCGGCCTCCTCGTAGTTCCTGACCGCCTGGGTGGACAGACCGTGCCGCCGTGCCAGGTCGATCGGCCTGAGCTTCTCACCGCTTTGAAGGTTCCGCCCCATGCGACGGACGATATCGCGCCCAAGTCTCCACCGAAAGTTCAACGATACCGTTGAAGGCATGGCAACCGACATCACGGATATCACCCATGCCGTCGAGGCCGCGGCCGTCATGAAGCTGCTTCCGGCCCGCCCGCGACTCCTCGCCCTGGGCGAGCCCACCCACGGCGAGGACACGCTGCTCGGCCTGCGCAACGAGCTCTTCCGGCAGCTCGTCGAGCAGGAGGGCTACCGGACGATCGCGATCGAGAGCGACTGCGTGAGGGGCCTGGTCGTGGACGCCTACGTCACGTCGGGCACGGGCACCCTCGACGAGGTCATGGAGCGCGGATTCAGCCACGAGTGGGGAGCGTTCCCGGGCAACCGCGAACTCGTCCGCTGGATGCGGGCGTACAACGAGGACCGGCCCGCGTCCGAGCGGATCCGCTTCGCCGGCTTCGACGGCCCGCTGGAGATCACCGGAGCAGCGAGCCCCCGGCAGTCACTCACCGCACTCCACGACCACCTCGCGGCCCACGTCGACGCGGACCTGCTGCCCTGCACCGCGGAGACCCTCGACCGCCTGCTCGGCGCCGACGAGCCGTGGACGGACCAGACCGTGATGACGGACCCGTCCCGGTCCGTGGGCCGCTCGGCCGAGGCCAGGGAGCTGCGGCTGCTCGCCGACGACCTGGTGGCGCTGCTCGACACACAGACGCCGCACCTGACCACCACGACCTCGCGGGACGACCGGGACCGTGCGCGCCTGTACGGCCGTACCGCCATCGGCCTGCTGCGCTACCACTCCTGGATGGCCGACACCTCACCGGCACGCATGACGCGGCTGCTGGCCACGCGGGACGGGATGATGGCCGGCAACCTCCTCGCCCTCGCCGACCGGGGCCCGGCACTCGTCCACGCCCACAACAGCCACCTCCAGCGGGACAAGAGCACGATGCGCATGTGGGACCACCCGCTGCTGGAGTGGTGGAGCGCCGGCGCGCTCGTCGGCGCCCGGCTCGGCGAGCGGTACGCCTTCCTGGCCACGGCCCTCGGCACGATCCACCACCACGGAGTGGGCACCCCGCCCCCGGACACCCTCGAAGGACTCCTGTACGCCCTCCCGGAGGACCGCCGCCTCATCGACGCCCCCCGACTGGCCACCGCCCTCGCCGACGCGCGCCCCGCTCCCCGGGTGTCCCCGTACTTCGGCTACGCCCCGTTCGACCCGGCCCACCTGCCCCGGACCGACGGGGTCGTGTACGTCAGGGACGTCCCGCGGGGCTAGGGTCCTTGCGACAGGGGAGCCAAGGGGGAGTGACGGGCGTGCTGGTGGGTCTGGGTCTGTTCGCGGCCTGTGCCGCCGCCCTGCTCGTCATCGGCGCGGGCTTCGCGACCGAGTTCCGTGCCCGGAAGACCGCGGACGTGTCATGACGCTGCTCCCGGTCTTCGTCGGGCTCGTGGTCGGCCGGGTCGCGCTGCGCGGGCTGCTGGCGCATCCGCTGCTGCCGCTGTGGGTGCGGACCGCGGTGTTCTGGGCGGTGCCGTCCGGCGCCCTCACCTGGGTCGTGATCATGACGGCGGACGACCCCTTCCTCTTCCCGGAGACCGCCCCCTGTCCCAGGGAGCCGATGCGCAAGGGCATCCTCGGGGACGGCGAGGTCTCGGGTATCTCCACCCCGTTCCCGCCGCGCGCCTACTGCCGGTGGGAGGACGGCACCGTCTACGACCTCGCGCCCGGCGCCGAGTTCCTGTTCTGGGTCTTCCTCGCCCTGACGGCCGTACCGCTCGCGGCGGGACTGTGGCACGCCCTGCGGGACCCGGAGTCGCTCCTGCGCCGGACGCGTTGACCCGCAGCGGTGGCGGTCGGCTCCGCCGCGCGCCCTCGACCGCTCGGTTCCGCCACAGGCGGTACACGGCGGCCGGATCCTCCCACGACCGGGACAGGCGGGGGAGAGACGGAGCACCACCCGTTCCAACGGACGGCACCGGGGAACTGCGGCAGACGGAAGGCCGGAAGGCGCACGGGTGGCGCGTCCGTGCGGTACACCGCCTTCTCGACCTCGCCGTTCGCCTCCTTCGGCTTGGACGATCCGCGCAGGCCCAGGCAGTCGATCACCTGCTCGACCGGGAGGGGGTGGTACCCGTCGCCCTTCGCGCCGTCGATCTCGACGGGTACCAGGCTGCCGGCCGCCCGCAGCGGTTCGTCCCCGAAGCGTTCGATGACGCGCCGGCTGGGCACGGGAGCGCCCGGACAGCCGGAGGGGAAGTCGCCCTCGGACCAGTACCGTTCCCCCATCCATTCCGCACGGAACCGGACGGGACGGTCCTCGTCGGTCCCCAGACGCTGCCGGCGCGTGAGCCGGCGCAGATCCCAGCCGTTCAGGCCGAGCAGTCGACGATCGGCCAGGCTCGGCAGAAGCCGGTACACCGCCGGGCTCCTGTCCGGCGTACCGGCCACCATGTCACCGTCCTTGTTCGTCGTCGTGCCGCCTGTCATGCGCTCCCTCATGGTGGCGTCCGTGCCGGGTCCGTGCCCCGGGGACCCTGGCCGCCAGGGCACGGGCCCGAGGAGCGGAGCGAAAGGTACTGTTCCGGCGCGTGCGGTGGCTACACTCGTTGCCCACTCGCACGGCCCGGGAGCCGTAACGGCTTCCGTGTCCGTGTCCGGTGACGGGGGAGGGACCCAGACGTGGAAGCGGGGCCGCAGGCGCTGCGCGGGTACGAGCCGCTGCTGCACGACACGAGAGTTCCGGAAGCGGCAGGTGACGGTGGAACCGGGCAGTGCCGACTGGAGTTCGCCTCGGGCACCCCACTGCCCGAACTGATCGAGGTACTCAGGCATGTGTTCGCCTCCGCGCCCGAGTCGGAGAGCGTCCTCCTCGTCCCGGACGGGCAGCCGGTCGGCAGCACCGCGAGGACCCGGTTCCAGCAACAGGTACTCACACCGGACGCGTGCGACGAGGACTTCTCCGTACGTGCCGGGCTGGGCGCCGGGGACCACGGCACGCTCCCCGGCGCCCCGACGCGGTTCACGGTGTACTGCTACCGGTGCGGCGAGTGCGGACAGGTCTGCTACCGGATCGCCGCCGACGAGGATCCGCCTCTGTGCCCGGTGGCCGGTCACGGCGCGATGCGGATGGACCAGTGAGCCTGACGGCGGTGGGGCGTCCGGCCGGCGAGATGCTGGGCGGCCGGTTCTTCGTCATCGGCTACGTACCGGTGTGCGCCGGCTTCCTGTTCGTGCTGCTGCTGGTGTGGGCGGGAGCGCCCGGTACCACCCTGGAGTGGAGCGAGGCCTGGCGGCGCGTCGGCGCGCTGGGCGCGGGCGAGGCCCTGCTGCTCGTCTTCGGCACGGTCGTGGCGGCACTGGCGCTCCACCCCTTCCAACTGCCCTTCGTCAGGCTGCTGGAAGGGTACTGGCCTTCCTGGTGCGGAGGGCCGGCCCGATGGGGCACAAGCCGTCAGAGGAGCGGCATGGAACGGCTGAAGCAGGCGAGCCGAGATCTGACCGACGGCGACCCCAGCGGTCCGGCAGCCCGCCGGGCAGGGCTGGCCCACGATGCGCTGCGCGTCCGCTTCCCGAAGCAGCCGCACTTGGTGCGCCCCACCCGGCTGGGCAACGTGCTCGCCGCCGCGGAGGACCGGTGCGGCGATCCCTACGGGTGGGACGGGCCGGTCGTGTGGCCCCGCCTGTACACGGTCCTCGGCGGCGTGGCCAAGGCCACCGTGGAGGACCGGCGCAACGCGCTCGACGCCGCCTGCCGCCTGAGCGTCGTCTCGGCCCTGTGCTCCGCCGCCGGCACCGTACTGCTGGCCCGCACCGGTTGGTGGCTGCTGCTCGCGCTTGCGCCGCTGCTGCTGTCGCGGCTGGCGTACCGGGCCGCCGTCCACGCCGCGCTGGCCTACGGGCAGGCCGTGCGCGTCTGCTTCGACGTGCACCGTTTCGATCTCTACCCCGTACTGCACCTGCCTCTGCCCGAAGACCCGGACCAGGAACGCCAGTTCAACGAAACACTGTCGGCGTTCTGGCGGCAGGGCGGACCGATGAGGACACGGTACGAGCATCCGGAGCCCGCGCCGGAGCAGTGCTGCCGCCGTCCGCGCCCGGGGGAGCCGCCGCCCGACGGGGCAGGAGGGTGAGGCACGTGACCGTACTGGACGACCGGATCGACGCGGCTCGGGCCGCCGCGGGACACCCCGGAACCGCCCGGCCGGAACGCGCCGGGGTTCTGGTCACCCTGTGCGCCCTTCTCCTCGAGCGGTACCTGCTCGCCGGAGCGCCGGGCGACCTCGACGAAGCGATCCGAACCGGCCGGAACGCCGTCGGAGCGACAGGACCGGCCCACGGGTCCTACGCGGGTGCCTGCAACAACCTGGCCCTCGGACTGCGCAACCGGTACGAACGTCAGGGGAACCGGGCCGACATCGACGAGGCCGTCACCCATGCGCGGACCGGAGCGGGAGCCGCCGCGGACGGGTTCATGCGCGCCGTCTGCCTGAGCACCCTGGCCGGCGCACTGATCGCACAGTACGACCGCCAGGGCGATCCGCGTATGCTCGACGAATCCATCGAGGCGGGACGGGCGGCCCTCGCCGCAGGCGGCCTGTCCTTACCCCTCGCCGCGGACGAGGACGGCGCCGACGGGCCGGAACCGCCGGTGGGCGGGGCTCCCGCCGCCGTGCCCGTACTGATCAACCTGACCCTGGCACTGCGCCGCCGGTACGAACGCACCGGCGGCGTCCGCGACCTCGACGAGTCCGTCACCGCCGCCCGCTGGGCCCTGCGGGTCTCGCCCCCACGCGACGCGAACCACCAGGGCTGCCTCGATCAGCTCGCCGTCGTGCTGCAGATCCGCTTCCACCTGACAGGCGACGCGGAGGACCTGTACGAGGCCGTCGACGCGGGGCGCAAGGCACTCCGGCGCTGCCCCGTCCGGCACCCTTCGCGCTGGGCGCTGCTCAACAACCACGCCCGGGCCCTGCGCCTGCGATTCGAGTGGGACGGCGACGCCGCGGACCTCGACGAGGCGATCGACACGGTCGAACGAGCCCTGCACGGCATGAGACCCGCAGACGTCGGATACGCACCGTGTCACGCGCAGTTGAGTACCCTGGCGCTGCTGCGCAACCGGATCACCACCGATCCCGCCGACGGCGACACGGCGGTGGGGGCCGCGGAGGAGGCCGTGGCGGCCACCGCACCGGGCGAGCCGTACGAGGGCATGTACCTGAATTCCCTGGGCATCGCCTACCAGGAGCGGTTCACCCAGCGCATGGATCCCGCCGACATCGACGCGGCCGTCCGCGCCGGCCGGCAGGCGGCGGACGCCACCCCACCGGGCCACCCGCTGTACGCGACATGTCTGCAGAACCTGGGCAACACCCTCCTCACCCGCTGGATCTGGCGACTGGAGCACGGCGACGGAAGCGGGCCGGGCCGCGGCGGCGGGGAATCCGCCTCCCACGAGGCCGGGGACCTGACGGACCTGGACGACGCCATCGCGGCCTACCGCGCCGCCCTCGCCGAGGCGGTCGGCCTCGCCGATCGGACGCTGTGCCTGGCCAACCTGGGTACGGCACTGCGCCGGCGCCACCAGCGGACGGGCAGGCGGGGCGACGAGCGGGAAGGAGAAACCCACCTGAGGGAGGCGGTGCGCCTCAGCCCGGACGGCAGCCCCGTGCGCTGCCGCCACCTGTCCGCACTGGCCGAGCTGCTGAACGCACGCCATGAGCGCACCGGCGACCGGGGCGGCGCGACCGAGGCCGTCGCGCTCTGGCGGGAGGCGGCGCTGCTGCCGGGCGCCGCGGCCGCCGACCGGGTCGCGGCGGCCACCTCATGGGGCGGGCTCGCGCTCCGGCTCGGCCAGGACCGGGACCAGGCCGTGGAAGGCATGGCCACGGCCGTCGACCTGCTGCCCCTGCTCGCCTGGCGTGGCCTGCACCGCGCGCAACGCGAACGGCTGCTCGCCGACTGTGCCGGCCTCGCCCAGGACGCCGCCGCTGCCGCACTGGCCGCGGGCCGGCCGGAGGAGGCCGTAGAACTCCTCGAGCGGGGACGGTCCGTACTCTGGTCGCAGTCGCTCGATCAGAACACCGAACTCGACGACCTGCGCGCGGCGGCACCCGCGCTGGCGGCCCGCCTGGACCGGGTCCGCTCCGCGCTGGACGCGTCGGGGGCGACCCAGCCGGCCGACCCGTCACGGTCCGGCTGGCTGGAGCACCACGAAGCCACGGGCCGCCGTATGGCACCGGCCCGCGAGTGGGACGCACTGATCGAAGAAGTACGTGATCTCCCCGGTTTCGGGAACTTCCTGCGCCCGCCGCGTCTGGCCGAACTACGGGCCGGGCTGCCCGGCCCGGTGGTTCTCGTCAACGTCAGCACCGTGCGCTGCGACGCCCTGATCGTGACGGGCGACGCCGTGCGGGTGGTGCCGCTGCCAGGACTGACCGCCCGCGACACGCACACGCGTGTGGTCGGGCTCCTCACCGCCCTCCACGAGGCCGACCGTGCCACAGGCGTCGCCGGTACGGCCGCACGCATGGTCCGTGAGCAGGTGCTCCTGGACGTGCTGGAGTGGTTGTGGGAGGTGGTCGCCTCTCCCGTACTGGAGGCGTTGCGCCTCACCGCCCCCGTACCCTCACACGGCTCCTGGACACGGCTGTGGTGGTGTCCCACGGGTCTGCTGGCCCTGTTGCCCCTCCACGCGGCGGGCCGCCCCGCCGATCCGGGTTCGGACCGGCCCCGTTCCGGCGACAGCGTCCTGGACCGCGTCGTCAGCTCCTACACCCCGACGCTGCGCAGCCTGGTGCGCGAGCCGGCCCGGTCCGGTGTCCGGCACGCGAGCCGTGGCGCGCGTGGAACCGGACTGCTCGCCGTCACCGTCGCCGAAGCGCCCGGCCTGCCCGTCCTGCGCGGTGTGCGCCGTGAGGCCGAAGCCGTGACACGGCTCTTCCCCGGCCGGCTCCACAGACTGCTCGACGGACCGGATGCCACCCGCGACGCCGTCCGCACCGCACTCGCCGGGCACACCTGGGCGCACATCGCCTGCCACGCCGGCCAGGACCTCACCGCTCCGTCCCGCGCCGGACTCCATCTGCACGACGGCCTGCTGACGGTCACCGAACTCGCCACCGTCCACCCCGAAGGGCCGGGAGAGCTCGCCTACCTGTCCGCCTGCGAGACGGCCATGGGAGGAGCCGACACCCCCGACGAGGCGATCACACTCGCCCATGCCCTGCAGTTCACCGGTTACCGGCAGGTGGTCGCCGCTCTGTGGAGCGTCGAGGACACCGTCGCGGTCCGGGCGGCCGAGGACTTCTACACCCGCGTGGCCGGTGCCGCCGGTCCGGACCCGGCGCGGGCCGCGGAGGCCCTCCACCACTCGGTCCGCGCCCTGCGCGCGCGGATGCCCCACGCACCCGGACGGTGGGCCTCGTACGTGCACGTGGGCGCTTGAACGGCGTCACTTCCACACGCCCCGCCCACCGGCAGTGGAGCCACCGGGTCGCCGTACGCCGTCCGGAGAGTCCGCGTACGGGACTCCGAGAACGTCCAGCGCCCGTCCTTCACGGTGGGGCGTGAAGGACGGTCGTGCTCCGCGGAGTTCGGCGCGGCTCAGTTGGCCAGCGCGACGCGCTCGACGTAGGCGACCTTCACGGACGCGATGTCGGACAGCTCGCGCTTGTCCTCGAACTCGCTGTACTCGCTGAACTCACTCTTGTCGGCGTCGGTCTTGCCGGCGGCAAGGTGGGCCGACCCGATGTAGGTCTGGCCGATGAAGTCACCGTCCTCGTCGAAGGCGTTGACGATGACCGAGTAGTTGGCGGGCCCGTCCCCCCTGTTGGTGATCTTGTAGACGAACTCGTAGGTCTCGTCGGTGTCCGAGTCGCAGTCGTTGTAGCTGTACTCGTCGGTGTCGTCGCAGTCTTCGTACGCGTCGCCGTCATCGGTGACGAGCCTGCCGCCCGAGACCTCGACGTGGTCGATGGGGTCCCCCTCGTCGGTCAGCGCCCACCAGGTGACGCCGCCACCGGCGAGGAGCAACGCGACGACGACGGCGACCATCAGGGTGCGCCTGGCCGTACCGCCGCGCCCTGTCGCGGTCGTGGGGAAGGTCTGGGGGACGGCGGGCGGCGCCGCCGGGGGCGGCGGGAGCGTGGTGTCCGGTCTCTCGGGAGTGCTCTCGGTCATGAGACGGCTCCATTTCGGGACGGTGGCCGGAGGCGGTACCGGTGAACGGTCGGCCAGGTGGTTTCAGCGAAGGTTCTCGCCGGTGCGGTCGTCTGCCTCAACAATGCGGCCACCGGTGCCCGCCAGGAAGAGCACTGCGGCAAGGACCGACACGACACAGGCGGCCCCGGACACCACGTACGCCGGTTCCGCACCCTTCCGCCGCGGCCGGTCCCCGGCCCGCCGCGGCAGCGGGTCCGGCATCTTGTAGCCGATGATCAGCACGTCCGGCGGCGCCCGACGCGTCTCCTCACGCCGCGTCACCACCCTCCGCCCACAGGCCAGGAACCCGGTCCACCCCACGCTGCGCACCGGTGTGAGGAGCGCACGGCACGGCGGGACGCGGGTGTCGGCCATGCCGGTGCGGCGGGCACCGGCCGGAGGCCGGTCCCCGCCGCCGGTCCTCGCCGGTTCAGCCGTAGGGGATCACCAGCACGGACCTGTCCGTGCCCGTCCGGAGCTTCGAGGTGCCGTTGCCGATGGCGCTCCACACCTCCAGGCGTACGGTGCCGCCGGCGAGATCGCCCGGTGTGCCCGTGGTCGCCTGGAGACCGCGTGCCTGCGTGTACTCCTCCCATCCGGCGACCGGGTCGGTCGCGAAGTAGTGGTACGTCTCGGTCCGGTCGAAGCTGCCGTCGCCGGTGAGGTCGTAGCTGATCCGGGCCTGCTGACCCAGCCCGACCGCGGTGCCCGCGTCCACCTGGAGCCGGAAGGCGGTCTGTGCGCCCGGGGTGAGCGTGCCGTTGACGCCGCGTACCTCGTAGACGAGGGGCTGGTACGGGGTGCCGTCGTGGTTGGTACCGCCGGCGGAGGCGATGGTGTCGCTGCCCTCCGTGCCGTCGGTCGCCGTGGTCAGGGCGCCATCACTGCGCAGCCGGAAGGTGTTGCCGGTCGGCGGTTCCGGGTCGGGGTCGGGTTCTCCCGAGCCGGTTCCGGTGCCGGTCGCGGTGGAACGGGCCGGTACGGAGAGGGTCTTGCCGTCCGAGAAGGTGACGGTGCGGGCCGACGCCCCGTGGTTGTGGGCCGCGTAGGTCCGGGTCGTTCCCTTGGTGAAGACGGCGGAGGTGGGGATGTCACCGGTCACGGTGGCGTCCGGGGCGCCGAGGGTGTCGAGGGTGTTGATCCAGTGGTAGGTGTGCGCCTTCGACTCCCCCTGCTCCGGGGTGTAGCCGGAGTGGCCCGCGTCCCACTTCGCCTTGGCCGTGCCCGGGTCGGCGAAGGACTGGAACTCCCACAGGATGTCGCGCCATTCGACGGCCGGGCCGCCGTTCTCCCGTTCCATCTCGGCGATGTTGCGCCGGATCGCGGCCTTCTCGCCGCCGAGGTGGAGCGAACCGCCGGTCACGGGCAGGACGTTGATGCCGTGGATCTCCTCGGGGTTGGCGGTCCACCAGGTGGCGTAGGCGGCGCCGCTGCCCCACACCATGCCGGCCGTGTCGTGACCGAAGGAGGACGGGAAGACCTGCTCGTCGGCGTCGAACCAGTACTGGGCGATCGACTCCGACTCGGTGGTCAGCAGGAAGGTGCCGAGGTCACGCAGCGAGGTGTCGCCGGTGGCGGAGCCCCACAGGACGAGGGCCGCGCTGAGGTTGGTGGACTCGGAGGAGGACTCCTGGTTGTTGCCGGCCGCGAAACCCTGGTGCCCGGAGGCCCAGCTGTGGCCCGCGTAGACGTCGAAGCCGCGCAGGAAGGGGAAGGCGGTGTCGGTGCGGCTGGGGTTGGCGGTGTCCCGTACGAGGGTCTCGACCATGCCGCCCCAGGCGGAGTCGGCGGCCCATGCCTGGTCGTACTGGGCGACGATCGCCGCCGCGTAGACGTAGTAACCGTAGTGGAAGTGGTGGTCGTTGAGTTCGGTGTCGCTGCCGTAGGAGGCGGGGTAGCCGGTGAGCGTCCTCCAGTCCTTGTCGTAGCTGAACTCGTTCGCGCCTCCCGCCGTGAACCAGTCCTGGAGCCTGCCCTTCATCAGGCCGAGCATCCGGTCACGGATGCCGGTCTCACCGATCTGGTCGGCCACCGGGACGAGTTGGGCGAGACGGCCGAGGGCCTTGCCGGTCCAGTAGGTGTCGGAGGCTCCGGAGAAGGGGTCGGCGGCGTTCACGACCTCGTTCAGGTAACCGCGGAGTCGGGCGGCGTCCACACCGCTCGACTCCGGCAGCGCGGGCAGCACCGCCGACGCCTTCTGGCTCGTGGTGAAGGAGGCCGACTCGCGGACCTTCATGGTGCCGCGCGGCGAGACGTAGGTGTAGGAGGTGAGGGGGTCCGTGGTGTGCAGCCACTGGTGGCGGTAGAGGGCCTGGAGCGTGCCGCGCTCGGTGCCTTCCTTCGCTTCGGTGGTGAGCGTGTAGGTGGCGCCGACGGTGCCCCCGGTGTAGTTCCAGGTGACCTTGGAACCGGTGACGAAGCTGTAGGCGTACTTCTTGAACGTCGCCAGCGCTCCGGTGGACGGCAGTACGGCGACGGAGAAGTAGTCCTTGGAACCGAGGCCCGCGGTGACGGTGGAGCCGGCGACGTTCCAGTCGCTGCCGGTCGGCGCGAAGAGGGCGTAGTGGTGCCCGGCGACGGTGATGCCGAGGACGTTGCCCTGGTCGGCGAAGACGGCGGGCGTACCGGCGGTGGTGATCTGGGCGTTGCCGCCGGAGCCCTTGGCGTACACGAACGGGGAGCCGTGGCCGATGGTGGTGCGCAGGGTGCGGGCGCCGTCGGACCAGTAGGGGGTGACCGTCCAGTCGGACCAGTCGTCGGCTCTGGTGTCGGGGGAGTTGAGGCCGGTCAGTCCGATGGTGAGGTCGCGCTTGTGGGCGTACTCGTACTGGCGGCCGTCACCGACGATCGCGGGGGTCGTCGGGTAGCCGACGTCGAGCCCGCCCGCCGTGGCCTGGTAGGTGAGGGGGTGCCCGTACATGGGGGTCGAGTACGGGTTGTCGCCGTAGCGCTGGAAGGCGAGGGAGGACCACCAGTCGTTGGTGGGCACGGGCCGGTCCTTGGCGGCGGCGGTCACCTTGGGAGTGACCGGCGTTCCCGTGTTGGTGGTGGGGCCCGACGTACCGGAGGGCCGGGTGTCGGAGTAACTGCCGGAGCCTACGGGAACGGTGGCGGCGGCCGCCGGTGCGGCGGCCGGGCCCAGGCCGACGACGGCGAGGGCTGAGGCCAGCAGCAGAACAGTCGCGGGTCTGGTGCGTGGGGATGGCATGCGTCACCTCAAGTCGTGACAGGAAGAGGTCCTGAGAGCGCTCTCAGATGGCCGGAACGTAAAGCCCATGTAATGCACGTGTCAATGCATTGAACGCAACGGATGGCCGGCGGGCCCGTAATCCGTCATGTCTTCGCGTCTTGACGGTGTGAGCGTCCTGCGACCGGCTCCGATGGCGGGGGCGCATGGACGGGGACTCTCCCCACCGCGTTGCCTCCCTCCCCGTGTTCCCCCTGCTCACGCCTTGTTTCCCGGCCGGCCGTCCCGGCGGGCAACAGGAAACCCGTCGACCGCTGCCGGCAGCGGGGCGACTCTGGGTCCGTCGGCAGGCGGCAGCGAAGGAGGCGGAGTTCATGAGACGGGTACTCGTGTCCTTGTGCGCGGTCGTGGCGGTTGTCACGACCGGGTGCGCCGACAGCGGCGACGGCGGCGGCGGCCGGGCACCACAGGATCCGCGTCCGCGTCCCCAGGCGCTGACCTGGCAGCAGGAACTGCGCGTCGCCGACGCGCAACAACGCCTGATCAAGCGGTGCATGAACCGCCAGGGCTTCACCTACCGGGAGGACCGTGGCCTGACGCTCCAGGAGAGCCGCCCGGTGCGCTTCGTACAGGACGACGTGGCCTGGGCCCGCACGCACGGTTACGGGGGACGTATCGAGGCGAAGAGCCTGCGGGTCCACGAGCGCAACCCCAACGGCACCTACCGGCAGAGCCTTTCCGCCACCCGGCGCGCCGCCTTCGACACCGCGCTGGACGGCGGCGACGACGCGAAGACGCTCCGGGCGCCGCTGCCCGTCGGCGGAGAGATCCGCAAACGCCTCGGCGGCTGCACGGAGGAGGCCGAGCGCACGCTCTACGGCGACCCGGCCGTCTGGTTCCGCACGAGCAAGACCGTCTCGGGACTCAACGCCCTGTACGGCGAGGAACTCATGGAGGACCGCCGGCTGACCTCCGCGATCAAGGCGTGGGCGCGGTGCATGAAGCAGGCGGGACAGCCCTACGAGGACCCCGGGGCGGCCCGCGAAGCCGTCCGCGTCCGCACCAGCCGGCTGGGCGCGGCACGCACGGACGAGGCGTTCGCCGCCGAGCGGAAGACCGCCGTGGCGGACGCGACCTGCGCCGGCGAGACCTCCCTGCGTGCCGTGGCCACGGCACGGGAGACGTACTACCAGGACCGCCTGCGCGACCGGTTCGGCAAGGACATCGACACCTACCGGCACCTCGGCCGGCAGGCCTACGACCGGGCGGTGCGCGTCGTCCCGGAGCGCGACTGACCACGTCGCGCCCGGGCGGACACCGCCCCACGGCGCCGGTGCGCGCCGGGCAACCGGCCCGGCACACCGGCTCCGACGCACCACCGACGCACCACCAGTGAAACCAACGAGGGGAAACAGCATGCGCAAGTTCATCGTCACCGCAGCGGTCCTCGGGCTCGCCGCCCTGGGTCTCGCCGCACCCGCCACCGCCGCGCAGGCGTCCGAGAACGCCGTCGCCGGCCCCGGCTGCGACAGCAAGTGGGGGCCGCGCAACGGCAACGTGTACGCCTGGGACGGCTTCGACTGCCAGGGCACCCAGCTGGTGGCCACGCCGGGCAACAGCAGCAACTGGGGCTCCGCCAACGACAGGGCCTCGTCGGTCATGAACCGCGGATTCACCGGCAGCCTGTCGATCGTCGCGTTCTACTTCCTGGAGAACTACGAGGGAGGCCACGCCTGCCTCCAGCCGGGCGAGCTGTACGCCGACAACCTCTCCGACAACTTCTTCAACACCGGTCCGACGGTGAACGACAACATCAGGTCGCACCGGTGGGTGAACGGCGGCTGCGCGGTCAACCTGACCTGACCCGCCCGGCAGTCCGTCCGCCCGCCCGCCCGCCCGGCAACGAACGCCCGGAACCGCCCCACGGTTCCGGGCGTTCGTGTTTTCGCCACATCGGGTGAAAGGTTTGGCTGCCCTTACCACCCCGGCAGTAACCTGGGTGTCCACCGTCTCACGGCCGCACCGCATGGGGGACTCCGTGGGAGATCCGCAGCACGCGCATGAAGCAGACCACGGGAACGGGCGGGACCGGAACGCGCTGACCACGCACTCCTTCCCCGCGCAACTGAGGCGACTCAGACAGGCGCGCGGCCTGTCGCTGACCGACCTGGCACGGCAGACGCATTACAGCAAGGGCTACCTCAGCAAGATCGAGACCGGCACGAAACGGGCGACCGCCGACATCGCCCGTATCTGTGACCGAGTACTGGGCGCCGAGGGGGAGTTGCTCAGGCTCGTACAGGAGGGACCGCCCGCCGACAGGGGAAGCGGCACCGAGGCCGCCGCTTCCGAGCGGCAGTCCGACGGGGCGTGTCCGTACCGCGGCCTGTCGGCGTTCACCCCGCAGGACGCGGACTGGTTCTTCGGCCGGGAGCGCGCGACGGCCGCACTCGTGGAACGGGCCTTCGAACGGGTGGGAAGCGGCCCGCTGATGCTCGTCGCCCCCTCGGGGGCGGGCAAGTCGTCCCTGCTCAACGCCGGACTGGTGCCCGCCCTGCGGCGCGGCGACTTCCCCATGCCGGGCGCCGACCGGTGGCCGGTGGTGACGTTCACCCCCACCTCACGGCCCCTGGACGAACTCCTGGAGCGCACCGCGAAAGCGGTGGGCGGGGACCTCACGGTCACCGTCGAGGAGGCGCGCGGGAATCCCGGCGCGGTGCCGGACGCCGTACGCGCGATGGTGGACGACCCACCGGCGCCGCCCGGGGAACGCCGGCCCCCGCCCTGCCGGCCGGTGCTGATCGTCGACCAGTTCGAGGAGCTCTTCACCCTCTGCGCGGACCAGGACGAGCGGCGCTCCTTCGTCCGGGTGCTCTGCGCCCTGGCGGCCCCCCGGCCGGAGGGGAGCGGACACGGCCCCGCCGTCGTGGTGCTCGGCGTCCGGGCCGACTTCACCGGTGACTGTCTGGACCTTCCCGAACTGGCCCCGGTCCTCACCGACGGGCTGTTCGTGCTGCCGCCCATGTCCGTGGTGGAGCTGCGGGAATCCATCACCCGCCCGGCGGAACTCGCCGGACTGACCCTCCAACCGGGCCTGGTGCCCCTGCTCCTGCGCGACGCGGGGCTGCGCGACGAGCAGGGCGGCACGCAGCCGGGAGACACGCGGCGGGGCAGCGGGACGGACGCCGGTCCCGGAGCCGACGTGACACCCTCCGGCGTGCTCCCCCTCGTCTCCCACGCCCTGCTGGCCACCTGGCAGCGGCGCGAGGGGTCCGTGCTGACCGTCGCCGGGTACGAGCGGGCCGGCGGGATCCGGGGTGCGATCGCGCGGACCGCCGAGAGCGTCTTCGCCCGGCTGTACCCGGCCGAGCAGAGGACGATCCGCCGCGTCCTGTCCCGTCTGGTGTACGTGGCGGACGGCGGCGGGGCGACCCGCCGCCGGATGAGCGGGGCCGCCCTGATGGAGCAGTTCACCGACGCGGACGGCGCGGCCGCCGCGCTCGACGCCTTCGTACGGGCCCGGCTCGTCACCATGGACAGCGACACGGTCGAGATCACCCATGAGGCCCTGCTGCACGCCTGGCCACGGCTGCGGGACTGGATCCACGCCGACCGCGCCGGGCTGCTCCTCCACCAGCAACTCGCGCACGCCGCCGCCGAATGGGAGCGCGAAGGCCGTGACCCGTCCGCGCTGTACCGCGGCACCCGGCTGAGCACCGTGCGCTCCTGGGCCGACGAACTGGACGGCCGGCGCCGGCTCGGCCCCGGCGAGGAGGCGTTCCTCCGGGCGAGCCTGGCCGAGCAGGAGGGGCATGAGAGGCAGGCCAGACGCCAGGTCCGGCTCCGGCAGTCGATGCTCGCCACGCTCGTCGTCCTGCTGGGACTCGCCCTGACCGCCGGAGGCCTCGCCTACCAGCAGCGTGAGAGCGCCCTCGACCAGGAACGCGTCGCGCGTTCCCAGGCACTCGCCGTGCGGTCCGCGTCGCTCGCCGGAGGCCGGCCGGAGGCGTCGATGCTGCTGGCCGGGGAGGCCTACCGGGCCCACACCACCGCCGAGGCGCGCGGCGCGCTGCTGAGCACCCAGTCCCAGCCCTTCTCGGGCCGGTTGGGCGGTCACCGGGGGCCGGTCAACGCGGTGGTCTTCGCACCGGACGACCGGTCCCTGGCGACGGCCAGTTCCGACGGGACGGTGACCCTGCGACAGGTGTCGGACCGCCGCACGACCGCCACGTTCGCCGTGTCCGGGCCCGTCCGCTCGATCGCCTTCAGCCCCGACGGCCGTACCCTCGCGGCGACGTCGGCGCGCGGGCCCGTGAGCCTCTGGGACATCGCCGGGCGCCGCAGGAAGGCCGTGCTCGCCGACAGCACGAAGGGCGCCCGGGCACTGTCCTTCGACCCCCGCGGGCACCGGCTCGCCGTCGCGACCGCGCGGGGGCCGATCCAGCTGTGGGACACCGCGCGCACCCCCCGCCTCACCGCCTCCCTCCGCGGGCACGAGGGAGCGGTCAACGCCCTCGCCCACGCCCGCGACGGCCGGACCCTGGTCTCCGCCGGAGCCGATCGGCTCGTGCGGCTGTGGGACACCGACCGGGCCCGGCCCCTCGCCGTGCTCAAGGGGCACGCCGACGAAGTGCTGGGCGTGGCGTTCTCCCCGGACGGCCGGGAGGTGGCCTCCGGAGGCGTCGACCGGACCGTACGGCTGTGGGACGTGCGCGGCGGCCGGCTCGACGCGACGCTGTCCGGGAACAACGACGACATCAACGCCGTCGCGTACACGCACGACGGCGCCACGGTCGTCGGCGCGGTCGGCGACGGGACGACCAGGCTGTGGGACGCCCGCGGCGGCCGGCAGACCGCCGTGCTCGCCGGCCACACCGACTACGTGATGGGGGCGGCCGTGACCTCCGACGGCACCCTGCTCGCCACGGCCGGTTTCGACCGGTCCGTGGTCCTGTGGAACCTCGACGGCCCGGTGCTGACGGCCCGTCCGTTCACACAGGTCTGGCAGGCCCGGTACAGCCCCGACGGGCGGCTGCTGGCCACCGCCGACGCCGACCGCACGGTACGCCTGTGGGAGGTGGGCCGGCGCCGGCTCCTGGCGACGCTCCGGGGACACACCGAGGCCGTCCTCTCGGTGTCCTTCGCGCCCGACGGGCGGACCCTGGCGTCGGCGGGCTCCGACGGCACGATCCGGCTGTGGGACGCGGCCGCACGGGAACCGCTGGCGACCCTGACCGGCCACACCGGGCAGGTCTTCTCCCTCGCCTTCGCCCCCGACGGCCGGAGTCTCGCCTCGGCCGGCGCCGACCGTACGGTGCGCCTGTGGGACGTGACGGAGCGCGCGCCGCTGGCGACGCTGACCGGCCACCGGGACTTCGTCAACGGCGTCGCCTTCGGCCCCGACGGCCGGGTCCTGGCCAGCGCCGCCGACGACCTGACCGTACGGCTCTGGGACGTCTCCTCGCACCGCCCGCTCGGCACGCTGGAGGGCCACACCGGCGCGGTGCGCAGCGTGACCTTCACCCCTGACGGGCGGTCGCTGGCCAGCAGCGGCAACGACGGCACCGTACGGCTGTGGAACGTCCGCGAACGCCGCTCGGAGGCCGTCCTGACCGGCCACATCGGCTCCACCCGGGGCATCGCTTTCGCACCCGACGGCCGCACGCTCGCCAGCAGCGGCAACGACCGTACGGTGCGCCTGTGGGACGTCCCCGGACGGCGCCCGTGGGCGACGCTGACGGGCCACACCGACGCGGTGTGGAGCGTGACCTTCGCCCCCGACGGGGGCACGGTGGCCAGCGCCGGCACGGACGGCACCGTACGGCTGTGGGACCTCGATCCCGGAGCCCGGCTGGCGCGGATCTGCCGGCTGGGCGCGAGCATCGACGCGGACGCGCGCGCGAAGCTCCTGCCCGATGTCCGCCTCACCGACGACAAGGCGGCCTGCGCCGGGCGGGGGTGACGGCGACTCACCTGCTCGAAGGGGGTTTCCCGGGTGTTTCCCGTTGCCCGTCGAAGGGAGGCGACACCCGGTTCCTCGACAAGCGCGAGGCACGGCCAGCAAGCTCCTGAGCGACCACTTCTCTCGACGACCACGGGAAACGGGGGTCCTGGCATGCTCCGCCGGACCGGTCTCATCCGCACACTGATCGCATTACTCGCCTTCCTCCTCTGGGCGCCGGTGACCGCCGCCGCCGCGCACACCCAGGCACCCGCGCAGCGCACGGCCGCCGACGAGTGCGGCGCCCTCGCCCCCGGAGCCTCCGCGGCGGCCGAACGCGCGATCGCCGCCGCCTGCGCCGAGGTCGCGGCCGGCACCTGGTACACGTGGGGCGGCGGGCACGGCGACCGGCCGGGCCCCACGTACGGCCAGGTCGACCCGACCGACCCGGACAGCGAACACGACCCCGAACGGCTCGGCTTCGACTGCTCGGGCCTGGTCCGCCACGCGTACGCCGAGGCGGCGGGCTCCGACATCCTCGACGGCGTCGCCAGCCAGCAGTACTACACGCACCGCGCCGCCGCCCGCTTCACCGCAGCCCAGGGCCTGGCCCCGCTGCTCCCGGGCGACCTGCTCGCCTGGGGCACCTCGCGGGACCTGCACCACATCGCCATCTACCTGGGCGCGGGCAGGATGGTCGAGGCCAAGGAGTCCGGCACCAGGCTCATGGTCAGCGACGTCCGCCCGGGCGGCGACTACTTCGGCGCCGTCCGCGTCGGCACCGGGCCGGTCACCGGTCACATCCACCAGACGTGGGGCACCGGCGTGTGGACCAAGGCGGAGCCCTCCCTCGGCGCCGCCCGCGTCTACGCCTTCCCCTACTCCACCACCATCCGCGTCCAGTGCCAGAAGCACGCCGAAGAGGTCACCTCCGACGGCTACACCAACGACGTGTGGTCGTACCTGCCGGACTACAGGGCGTGGATGACCAACATCTACATCAGGGGGGCGGCCTGGCTCGACGGGGTGCCCGAGTGCGGGACGACGGTGCCGGCGACGTCGTGACGGGCCGGCGCCCGGGGCCGTTCCGAAGCGGACGGTGCCCGGGGCGCGGACGACACGAGTACGACCGCCGCCTCGCGGGAGGCGGCGGTCTTCTCGTCCCGGGCCTCAGCGGAGCAGGAACGGGCTCGCGGTCCCGCTCCACGACACCGCGAGCGCCTCCCTCGCCCTCGTGCACGCCACGAACAGCAGGCACCGCTCCCGCAGCAGATCCGACTCGTGCTGCAGGGCGTCCACGGAGGCCGGCGTCACCTCCCGGCCGAACGGCAGCGCACCGGCGGTCACGCCGAGCACCGCGACGCACCGGAACTCCAGCCCCTTCATGGCGTGCATGGTGGCGAGCCGCACCCCGTCCACATCGGCGCCCGGGCTGTCCCTGACCCGGACCACCGGCACCCCGGCCGCGACGAGCTTGTCGTACGCCTTGTCGAGCAGGACGTTGAACCGGGCGCACACGCCGATCTCCGCGGGCCGGATGCCCTGCGCGACCCACTCCTTGACACGCGCGACGAGTGCCGTGACCTCCTCCTGCTCCGACCCGTGCCCCGCCGTGTGCGGTCTGCGTCCGTGCAGCAGCGAGCGGTAGCCGGCCAGCGTGTCGTGGCCGTCGCCGCCCAGGTCCTCCACCGTCACCGGGCTCAGCAGGCCGGTGGACCAGGTCAGGATCTCCTCCGTGCTGCGGTAGTTGAGCCGCAGCCGGTGGGTGCGCCCGGTCACCGCGATGCCCAGGGAACCGAGGGAGACCTTCGAGTCGTAGATGCGCTGGTGCGGATCGCCCGTGAGGAACAGGTCGTCGCTGCCGGGAGCCACCGCGCCCCGCAGCACCCGCCACTGAGCGGGATGCAGATCCTGCGCCTCGTCCACCACCACATGGTCGTGCGTGGGCGACGACGCCGCCAGCAACTCGGCCGCCCGCGCGCACACCTTCAGATACGTCGTCCCCTTCCGCTCACGCAGCATCGTCTCGAACAGCTCCACCGCGGGCCACAGTTGCTCCCGCCTGCTCGGGGACAGCGCGCTGCCCCGACCGCGCCGCGAAGCCGCGAGGTAGTCGTCCACCGTGCGCAGATCCTGCGCGAGGACGACGTGCCGGTACTCCTGGGCGAGGAACTGCTCGGTCCACGGCAGCCCGAGCTTCCTGACCACCCGCTGCCACACCTGCCGCTCCTCGCGGTCGCCGACGGGCGCGGGGGCCCTGCCGTCGAGACGGGCCACGACGCCGTGCGCGTAGGCGTTGACCGTGGTCACGTCCACCCGCCCCAGCAGCCCCTCGTCGCCGTCCAGGAGCAGCGACAGATTCTCGCGCAGCGCCGCCGCCAGGGCGTTGGTGTACGTCGTGAGCAGGACCCGGGTGTCCGTGGAGCGGCCGAGCAGATGCTTGACGCGGTGCAGGGCGGCGACCGTCTTCCCGGTCCCGGGGCCTCCGGTGACCTGCACCGGGCCGCCGTAGGACACCCGGTAGGCGACCCGCCGTTGCGAAGGGTGCAGGAAGACCCGCCAGGCCGCGAAGGGCTTCTCCAGGATGTCGGCCAGTTCCTCCGGGCCGGTGATCAGCGTGATCCGGCTGGCGGTGTTGGCGATCGCGGCCGCGAGGCTCTCGTCCGGATCGGGACCGGCGGCCACCGGCCGGCGTACGGCGACGACGTCCCGGTAGACCTCCTCGGGACCGAACCCCTCCGCGAGGTACTGCAGCACCTCGAACTGGTCCTCCGGCAGCAGGGTGCCGAACGCCTCCAGCTGGGGCTTGTCGATGACGGTCCGCACCGCGCGGAGCACCTGGTCGTCGAGGCCCAGCTCACGCAGCACGGTGTCCGAGTACCGCGCGAACAGCAACGAGGGCGCGGCGGCGGCGGCCTTCTCCAGCTGCGGCGTCAGCTGCTCGATGGCCACCACGTTGCGGACCTCGAGCGCCCGCGTCGCCGAGTTCGTGGTGTAGAGCCGTTTGGCGGCCCAGGTGTAGGCGTCGTCGTGCGGTACGACGTTGACGAGCAGGAACACGTCGCTGCCGTCGTCGGGAGCGAGTACGACACCGCGCCAGAAGCCGTTGATCCGGATGGTCCGCATCCGCGGATCACGGGCCTTCTCGACGGACTCCAGGTGCAGCCCCTTGTCCGCCTGCAGTTCGGGAACGGTGAGCTGCTGGAACTTCTGCATCGCCTTGCGCACACCGGCCCGCACGGGTTTCTCCAGGAGGTCGTAGCTCTCCCAGAAACTGTTGGCGAACGCCAGCTGCGGCACGACGTGCTCTCCCCACCCCGGACGGTCACTGCGGGCTGATCATACGCGCGGCGTGTCCACCAGCCGGGCGGCCACCTCCGCGACGTCCGTGAGCAGCCCCACCGGGTCCTGGTCGAGGTCCAGGGCGTGCTGGTGGAGGACGGTGCCCGCGTGCCGCACCCGGTGGGCGGCATGGCCGGCGTCGCCCTTCGCGTACACCAGGTGCCCCTCGCCCAGCCCGAGGGCGGTGCAGTAGGCGAGCATCTGGTACAGGTCGGCGTCCGGGTAGCCGCCCGGTCTCTCCACCTTGTACTTGGCGTCGGCCACCGCACACGGCGCGCGGCCGGACCCGTAGAGGACGAGGTCCGGCCTCATCCGGACCGTCCGCGCCTCGTCCAGGTGGAGCGGGTCCTGGAACCGCGCGACGTACCCGGAACCGCGCAGCGCCTCCCGCAGGGCGACGGTCACGAAGTCCTCGAAGAGCTTGTTCATGTCGAACAGGAACCCCTCGACGCGCAGCCCGCCGGGCCCGTGCTCCGGGGAGGCGTCCTCCAGCACGGCCCGCGCCAGGCGCAGGGCGTGGTGGTACCGGGCGTTGAGCCGGCTCGGCCGCCACTCGGGCAGGGGCCGGCCGCGCACGGGCACCGTGACGTCCGCCAGCCGCGCCCGCTGGTGCAGCAGCCTCCGGCGAACCTCGCGCGGCACGCCGGGCAGCCGCAGCAGCCGCTCGACGGCCGCCCGCAGGATCCGGTTCTCCGCGATGTCCGTCGTGAAGTCGTCGTGCACCACCTCCACCGGCAGCGTCGCCCCGAACCGGCGCCGTATCTGCTCGGCCTCCCGGATCCGCCCCCGCACGACCGGCGAGGTCTCCTCCGTCACCCGGTAGCCCTGCAACAGCCCCTGCCGCAGGGCCCGGTCCACCTGCCGCTCCACGGCGTGGGCGAGCGCCGGCAGCACCTCCCGGTGCTCGGCCACGTCGACCTCACCGCCCCGCCAGGCGCCGGCGGGATCGAGGCTGTAGCCGAGCAGGAAGAAGAGACGGACGATCGGTACCTTGGGGGTGATACGGACCGTGAGCGGGTCGCCGTGCCCCGGCACGGCGACCGTGACGGCCCCGACCTTGCTGCCGGCCCGTAGCGACCAGCGTCCGGGGGAGTACGGGTCCGGCGCGGCGTCCACGATCCGCAGGGCCGCGAGCGCCCGCCCCATCTCGTCGGGCAGTGGGACGCTCACCGCCGGCGCGTGCTCGACGAGCTCGACGACTCGCGTCACCCCAGCGACTCCCGCAGAGCCGCCGGCCCGTACCGCTTCTCGACGTCCACGCCCTCGCCGTAGTGGTGCTCCTCCAGCAGCGGCAGGATCTTCGTCCGCCAGGTCCGCTCCAGACCGCCCTCCCGGTACACGCCCTTCTTCATCAGGTACGAGGGCCCGATGCGGAAGTCGGGGTCGTCGATCCGCGCGTTGAGGGCGTCGAGCAGGTCCGCGGGCTCGGTGTCCCTGCCCTCCCGCTCCAGCCACCGGCGCAGCAGGCCGCTCGTCGGCTCGGTCCGCGGGGACAGCTCGACGAACGCGAAGCGCCGGCGCATCGCCGCGTCGACGAGGGCGATGGACCGGTCGGCGGTGTTCATCGTCCCGATCACGAACAGGTTCGGCGGCAGCGCGAAGTCGTCACCGGAGTACGTCAGCCGCACCGACCTGTTGCGGTACTCCAGCAGGAAGTACAGCTCGCCGAAGACCTTCGCGAGGTTGGCCCGGTTGATCTCGTCGACGATCAGGAAGTGCGGGATGTGCCGGTTGCCCTCGCGGGACGCCAGATCGGCGAGCTCGCGCAGCGGCCCGGCGGTGAGCCGGAACGCCACCTCGCGGGTCTCCGGGTCCTCCTGCGGCCGGAACCCCTCGAAGAAGTCCTCGTAGGAGTAGGAGGGGTGGAACTGCACGAGCTTGACCTGCTCCGGGCCGCCGCCCAGGAACTCGGCGAGCTTGAGGGCGAGGTAGGTCTTGCCGGTGCCGGGCGGACCGTAGAACACGAGCTGCCGCTCGTCCCAGAGCAGGTCGCGCACTTCTTCCAGCCACGCCGCGTCGTGCACGAGCAGGTCGGCGGCCAGCTCCTTTGTCGGCCGGGGCAGTTCCAGCTCGCGACGGGCCGTGAGGGCGGGGATCTCCACACTGGGGTCGCGGTCGGTGGCCTCGGCCTCGTCGATCAGGTCCTGGTCGCTCAGACCGAGGCCGTCGATGAGGTCCTTGGCCACGGTGAGGTCGACCACGTCGTGCTGGGCGGAGAGACGCTGCTGCAGCTCCTCCGGCAACTCGTCATAGGGATGCCCCTGGTCCGCCCAGTCCACGGGGCGGCGCAGGTTGGACCGGCCGTCCTCGGAGTCGACCTGCTCGGCGGGGCCCGAGACCTCACCGACGTACAGCCGCCCGCCGGAGATCGTGCACATCGTGTCGCCGGGCCGCATCCGGGAGAGGAACGCGTGCGTGTCCTCGACGAGCTGCATCTTCTGGTTGTACGTGGCGGTGGAGGCGTAGTCCTCGTCGACGGCCGTGCGCAGCCGGTCCTTGCTGACGCCCTGCTCGACGCCCTTGCGCAGGTGGCGGGCCGAGAGGGAGACCAGTCCTTCGGACCGCCACAGCCGCTGCACGAGGTCGAGACCGGAGACGTTCGACCCCCGCACCAGCCAGGCCCGGTTGCGCCCCCACCAGACCTGGTCGAGGTAGTCGGCGAGCGGATGTCCGTCGGCCGACTTCCACTCCGCCCACCCGTTGGCGCTGCGCCCGACCAGGATCTCGGCGGCGGCCGACGGCGAGTTGCACTCGACGTCCCGCGTCGTCTCCAGCCAGCCGGGCCAGTCGGCGGACTCGACCAGTACGCCCTCGTCGATCAGGCGTCGCCGCAACCGGTACGACGACGGCATGCGGTGCGGGAACGAGGGCACGACCTCCGCACGGCCGGGTGACCCGGCCAGGACGACGAACTTCTGACTGCCGTTGGTGCCCTTGTCCGCGAGCAGCCGCCCCCGGGCCTCGGGCCCGTCACCGGGCAGTCGCAGCCGGAACTCCGGATACCGCGTCGCGCCGGCGGGGACCTCGTACTCCTCGCTCACACCTGCTCCTCGTCCGTAGGACCCTGGACCGTCTCCAAGACCCTATGCGCCGGTCGGACCGCCCTGCCCTCGCGTCCGCGAAAGGCGGGCCGTCGGTCATGTGTCCGTGCGTCGGCCTGAGCCGGGTTCGGCTTCCACGACATCCGTGGAAGCGGCGGTAACCACCGGTTCGTGGCTTCGGACGCCATACTGTGTGGTCGGAAAACCGAGTCCACGGGGGGCGGACAGGCCGGTCACAGGCCCATGACGACCACACGGTCCCCGCACAGCTTGCGCAGGTCGTCCTCGTCGGAGGTGAACACGGTGACCGGCCCCGGCTGTCGCAGGGCGACGGCGGCCAGGGCCGCGTCGGTGGCGCACTTGTGGCCGTGGAGGCCGGCTTCCTTGAGCAGCTCGACGGCGTCCTTGGCGATGTCCTCGGTCACCGGCTCGACGTGGATCCGGGAGAGGACCCAGTGCCAGGCCGGGAGATAGGTCCGTACGTCGTACGCCTCGATCAACGTCATCGAAGTGGTCATGACGCGGATGCCGAGCCGGTGGGCGTCCTTGATCCGGACACCCGTCCGACGCTCGCCCCGCACCCAGCGGGACAGACCTTCGCAGTCCAGAAGGTATACCGGGTTCCCCGTCACGCTGCCACCCCCGGCTGTCCCTCCGACGCGGCCTCGACCGGCTCACCGGCGGCCACCCGCTGCGCGCGGGCCAGCTCGGCATGCCTGCGCTCGATCTCCCGGCGCTCCGTCTCCGCCTCCGCCAGCTCGGCCTCGGTGGCCTCGCCGTACTCCTCTTCCCACCAGGCGACCGCTTCACCGAGCCGGTCCTGCTCCCGCCGACGCTCTATGGCCTGCGTGACATAGCGGCTGAACCCTCCGGGGCCCACCTCCGCCCGGATGGCCTCGGCGAGCTCCTCGGGAAGCGTGACGGTGTACTTCTTGGTTGCCATACCATCGACCATACCGTTCTCATCGCTGAGGGGAGACCCGAGCGACGGCGGCCTCGCCCCATCGAGCGTGTCGGCGGACATGGCGGTGTTCAGCACGCGCACTCGGCCCAGACGGTCTTGCCGCCCGGTGGATACGGCTCCGTGCCCCAGCGGTCGGCCAGGGCGGTGACGATGAGCAGGCCCCGGCCCGACTCGGCGTCCAATGGCGTGACGAAGTCCGTGACGGGGGAGGGGAACCGGTCCCCGCGGGCGTCGGTGACCGCGATGCGCAGGGCGCCGGCGGCGGGGGTGTGGGTGAGGGTCAGACGGAAGTCGCGGCCCTGGACGTGGCCGTGCAGCGCCGCGTTGGCGGCCAGCTCCGCGACGATCCGCTCCGCGCGGTCGGTGACGCCGGGTGATACCTGCCAGGTCCGCAGCTGCTCGTAGGCGAGCAGACGGGCGAGGCGGGCACCGCGCCGGGTGGACGAGAACTGCTGCGTGAACGTCCGCGCGGCGGCGGGGAGCTGTGGGGTGGTTGTGCTCATGGGGCCACCGTGGCGGGCGCGCGGGGGCGTGTTCCAGAGGAGAGCCCCGTACGTCGAGTCACCGTACGGACACATGCTGTGCGGGGTGCGAGTGTCGGGCACCCGTTCTGATGCCTGTCAGCTCGGGAAGTCCGGGGCCCCCTGGCCAGGTCCGGCGGTGCGCCGAGGCCTCCGGCGTGGCTTCGGTTTCGTCCGGCTCCGCGCGGTGATCCGTTCCGGCAGCCCGGGATCCGACATGCACCGGATCCTGGAAGGCCGCCCGGCCACGGTGAGTGCGAACCGACAAGCTGGTCCTGGAGCGGGAGATGGCGCAACTGTCTTCGGCATGACTGATCGTCAGGCTGTTCACCGGCCTGGGCATGGATGGGGATCCGGGTGATGTCAGGGCGTGCCGGGGAGGCTAGCGAGGTGTCGCGAGTACGTCCTGGAGTACGGTCTCGAGCGTGACGCGGGCCAGTTCGTGTCTCAGGGTCTCCTCGATGCCCTCGTAGATGTTCTGCATCGCCGGCTGGATGCCGTGACCCACCACGCATCCCTGGTCCGGGGTGGTGCGGTGCATGGCGAACAGCGGGCCGGGTTCCACCGCCTCGTACACGTCGAGCAGGGTCATCGACTCCAGCTCGCGCGCCAGCGACCAGCCCGCGCCCGCGCCCCGCCGGGACTCCACGAGCCCGGCCCTGCGCAGCTCGCCGAGCAGCCGTCTGATCACCACGGGGTTGGTGTTCGCACTGGTCGCGATCTGCTCGGAGGTGGCGACCTCATGGCCCTGACGTTGGTAGAGACCGATCCAGGCCAGCGCGTGGGCGGCGATGGTCAGCCTGCTGTTGGCGCTCATGGACCCCTCCTCTCGGCCGCAACGGTTCATGTTACGACGACGCAGTCGTAACAGAAAAAGTTGCAACAAGGTGTCGTAACAACTAGCGTTACAACTGTCGGGGGAAGGGCCAATCAACGAGGAGAGAAGAATGAGCAAGCCACTCACGGGCAAGGTCGCCCTGGTCACCGGGGGATCGCGCGGACTGGGAGCCGCGACCGTACGGCTGCTGGCCGAGCAGGGCGCCGACGTCGCCTTCACCTACGTCAACTCCGAGGAGCGGGCGCAGGCCGTCGTCGACGAGGTGCACGGCAAGGGAGCCAAGGCCGTCGCCCTCCAGTCCGACCAGGCGGACACGAGCCGGGCGCCGGCACTGATCGACGACGTGGTCGCGCACTTCGGCGGCCTGGACATCCTCGTCAACAACGCGGCGATCTCCGTGGCCGGCACGGTGGACGACCCGGACGCCGACACCGCCGCACTGGACCGCATGCACGCCACCAACTACCTCGGCGTGATCGCCGTCATCCGGGCCGCCTCCCGAGTGCTGCGCACGGGCGGCCGCATCATCACGGTGAGTTCCGGACTGGGCTCCCGGGTCGGCGCCCCCGGCCTCGCCGACTACGCGGCGACCAAGTCCGGGATCGAGAGGTACACCATGGGCGTCGCACGCGACCTCGGGCCCCGGAACATCACGGCCAACGTCGTGGAGGCCGGACTGATGGAGGGCGGCATGGAACCGCCGGACCCCGAGACCCTCAAGACCCTGGTCGGCTCGCTGTCCCTGCAACGCATGGGGCACCCCGACGAGATCGCCGCGGCGATCGCCTTCCTCGCGAGCCCCGCCGCGTCGTACGTCACGGGCGCGGTGCTGGACGCCCACGGCGGCTACAACGCCTGAACCGAAACCCCTGCCACGCGCCCCGAAGGACATCGCGCCTTCGGGGCGCACGCACCGCCGACGACCCGCGCGTGCGTGGACGACTCCCCTCCCCACGCGCGCGGCAATTTTTGCCATAGCGGCAAGGCGCCTTCGTGAATCGGCACGGCGGCGCGGACGCTGGTTCCCGAGCGCCCCTGACCGCAGGGGGGTAGGTACGAGAGGGCAACCGATGACCAGCAGTGACACAGCCGCAGCCGCTGCGGGCCGGCCCGACGAGCAGGACTCCGAGTCGTCCGCCCGCTTGGCCGCCGTGCGCCAGGTCGCCAGTCGGTTCACCGGGACGTACGGCCTGACGCAGGTCGACCCCGAGTTCGGTCTGCTCTTCGCCGAGACCGTGGAGGTCTGGCACAGCTTCGACCACGAGACCGTGTCACTTCCCGGCAAGGAGTTCGCGGGTGCGATGCTGCGGATGCTCCGTGCGACCGCCGACCTCGTGAGAAACCACGCCGACCGCATCTGGTCCCTCCACGTCGACCACCACGGCTTCGCTCTGGCCGCCACCGCTTCGGGCGAACTGGAGAACGGCACCCCGGTGCGCATCTCACGTTGCCTCCAGGTGACGGTCCACGAGGGGCGCATCACTCGCATCTGCGAGTTCGGCGACCGACAGCAGCGCCTGCCGCTGGATGAAGCCCTGCGTGCCGCAGGCCGCTTCCGCAGCTGACACCCCATCACCCCGACATCGTCAGGAGTCATCATGGACGTCTTTCTCACAGGTGCCGGCGGCTATATCGGCGGAGCTGTGGCCCGTCGTCTGATCCGCGAGGGGCACACGGTGCGCGGCTTGACCCGTACGCCCGGCGTGGTCGACGCTCTCGCCGCCGCCGGCATCGAACCGGTCGTCGGGGACCTCGACGACGCGGCGCTGCTCAAGCGAGAGGCCGACCGCGCCGACGCGGTCGTCAACGCCGCTCACAGCGACCACCGCGGCGCTGTGGCCGCCTTCGTCGACGCCCTGCGGGGTTCGGGCAAGGTGTTGATCCACACCAGCGGGACCAGCGTCATCGGTGACGATGCCCAGGGCCGGTACGAATCCGAGGTGGTCTTCGACGACGCGAAGCCTTTCAGTCCGGGGGACCACGAGATCCGGCGGGCCCGGTACGCCATCGACCGCTCCGTCGTCGATGCCGGTGCGGCGGGAGTGCGTTCGGTGGTGCTGTGCAACTCACTGATCTACGGCAACGGCACGGGACCGCGCCCGCAGACCGTGCTGATCCCGCCGTTGGTCACCCAGGCCCGGGCCGGCAGGACCGTCCGCGTCGTCGGACGCGGCCTGAACCGCTGGTCGACGGTGCACCTCGATGACATGGCCGACCTGTATCACCTGGCGCTCACCGACCCCGCGGCCACGGGCTTCTACTTCGTGGAGGGCGGCGAGGACGCCTCGTTCGCCGAGATCGGTGAGGCGATCGCCCGTCGGCTGGGTCTGGGGCCGGTGGAGCCGTGGGATCTGGGTTCCGCTGCCGCCGTGTGGGGGGAGGGCTTCTCCCGGTACGCCCTCGGCGCCAACAGCCGCGTACGTGCCACCCGGGCCCACGACCTCGGCTGGCGCCCCTCGCGCCCGTCGATCACGAAGTGGATCGAGCAGGAAATGCCCTTGCCCTGAGGCGGTCGGTGCGTCGGTGGTGTGGTGGCGCGGTCAAGGGTGGGGCCGGGAGTTCGCCTCCAGGGCGAAAGATCCCTTCCGGTTGCGGACACGCGGCTCTCGCGTGAGCGTCCATGCGGGGCACATCCCCGTACGGTGCGACACCGTACGGGGATGACGGGTGGGTTGTACGAGTGTCCTCTTGGCTGCTCCCGGCGTTTTCCATCAGAGGGACCCGGTGTGCGCGAACCTGGAGGTGGGCCTCGGATGACGACCGACCATGTGGAGCCGGCGGTGCCGGGCGGGGAGTGCGAACGGGAACCGGATCCGTCGGACAGCCTGCGGACGTTCGGGGCCGTCGTGCAGGCGCTGCGGGAGCACGCGGGGCTGAGCAGGGTGCAGTTCGGGGAGCTGGTCCGGTACTCCAAGCACACGGTGGAGTCGGTGGAGTTGGGGCGGCGGATACCGGACGCGTCCTTCGTGGAGCGGGCGGAGGAGGCGCTGGGGAACACGGGGGCGCTGCGGCACTCGGCGCGGTTTCTGACGCGGGGGGATGCGGGGCTGGCGGCCTGGTTTCGGCAGTGGGCCAGGCTGGAGCGTACGGCGGTGAGTCTGTGCACGTATGAGTGTCGGCTGATTCCTGGACTGTTGCAGTCGGAGGGGTACGTACGGACTCTCTGCGAGAACGAGATTCCACCCTTGTCGGATGATGTTCTGGAGACCACCGTCCAGGTGCGCATGGAGCGTCAGCAACTGCTCCGCGAACATCCCAACACGACGTTCGACTTCGTCATCGAAGAGGCCGTTCTCATGCGCCGCTTGGGAGGGACGCAAGTCACGGCGGAGCAGCTCGATCTCATCCTTGAGCTCGGCCTTCTGCGCAACGTCACCGTTCAGGTCATGCCTGCGGACAGCGAGCAGCATGCATGCCTTTCGGGGCCTGTACGACTGCTGGAGATGCCGGACGGCCGCTGGCGGGCGTACTCCGAGGGCCAGGAGAACGGCCGCTTGATCGCTGGCCCGAAAGAGGTGAGCCGCATCCATATGCGCTATGCAAGACTGCGTTCGCAGGCACTTTCCCCGAAGGACTCCGTGGGCCTGCTGATGCGGATCGGAGGAGCGCTATGAACACGTCCGAACTCGGTTGGTTCAAGTCCAGCTACAGCAGCGCACAGGGCGACGACTGCGTGGAGGTCGCTGTCACGGAGCGGGTCGTCCACGTACGGGACTCCAAGGATGTGGCCCGACGGCCGTTTGCCGTAGAACGTGAGGGCTGGGTGCGCTTCGTGGGCTTCGCGGCGGCGCGGGACTGACGGAGGTCGGCTGTGGAGTGGGCGGTTGATGGCTCGCCCCACGATGTGGGCGGTCGACGCTCACTCAGCCTTCCTCGTCGCGTTCTTTTTCGTTCCCGCGCAGGCGGCGTGCTCGCTCGGCGATCTCGCTGGAGAGCCTGCCCTTGACCGAGCCGGCCCGGTTGAGGGTCTCGTTGCCGAGGCTTCTGGCGACATCGACGCCCTTCGCCCCTGTCTCAAGCGCCTTGTCCTTCACCTCCGCCGCCGCTTCCACCCATCGTCTCGCCTCCGACGACTGGCGACCGGACTCGATCCCGAGCCGTACGTGAAAGTCATGGACGCCGGTCACCACATGGTTGCTCGACTGGACCACAGCCGGGGACTTGGCCGGGTACAGCAACACCTTCGCGTTGGCAGTGTCGGCAGCCGAGTTCATCCGGGCCACCAGGCGTTCGGTGCTCCGTGAGATGAGATCCAGCCGGTTCTGTCGGGCAGCCCGAAGCCCGAGGCGGTGCTGGTCCAGCTGATCCGGATTCGCGTCCAGAACTCGGTCGAGTTCAAGCACGGCGATCGAGTCCTGCAGTTGGAAGCAGCGAGCCAGAACAGCGAGCCACTCCCGAACCTTGGGCTCCACTTCCTTGACCGTCGTGGCGAGATCGCCGATCTTGGGCTTTTTCTCCAGCTTCTCCGCGAGGGCGTCGAGTTGACGCAGTGCGTACGCCTGGGTTTCCGCGATCGTCGTCGGCGCGGTCTGTACCTTCGACCACGTGACCTCGGAGACTAGGCCCACCTGCTCTCGGATGGTCATGGTCTCCTCGATCACGAGGTCCATTCCGATCATGCGGGACAGCACAGCGTCCTTCTGAGCGCGGAGCACGTCGTCGACCTTCTCGTCGATCGTGGCGAGGTAGTCGGTGATCTCGTCCATGGTCTGCTGCATCGAGAGCTGCGCCATGACCCCCGCGACACCAGCCAGACGTGCAGGGCTGGTCAGGAACGAGCCGGCCCCCTTCTCGACCTGGAGCCAATTCTTGATCGAGCCGGGTTTTCCCACCATCGCATGGCTGACACCTGGCGTCTTGCTTTGCATCAGCCCGAACTTCTTGACACGCTCCGCGGACTCTTTGGTCAGCTTCACCCAGCGACCCGAGTCGGCGGCAATGTCCGAACCCGCCTGCGCGACCGCAGCCCCGGTACCGAAGACGGACTTGAGCCGTTGCACCCCGAGGTCCTTCGACGGCAATACCTCCGAGGCGAGGAACCGTTCGACATCCGTCGCATTCCCAATGACTGCGAGTCCATCACCGTCACTGATCAGCTGAATCTCGTTGCTCATCGCCTGCTCCTGAAGAGGCTTGTCGCAGTGGGGAGTAGTCGGGATGCACGCGGCGATCGCCGTGCAGGGACCGGGGTAAACCTCACTCGCTGCTTCCCCCTTGTACGCGTCCCGCCCTGCCCCTGACGGACAGGACCCCCTCACGTGTCGCTGCGCCCACCCATCGTGACAGAGGGGAAGCGGCGGCAGGCGAAACCGTACACGAAGGGCGATCAAATCGATAGGTGACAGTACGTTGACATCATCAACGTGTAGGGCCTAGCGTGGGTGGTCGAGGGAAGTTTAGAGGTGAACTAATGGTGCAGTGGTCTGCGGTCGACGCCGGATCGTCCGGTCTGCGTGCGGCGCTCGGTGAGGTGCTGGCGCGGCTGCGGCGCGCGGCCGTGGACGGTGTCGTCCCGGAGCACGTCTTCGCCGAGAGCGTGCGGGCGCTCGCCCTGGGGGACGCCGAGCGGGAACGGCTGCGTCAGGAGCTGGCCCGGCTGGGGCTGCCCGTGAGGGAATTGCAGATGCACACAGGGGGTGACCAGCGGGGCGGTGAAAAGGTTGCACGGGATCGTGCGGAAAATGTGTTCCCCCGCCTGTCGCTCGTACAGAACCTGCTGAACCGCTACGCGGACGCCGACGGGTACGTGACCCCGAGAGTCGTGGACGGAGTGATCCGGCTCGCCGGGCTCGGCGCGCACGAGGCCGCTCAGCTCCGTGCGAGGGCTCTGGTGCGGGACCCGGAGGGGGAGCCGGACGCCGGGAACGGGGAGGGGACCGACGAGCCGGACGCGTCCGACGGCGCGAAGGACGCCGAAGCCGAGGCGCCGGGTCCGGCGGAGGACGCGTCCGCGGGGGACGTGTCACGAGGGGACCTCGCGGAGTCGGTGGCCGCGGCGCACGCCGTCCTGGACACCGACCGACGGGTGCGGCGCCCCGGCAGCCGGTTGCTGAGCGCGCAGGCAGAGGTCGGCCTGGCCGTACTGCTGCGGGGCGGACCGGACCGTATCGCGCGGGAACCGGACGAGGACGAACTGAAGGCCCTCCCTCCCGAAGACCTCAGAATCCGTGCCCGGGACTGCCTCGTGGTGCACAACCAGCGGCTCGTGCACTCCCTGGCGCGGCCCTACCAGGACCAGGGGCTCGACTACGAGGACCTCCTCCAGCACGGTTTCCTCGGTCTGCTCAGGGCGGCGCGGAAGTTCGACCCGACCATGGGCAACAAGTTCTCCACCTACGCCACCTGGTGGATCCGGCAGTCCATCACCCGGGCCATCGCCGACGAGGGCGCGCTGATCCGCGTCCCGGTGCACATGCACGAACAGATGCGGAAGGTGGCCAGGGCCGAACGCGCGCTCGCGGCCGAGGGGCGGCGTGCGGGCGACGCCGATGTCGCGGTGCGGTGCGACATGACCCTGCAGAAGGTGCAGGAGATCCGGAAGCTCACCCGGCGCACCGACTCCCTGGACCGCGTCATCGGCGACGGCGCCACCCTGGCGGACTTCGTGGCGGAGACCCATGTCCTGCCGTCGGTGGAGCGGCAGGTGGTGGGAGCCCTGTTCGCGGAGGACGTCCTGGCCGTGGTGGACACGTTCACCGAACGGGAGGCGCGGATCCTCGTGCGGCGGCTCGGGCTCGACGGGGACGAACCCTCGACCCTGGACGACCTCGGACGTGAGTTCGGCGTCACCCGCGAACGCATCCGGCAGATCGAGGGCAAGGTCCGGCCCGTGCTGCGGGAGCGGGTGCGCGAGGCGGGACTGGTCGGCCTGGACGCCGCGTGCGAGAAGGCCGAGCGCGCGGCGGAACGCGCCGCCGAGGCCAAGCGGGCGGCACGGATCGCCCGCGCCACCCACGCGGCCCGCACCGCCCGGGCCCGGATCGCCCTGCGCAAGGCCAGGGCGGAGCGACTCGCCCGGGCCGCCGGGGAGTGGACGGAGGCGGCTGCGACTGCGGCTTCGGCGTCCACCCCGGTGGTGGGGGAGACGGAGCCGAACGGTGACACGCCGATCGTCGAGGCGGAGATCGCGGTGCCCGTGATCCCCCGGGAGGACGCCCGTGCAGGGGCGCTCACGGACACCGATGAGGCCGTGGACACCACGGCGCCGGACGTCGTCGCCGCCGACTGGGGGCGCGCCTGCCGGATGTCGGAGGAACCCGTCGACCACCTCTGGTGGCTCGCCGACTACGCACGTGCGGCGCTGGGGGACGACGGTCTGGCGGCGGTGCTGGGGCAGCCGGCTGCCGACGCGGTGGTGCGGGACGCCCGCAGCGGCGGATACCTCTCGCGTCCGGTGCTGACCGCGCTGGAAGTGCTGCGCCGGGTCTTCGACGCCCTGGTGGCCGCCGGGCGGCGGCCGGAGGACTTCTTCGACCGCCCCGCCGAAGCGCTCGTCGGGGCGACGCCCCGTGCCTATCTCGTACGCAGCCCTCTGGTGGACCGCGAGTCGCGGCTGGCCGTACGGGACTCCCTGCGGGAGTTCCTCGCCGTGGCGGCGAAATCGCCGGAGCCCGAGAGCGGGCAGGTGCCGGAGCCCGAGCGCGGGCAGGTGCCGGAGCCCGAGCGCGGGCAGGTGCCGGAGCCCGAGGTCACGCAGGTGTCCGGCTCCGAACCGGCATCGGTACCGGAGACGGGACGACCGGCGGAGACCGCCGGCCCGGCCGGTGCGCCGCAGACCACCGCCGACTGGGACAAGGCCCTGACGCTGACGCGGCCACCGCTGGGCGGAGGAGTGACCTGGCTCGCCGGGTACGCTCTGCTCGCCCTGGGACATCTGCAACTGTCCGTACTGCTCGGCTCCTCCGTCACGGACGCGGTGGTGCGCGCCGCGCGGCAGCGGGGGACGCTCGACCGGCCCGTGGTCGAAGCCCTGGAAGTCCTGGAGAAGGTTCTCGACTCCGTCAAGAACGCGGGACTGCGGCCCGAGCACTTCTTCGAGCGGCCCGCCGGAGCGTTGGCCGGGGCCACTCCCCGGGCGTACCTGGCCACAAGACCACTGGTGAACGCCGAGTCGCGCCTCGCCGTCGGTGCCGCCCTCGCGGAGTTCGTCGCGGCGCGCCCGCCACGGACGGTTCCCGCATCCGGGAACGGCGGCGCCGGTGCGAGTACGGTCGCGGAGCAGGCGGCCGACACGGCAAGCGGGCGCCCGGCGCCCTCTCCCGCTCCTTCCACGCCGGTCGAGCCGCAGTCGGCCGACACCGAGCCGCGGTCGTCCGGCACGGAGCCGCGGTCGTCCGGCACGGAGCCGCGGTCGGCCGGTACCGAGCCGCGGTCGTCCGGTACCGAGCCGCGGTCGGCCGGTACCGAGCCGCGGTCGGCCGGTACCGAGCCGCAGTCGTCCGGCACGGAGCCGCAGTCGTCCGGCACGGAGCCGCAGTCGTCCGGCACGGAGCCGCAGTCGTCCGGCACGGAGCCGCAGTCGTCCGGCACCGAGCCGTCGCTCGCCGAGGTCCGCGCCCGGCACGAGGCCCGGATCGCCCTGCTGACGCAGGAGAACGAGCTTCGGCTGGACCAGGAACGGCGCCGTGCCGACGAGCGTGTCGCGGCCGTACGGGCCGAGGCCGAGCGACAGCTCGACGCGTGGGAAGAGGTGCTGCTGCACCGTGCGGACCGGTCCCGGGACCGGCGTGAGAAGCAGGTGCGGCGCCAGGCCGAGGAGCACCTCGCGCGTCTGGAGGAGCAGCACCGCGAGTCCTACGAGGCAGTGCTGCGCCGGGCCGAGCGTGCGGAAGAGGCCGCCCGGGAGACGGCCGACACCGGACAGCGGGCGGACGAGCTGGAGCAGAGGCTGCGCGACTACCGCGAGGGTGCCGAGGCACGCATCGGGGACCTCGAGGCACGGCTGGGCGAGGCCCGGGCGGAGGCCGCCGAGCGTGAACGCGCCGCCGGGGCGAGGGTCGCCGAGCTGGAGACCCGCCTACGGAAGGCCGAGACGACCGCCGACGAGCGGGAGCGTGCCGCCGCGTCGGCGCGGGAGGAGTACCGCGAGGGTGCCCGACTGCGCGTCGCCGAGGTGGAGGCACGCCTGCGGGAGGCCGAAGCGGCCGTCGCCCAGCGGGACCTGTTCGTCGAGGCGGCCCGGCGGCGAGCCGAGGAGGCCGAGCAGGAGGCGGCCCGGCGCATCGCACAGAGCGAGCACGACGCCTGGCTCCGCGTCACCGACCTGCAGACGCAACTCGGCGAGACGCAGAGGCAACTCAGCGAGGTACAGGCACAACTGGCCGCGGCCCAGGAAGCGGCCGACCGCGGTCGTGGCTCCCTCCGGGACCGCTGGCGCCGCTCCTGAATCCGCCGGCCACCCACCCGCCCCCTCCCCTCTCATGAACACCAGGAATCCCATGGACCCCAGACAGGAACTCGTCTCCTACCTGCGGCGGCAACTCGTCGGCCCGGTCGACGGCGACGACGAGACGCTCGACGCACCACCCGACCGGCAGTACCTCATGGGCACCCTCTACCCGCAGGAAGCCGACCTGCAGGGGCAACTGGACCTTGCCAGGGAGGAGTTCGACGGGGCCGGCACCGAGCGGGGGGCCGAGGACACCGCGCCGGCGGGCGACCCCGTGCCGGAGTCGAACTCCTGGCTGCCGTCGTCCCTCGGATTCAGCTTCTACACCGACGCCGAGACCCTCGAGGTCGAGTGCTCCGCCGCCCGCTACCGCACTCGGTCGCGCAGCGACCAGCGCGGCCGGACGTGGCAGCGGATCGCGATACCGGCCGAGACACACCTCCTCGGCCCGGACCGGGACCAGGTCTCCGTCCTGGACGCACGAGCCGAACTGCGCCTCACGCGACGTGACTTCGGCAACGGCAAGCTCGTCACCGTCGCCCTCGTCAACGCCGCCCGGTACGACTCCGCGCTCGGCAGGAGCGCCCACTGGGACGGCATGCTGTTCCAGGTGGAGCTGCGGGCCCGGCCCGTCGACGGGCGGGTGCTCCAGTATCCGAGTGTGCGTCTGGCCAGCAGGGACCCGGAGGAACAGGAACTGCGCCTGCAGTACCGGCATGTGCGCACCCACGCCGTCGGCCACGGGTGCGCCGTCGAGGAACTGCGGGACGGCGACGACCGGACGGTGACGGGACTGCGGGCGGCCGTCATGCCCGAGGCGGAGGTCACGGGCGTACGGGCCGCCGGACTCACCGACACCCCCGTGCTCAGCCTCGCCCACCTCGCCGACCCGGCTGTCTCCGTCGACCAACTCCGTGAAGAGCTCTTCGAGTTCGCCTCCGCGTACCGGGCCTGGTACGTCGGTCAGCTCAACACCGAGGTGCCCGAGTGGGGCCGTGAGGCGGCCGAGCGCGTCCTCGGACGGATCGGCACCGCGGTCTCCCGCATCGAGTCCGGCGTCCGCACCCTCTGCGACCCCCGACGCCCCGAACTGCTGCACGCCTTCCGGGCCGCCAACCGCGCCATGGCCCTGCAGATGCGCCACTCCGCGGCCGACCTCGCCGGCACCCGACGCCCCCGCCGCGACAACGGCGTACCGCCGGACCCGCAGCCGTACGCGGACGCCACCTGGCGCCCCTTCCAGCTCGCGTTCTTCCTGCTGGCCGTCGACGGTGCCGTCGACCCCCGGCACCCGGACCGCGCCGTCACGGACCTCATCTGGTTCCCGACCGGTGGCGGCAAGACCGAGGCGTACCTGCTGCTGGCCGCGTTCGTCATGGTGCTGCGCCGGGGCGGACCCGACGGCGGAGGCACCGCCGTGCTCAGCCGGTACACGCTCAGCCTGCTGACCACACAGCAGTTCCAGCGCGCCGCGACGACCGTGTGCGCCCTGGAGTCCATGCGCCGGGCCGACCCGGCCACCTACGGCGAGGAGCCGTTCTCCATCGGGCTGTGGGTCGGTGAGACCACCACCGCGAACAGCTACGACAAGGCGCGCCGCGACTTCGAGAACGCGCGCGAGGCCGCCACCCCGGACGACGTGTTCATCCTCGACCGCTGCCCGTGGTGCGGCACGCGCGTCCTGCCCGCCCACAAGTCGCCCGACATCGGCGACTACGGGGTGCGTGCCGCCGCCGACTCCTTCGCCTTCTTCTGCCCCAGGGACGAGTGCCTCTTCCACGACGAACTGCCCGTCGCCGTCGTGGACGACCACCTGTACGACCGTCCGCCCACCTTCGTCCTCGGCACCGTCGACAAGTTCGCCCGCCTCGCCTGGGAGCCGCGTGCGGGACGGCTCTTCGGTGCCGGCACCGGCAACCGGCCGCCGTCCCTCGTCATCCAGGACGAACTGCACCTGCTCACCGGCCCGCTCGGCACCACCGTCGGCCTCTACGAGTCCGCCGTCCTCGGCCTGTGCGCCGCGCCGGACGGCACCGGGCCCAAGGTCGTGGCGTCCACCGCCACCATCCGCCGCTCCGGCGAGCAGGTCCGCGCCCTCTACGGGGGAGACGTCCAGCTCTTCCCGCCCGCCGGACTCGACGCCCGCCACTCCTACTTCGCCGAACCCGACACCTCCCGGCCGGGCCGCCGCTACGTCGGCGTCATGGCCCAGGGGCACACCGCCGGCCGTGCCTCCGTCGCCACCGCCGCCGCCCTGCTCCAGGGCGCCTGGGAACTTCCCGAGGAACACCGGGACGCCTACTGGACGCTCGTCGCCTACCACCACAGCCTGCGCGAACTGGGCCGCACGGTCACCGCCGCCGCCGACGACATCCCCGCCCAGCTCGCCGGACTCGACACCGGCAGCGGCGTACGCCCCCTGCCGGACCAGCAGGTCGAGGAACTCACCAGCAACCTGCCGCGCTCCGAGCAGCCCGTGCTCCTCGACCGGCTGGAGAAGAGCTGGGACGACGCGAGGTCGGTGTCCTTCCTGCCCTGCACCAACATGCTGTCCGTCGGCGTCGACGTGAAGCGGCTCGCACTGATGCTGATGCAGGGGCAGCCCAAGACGACCGCCGAGTACATCCAGGCCACCAGCCGTGTGGGCCGCCACGCCGTGCCCGGACTCGTGGTGACCTTCTTCAACGCCACCCGCCCCAGGGACCGTTCGCACTACGAGACCTTCGACGTGTACCACCGCGCGCTCTACCGGCACGTCGAGCCGACCAGCGTCACCCCCTGGTCCGTGCCCTCCCGCCGCCGCGCCCTGCACGCCGTGCTCGTCGTCCTCGTACGGCACCGGCTCGGACTGGCGGCCGAGAACCAGGCCGGGCGGATCCTCGACCGGACGACCGAAGTGGAAGCCCTCGTCGACGAGTTGGCCACCCGGGCCGAAACTGTCGAACCGGGGACCGGCGAGGAGGTGCGCAAGGAGCTCGCCGGGCTGCTCGCCGAGTGGGAGGACCTAGCGCGCCAGGCCCGCAAGGACGGCCGCGAGCTGTACTACCGAGGCCAGGGCAAGGGCCAGTCCAACCTCATCAAGAGCTTCGAGCAGGTCCACGGCCTGTGGGAGACACCCAACTCGATGCGCAACGTCGACCGGGAATGCCAGGTGACAGTGAAGGGAGCCGACCTGTGAGCCGCACACTCCGGGTACGTCAGTCGCAGACCGTGGTGCCCTTCGGGGTAGGGGCCGTCTTCGACATCCAGGGCGAGTCGTTCGTCGCCACCGGCATCGGCGACTGGCCGTCCCGCGGCAGGCAGCCCATCGGCTCGCCCCGGCTCGCGGACCGCCTCGGCGTCTCCGGCTTCTACGCCGCGCCCGCCGCCGCGGGCGACCGCTTCGACGTCGCCGACGCGCCCGGAGCGCCGTACATCCGCTTCCCCTCCTGGCTGTTCTGCGGTGCCTGCCGGCGGATGAAGCGGTGGCGGATCGCCGACGAGAAGCGCGGCCAGGCACCGCGCTGCCCCTCCTGCTCTCCCGCGCGGACGCTGGCACCGATGCGGTTCGCGCAGATCTGCCAGGCCGGTCACCTCGGCGACGTCGACTGGTGGTTCTGGGCGCACTCGCGGCGCGACGGGGGCGAACGCCGTCAGTGCGGGGAACGCGAGAAGCTGCGCTTCCTCGTCTCCGAACGGGCCTCCGGCCTCGAAGCGCTCTCCGTCGCCTGCACCGCCAAGGGCTGCGGAGCCGTCCGGGACCTGCTCGACATCCTCGGCACCCACGGTATGCGCTGCTCGGGACGGAACCCCTGGCAGCGTGCCGGCGAAGCCGTCGAGTGCCCGCGCCCGGTGCAGATCGTGCAGCGGACCGCCGGCAACCTCTACTACCCGATCGTGCACTCCGCGCTCGACATCCCCGAGACCGACGTCCCCGCGCACGCCGACGACGCGTTCGCGGACCAGGTCCGCGAACACCACCTCTGGGTGTCGCTGTGCCGCGACCCCGCCTCGCCCCGTGCCGCCCTGTTCCGGCAGATGATCCAGGAGGACACGGGGGCCGACGACGGTCTGTTGGACGCACTCCTGGCCGAGGAGACGGGCGGTACGAGCCCTGCCGTCACGGCTGCCGCACCCGACGGCCCCGCACGGCCCGACCTGAGCCGGGAGGAATGGGCCGCGTTCACGGCACCCGCCCCGCCCGCCACCCGTGACTTCGCCCTGCGCGGGACCACGCTCGGCCTGGTCGGCGAGACCGACGAACCCTGGGCCGGCCTCGCGAGCCGCTTCGGCCGCGTCGTCCTCGCCGACCGGCTCCGCGAGGTCCGCGCCCTGTCCGGCTTCACCCGGGTCTCCCCGGACGCCGCCGTCGTCCCCGCCGACACCTCGCGCCGGCTGAAGTGGCTGCCCGCCGTCGAGGTCTTCGGCGAGGGCGTCTTCCTCACCCTCGACCACGGCGCGCTGAAGGACTGGGAGGAGGACCCGGACGTACGCGGACGCGTCAAGGGCATGCGGGCCGACCTCGACCGCTCCTTCCAGAAGGACCGTCTGCGGAACGTGACCGGTCCCGAACTCTCCCCGCGCTTCGTCCTGTTGCACACCCTGGCCCACCTCCTCATCCGCCAGCTGTCCTTCGAGTCCGGCTACACGACGGCGAGCCTGCGCGAACGGATCTACGCCCGCCCCGAACAGGACCAGTACGGCATCCTCGTCTACACCGCCGCCGGGGACGCCGAAGGCACCCTCGGCGGACTGGTCCGCCAGGGCGAACCGCCGCGGCTGGCCGAAACACTGCTGCGGATGACCGAGTCCGCCGCCTGGTGCTCCGCCGACCCGCTGTGCGCCGAACACTCCGGGCAGGGCTTCGGCAACCTCAACCGGGCCGCCTGCCACGCCTGCGCCCTCCTCCCGGAGACCAGCTGTGAGGCCGGCAACAGCCTCCTGGACCGGGCCCTCGTCGTCGGCGGCGAACGGGTTCCCGGCTACCTGCAGTCGATCGTCACCGCCGCCCGCGCCGCCGCGGCGGGCGCCCTGGAGCAGCAGTGACCCTCACCTACCTCGACCTCGACCCCGACCAGCGGTCCGGCCTCGACGGACTCCCCTTCGACGGCAACCACCTGGTCGGCGGACCGCCGGGCAGCGGCAAGAGCGTGCTGGCCGCGCAGCGCGCCGCCATGCTCGCCCTCACCGGCACCCCGGTGGTCCTGCTGACCTACTCCAACCTGCTGCGCCAGTCGCTCGCCGGCACGGTGCACGCACTGGGCCCCGCGGACCGCTCGGTGCGCGTCATGACCGCACACCGCTGGCTCGCCGACTGGTACGGCGCCACACCGCCCGGCGGCGGCGACGGCTGGTACGACTGGGACGCCCTCCACAACCGTGCCGCCGACACCGCACCGGCCGTCGGGCCCACCCTGGTCATCGACGAAGGGCAGGACCTGCCCCCGGAGTTCTACCTGCTCTGCCGCATGCTGGGGGCCCGTACGACCGTCTTCGCGGACCAGTGCCAACGGCTCACCGACACCAACTCCACCCTCGACGAGATCGCCCGCAACCTCGGCCGGTGCACCCGCCACGAACTCGCCGGCAATCACCGCAACACCGAGCAGATCGCGTCCTTCGCGGCCCACTTCCACACCGGTGCCGGCACGCCGGTCCTGCCCGGCCGCCAGGGACCGGTGCCACGCCTGCACCGCTTCCACGAGCGGGGCGTAGCGGACCTGCTCGTCCTGCTCGCCGAGACCCAGCCCAAGAAGAGCATCGGAGTGATCGCCGCCACCAAGCACACCCAGTTCTCCCTGCTCGGCAGCGTCCAGAACCGCGCGCCACGCCTGAAGCCCCAGCTGTACACGTCCGAGTCCAAGGGCGGTCAGTACCGCAACCTCGACCTGGGCCGGCCCGGCATCGTGATCGTGCACCGCCGCAGCGCCAAGGGGCTCGGCTTCGACACGGTCGTCATCCCCGACACACACGCGGACGCGGGTACGGACCCCACCTCCGCCGCCCTGCGCATGTCGTACTACGTGATGGCCACCCGCGCACGGCAGGAACTCCACCTCGGCTACGAGGGGGAGTCCGAGCCACCTCTCCTGGCCCAGGTGAATCGCGGGGAACTGCAACGAGGGTAGAACGGTCCGTGAGAGCGTGCAGGATTTGCCGAGCGTGCTTGTTCCTGCGGCCCGTGCCCCGCGTCGCCAATGCGCGCAGGCCGCGTTCGGTGCCCCGGCAGCCGCCGTCCGCGGTGAGGGGTACCGCACCGGGACTCGTAGCCTTCTGACCATGGCCGACATCCACGAACTCCAGCTCACGCTCGACCTGCCGGGCTCGCTCCCGCCGCGGGACCTCGCCCTGCTCCGCTGGCACCTGGGGGAGGAGGGCGGCCGGCAGGACGACGGGTACGAGTACCCCCTCTGGGAGGACCGGGGGCCGGCGCTGCGGATCGGGGGCGTACTGGTCGGGGAACTGTGCTCCGACGGGCCGCAGTGGGCGCTGACCGTGCGGCAGGAGGCGCATCCCGACGAGTTCGACGACCTGCGCAGGATGGTGCTGTGGCTCGGCGCGCGCACGACGACCGTGGGTACCGTCGGGTACCTCCGTTTTTACGAGTCCCATGTCCCCGACGTGCTGGTCGCGGAGGCGGGGGCGGTCCGCAGCGCGGTCCTGCGGGTGGAGAAGGTCCTCGAGTCGGCGACCGAGGTGATCCCCGACCCCTACGCGTGAACCGAGGCCGCCACCCGCCGCCCGCGCCGGCCTACTCCGGGGGCGTGGGGGTCTCGGGGGTGCGGTACATCGCCTGGACGTCCAGTTCCAGTTGTACGGTCGGGCCGACGACCGCGATGCCGCGGGCCAGCATCGAGCGCCAGTTGAGGGTGAAGTCCTCGCGGTGCAGCTCCGCCTTCGCCAGGGCCGCGCAGCGCAGCTCCTGTTCGTAACCGCCGTTCACCGTGCCGAGGTACGTCGTGTCCAGTCCCACGGAGCGGCTGGTGCCGTGCATGGTGAGCGTGCCGTTCAGCGTCCACCTGGAGCCGCCCCGGTAGACGAACCGGGTGCTGGTGAAGTCGATGTACGGGTAGCGCTCGACGTCGAGGAAGTCGGCGGAACGCAGGTGGTTGTCACGGGTCCTGTTGCCCGTGGTGATGCTGGCGGCGTCGATGCGCATCGAGACCTGGGAGTCGCCCATGTCCGGGGTGATGCGGATGCCGCCGGTGAAGCGGGTGAAGCGTCCGTGGACGTGGGCCATGCCCACGTGCTTGGCGATGAAGCGGATCGCGGTGTGCGGCGGGTCGAACAGCCAGGTGCCGGGCGGCGGCAGTTCCAGTTGGCGTGCGGGCAGCAGCGCGACGCGCGCCGGGGGGAGGGCGGCACCGGTGGCTATGTCGACGTTGTCGCGGACCGGGGTGAGGCCCTCCGCCGCGACCATCACGCTGTAGGAGCCGGGCGGGAGCGCCGCCATGAACAGACCGTACGGATCGGTGGTGCCGCGGGCGGCGACCCGGTGGCTGTCCAGGGCGGTCACCGTGACCTCGGCGCCGCCCAGGGGCTGTCCCGTGGGGTCGACGACCTCGCAGCCGTACGCGCCGGCGCCGGCCGGCAGGGGTAGCGAGAGGTCCGGTGCGGCGCCGGGGGCGCTGCGGGAACGCCGACGCCGGAGCAGTCCGAGGGCCATGCGGTTCACCTTTCTTCCTGCGTGTCACCACCGCGAGACCCGCACCGATGGACGTGTTCGCGGTCGCCGAGAATCACCGGGGAGGGATTGCAGGCGCGATGAAGTCAAGTATTAAACGATCATAGGGCAGGTGGAGCGGAGCGGTTCGTCGCCGGGGTCGGTGCCCGGCACGGCTTGTCCGTGTGCCGGATTGGCGTGAACCGCCGCCATCCCGGTCATTCGACGGGCCGTACCGCTCCCGTCGGCTGTGGTTCTTTGCTCCGGTGCTGTGGCGAACGTCATCCGAAGCCGCAGAAGATTCACACGTGGCTCGCGGTCCCGTCACACGGCCCACGCATCGCGCGGGCCGCGCCGCCGCGTCGGCCGGCTCCGTCCGTCCGCGCGGAAGGAGAAAGCCCGTACGCCGCGTGGGCGTACGGGCGACGGCGACGGCGGTGTGGTCGGCGCCCGGCGACGCTCACGGGCGGACGGACGCACCGCCCTCCGGCACCGGCCGGTCGAGGTCCGGGTCGCCGAACTCCGCGCGCAGGGCCTTGAAGGCGGTGACCTTCTCCTCGCCGAAGCGGCGGACGTGGGCGGCGTACGCGTCGGGGGAGAGGAACGCCGACGGCCGGGACTTGCTGTGGAACTTGTCCGCGTACATCACCAGCCGCTCCTCAGGCGTCACCGCGAGGTAGTCGGCGGGAGGGATCGGGAGGCCCTGGCGCAGGACGTCGTCCTTCGTGACCCCCACCCCGGTGTGGTGGGAGCAGAACCGGCACAGGAGTTCGGGGAAGCCCTCCCCGGCGAGGAGTTCGTGGCCGAGCAGGCCGTGCCGGACGTAGTTCTTGTGGTCCAGGAGGCCGTCGTCGCCGTAGAGGCGGTAGACGCCGATGTCGTGGAGGAGGCAGCCGGCGCGGACCAGTTCGGCGTCGACGTCGAGGCGCGAGGCCGAGATGAGCTGCTCGGCGATGTTCCAGACGATCTCGCAGTGCGTGTGGACGAGTTCGAACGCCTCGGCGGTGGGCGCGTGCTCCTGGTGCAGCGCGCGGATCTCTTCGGGTCCCGGAATCCTCACACGGGGAGCGTAACAACCGGTGCTCCGCTCACTCGATCGAGCATTCCCGCACAGTGAGCGGCTCGGTGCTGCCGGCCGGTCTGCTGCACAGGACCTCCGCCTTCGAGACGCCCCCGGCGGTTCTGCGGACCCGGTTGAGGACGATGCTGTGGCCGTGGCGTTCCTCGTACAGGGGCGCGTCGGTGAAGTCGATCGTCCCGGTGGCCATGCCGTCGAGCTTGACGTTCCTGAGGTTGACCCAGGTCGCCGAGCGGCTCTGGCGTACGTCCCCGAGGCTGGCCGCCCAGTACAGGGCGCGGGTGGCGTCGTGGGAGAGGGCCGTCTGCCCGCTCGCGAAGTCGGCGGCGTCGTACGTGGCCTTTCCGTCCTTCAGCCAGGGGAGGTAGTTGGCGGCGTCCTCGTAGAAGGCGGTCCCGGACGAGGCCTCCTTCAGCTCGGCCAGGGCCGCGTGGTACAGCGTGATCCGCGGGGCCACGCCGTCGCGGCCGCCCGTGCCGGAGAACCTGGCCTTGCTCAGGTCGTCACCCGTGAGGATCGAGATCTGCCGGTTCGCGCAGCCCGGTTCGGTGGTCAGCTGCGTCATCAGCGGTCCGATGTCCTCGACCCGTCCGGCGAAGTAGATCACCGAGGGGACGTCCTCGCCCCGGCAGATGCTCTCCGCGTGCAGCCGCAGCTCCGGCTTGCCGTTCGCCACCCGGTAGCGCTGCGCGGGCAGCAGACGGAAGCCCTCCCGCTCCAGCATCTCCCCTCCGTACAGGGCCTGTTCACTGGTGTAACGGTCCTGCGACTCCTTGGTGTCGCGGGCCAGCACCAGGGCGTGCGGGGCCCTGTCCCCGGCACGCAGCTGCCGGGCTATGAGACCGAGTGCCTCGGCCTGGTGCTCGTCGGGGGCCGCGAGACTGAACCAGTTGGAGAACTCCTTCGGCAGGTAGGTCGCCGAGTTGGTGCCGGAGACGACGGGCAGCCCCACCGCGTGCAGCCGGCGTGTGACGTCGGGGCTGCTCTGCAGGTCGCGGCCGAAGCCGACCACGCCGACGACGGTCGGGTCGCGGTCGGCGTACTCGGCGATCGCGTCGGCCGTGACACGCTGGTGGCCCATGTCCGAGCCGCCGTTGGCGAGCAGCACCCGCAGCTTCACCGTGTAGTTCTCGTTGACCACGCGCTGGGCGAGGTACACGCCGGTCAGCTCCTCGGCGCCCTTGACCAGGGACGGGTCCACCGAGGAGGAGCTCAGCGGTCCCGCGTACACCACGGTGACGTAGGCGTCGGGGTGGTCGCGCAGGACTTCGGTGTTCTCGGCGCGCACCAGTCCCTCCAGCTCCTTCAGCCGCTTCCCCTCCCCGGCTGTTCCACCGCTCAGGTGCGCGCCGAACCGGACGTCCCCGGTGGCTATCCCGACGCACTCCGTGCCGCCGCCGGGCGCGGGACGCCGCTCGGTGTCGCGGTCGGCGGTCAGCAGGCCCGCCGAGCAGTACGTCCGGTGCAGTTCGCGGGCGTGGACGACGCCCGCGGTGACGACCAGGGCGAGGACGAGGAGCAGGCTGTGCGCCGACCACACCAGGCGGGCCAGGGACGGCCGGTGACCGGCCCTGACGCACCGCCAGTCCGTCTGCCGCAGCTGCACCAGCTCGCCGGGGGGCAGCGGGATCCTCAGTACCCAGGGCAGGGCGTTCGTCCTGCTCGGTGACTGATCGGCCCGGAGGTTTCCGGCCCATTCGTCGTACCAGTGCCGCAATCGTTGGGGCAGACGCGAGGGCGGGGACGGGGGCTGCTGCGGCCGGTTGACCGGAGGGGTCGCGTCCGCGCCCCGGTCGAGCAGGGGCGCGTCGCCCGCCGCCACGCCCGCCACGATCAGCAGCGGGTCGAGCTCGCTGCGCCGGCTGCGGACGTCGCTGACCGCCCTGATCAGCTCTATGCCGCCGTTCTCCCGGCCCACCCGGCGCAGGAACAGCACCGGCGGGCGCGTCCGTTTGAATCCCCGCAGGTCCCAGCTGCCGCGCCGGTGGTTGTCCCGCAGGTCCTCGAAGAGTGCCAGTACGTACAGCTGGAGGGGGAACGGGCCGCCTTCGCGCATGGCCTCGGCCACGTCGTGGGCACGGGCCGCGATGGCCCGCCAGGAGCGGACGGGCCGCAGCAGCCGCACGCTGGTCGACTGGCGGCGGGCGGCGGACTGGAGGAACGTCGTGGTCAGGAACCACCGGCTCTCCCTGCGCAACCACAGGAAGAGGGGAGCACGCCCGGGAACGTGGTTGAGGCCGGCCAGGAGGATCATCAGCCCGATGCCCGCCAGGACGGCGATGTACCACTCGGGGCGGGTGAGCAGCGCGGTGAAGGCGCCCAGGACGCCCATGGGGAGGAACTGCTGCACGTCGTTGAGCAGCACCTGCCGGTTCCGGCGCGAGGGTCTGCGGGGGCGCCAGCGCTGCTTGGCCAGGATGCGCAGCAGATGTGTCTGGGCCCGTTCCCGCTGGACGTTCCCGTCCGGAGTGCCGCCGGGGGCGGTCGGCCAGTGCTCGCGCATCTCCGGGTCGTCGGTGGCCTCCTGGAGGGCGCGCACCAGGTTGAGGCGGGGGAAGGAGTAGGGGCGGTAGGCGGCGGACCGGTCGCCCCACTTCCTGGAGTCGCCGAGGTCGACCAGGAGCCGCGCGGCCCGGGCGGTGGGATCGAGGTCCCCCGGCTGCGGCTCGGTCGGGGCGACGGCCAGGCGCGTACCGTGACGCTGCTGCCCCTCGCTCAGCTCGTCGACGAGTTCGGTCACCCGGTCGTCGTCGGCGGGGTCCTCGGCGTGCAGCACGATCACCGGCATCGGGGGATCGCTGGTCCGGAAGTCCTGGATCAGGGACTCCAGCTGTCGCTGGACGTCGATCCCCGCCTCGGTCGACATGCCCGGGTGACCGCCCGGGCAGTCCTGTGGGAAATTCTGGTCACGGCCGTGCACGGACACCCCCCGTGGTCATAAGACACATGTGTCGCAAGCGCCTTGTGAGGATAACGCCCACCCCTGACAACCGCGCCCGGCGCAACGGCGGTCCGTCGGGGCGGTGATGCCGTGGCCGGTGGTGTCGCCTTCGGCGGGCAGCGTCACACGATCGGGTGGTGCTGTGCGATGCGGGCACGTGCGGGGCGGGCGGTCCGTTCGATCCGGTGACGGGAACATCTCCCGTCCTCACACGACACGGACGACCGGAGCACATCATGAGCCCGCACCTCCACCGCAACCCCGACGACACGACGACCGGGCGGAACGAGGCCACCGGCTTCACCGTGACACACGCCGAAGAGGAGGAGGTGAAGCGGCAGTTGTACGAGGACGCGGGGTGGGCGTACACACCGCCACCGCCTCCGGTGCCGCCCGGGTTCCACCGGTTCGCCCTGGTGCACGAGGAGTTCGACGACACGGGGTTCGCGGACGAGCGGTACGCGGGGCTGCGGGAGCGTCCGCCGCAGGGGTGCGTGCCGGCCGACCGGGGCTGTTTCGCCCTGGAGTGCGAGCGACCGGGGAAGACGCTCCTGGACGCGGTCGCCGGGACCGTCGCGGAGGTCCGCCGTGAGCACGGGCTGGTGATGAACAGCCTGGGTGTCGAGAAGCCCCAGGAATGGTTCGACGCCGACCACAAGAACGGATACGCGGCGGAGATCGTGGCGCACCTGGTGCTGACGGCGACCGACCGGGCCCGCCGGCTCGGGTACGGGCGCAAGGACCTGGTCCGGCTGCTCGGGGCGGCCGGTCTCGAGTAGGCGAGGCGGGGGAGACGCCGGGTCGATCGGCCGGCCGGGCGGGCGGCGGGCATGTTTGGAAATGAATGTCATGTATGTAGGGTCTGGGTGTGCCGACGGGTTCTCACCCCCTTGATCACCCCGAAAGCCTTCTTGCATATGCTTTGCAAGTGCGTGACTACAGCATCAGGGCCGCGGGCCCGGCAGACCTCGACCGTGCGCGAGCCGTGATGCTCGACACCGTGTACCGAGACTTCGGCACCGGGTACGTGCCGCGGTGGCACGGAGACATCATCGACCCGGGTGCCGCCTATCTCACCCCGCCCCGGCACACCCTGCTCGTCGCGCTCGACCCGGACGGCGGCGAGGTCGTCGCCACCGGGGCCCTCGACTCCCGGGGACCCGCCCATCCGCCGAACCCGCGCGAGCTCGCCGAGCGCTACCCCTCCGGTGAGACCGCGCAGCTGCGGCGGGTGTATGTGCGGCCGGACCACCGCAGGCGTGGACTGGCGCGGCGGATGGTCGGTGAACTGCTCGACTTCGCGGCCGCCGACGGCGGCTACCGGTCCGTGTACCTGCACACGGACCCGTCCGTTCCGGGGGCGGAGCCCTTCTGGCGGTCGCTGGGCAAGGTCGTGCACGACGAACGTGAGGACGCGGACGGCGGCAACGGCGTCGTCCACTTCGAGATACCGATGGGACGGTGACCTGTGCGCCTGCTTCGTTCGCGGCTTCTCGCCGCCCTGGCCCTCACCCCACTGCTGGCCGGCTGCTTCGCCTCCGGAGGAGATGAATCCGGGGGCGGCGGCGACGGCAGGAGCGGCTCCCGGCTGCGGGTCGCGCTCGCCTTCCCGCCCGCCGAGCGGTTCTCGCCGTACGGCGCCGACGCCACGCTCCTGAGCCGGCTCGGCGTCTCCGAGGGCCTGACCGCCATGGACGCCAACGGCGCCGCCGCGCCCGCGCTCGCCGAGTCCTGGCGGCAGAAGGACGCGAAGACCTGGGTGTTCACACTGCGCGAGGCCCGCTTCCAGGACGGCACGGACGTCACCGCGTCCGCCGTCGTCGACGCGCTCACGCACGCCGTCGAGGCCGAGCCCGAACCCGCCGCCCTCTCCGGCGTCGGCCTGACCGCCGAGGCCGACGGCAGCCGCGAGGTCACCGTCCGCACCGCCGAGCCCGATCCCGTTCTCCCGCTGCGACTGTCCAGCCCGAACCTCGCCGTGTTCTCCGGCAAGGCGTACGACGCGAAGGGCCGCGTCGACCCCGTGGGCACCGCCACCGGGCCCTTCGAACTCACCGAGGCCGACGGGGCCTCGTCCGCCGCTCTCGACCGCTTCGACGACTACTGGGGCGGCCGCGCCCAGGCCTCCGGCGTCGACGCCCGCTTCATCGCCGACGGCACCGCGCGCGCCAACGCCCTGCGCACCGGTGAGGTCGACATAGCCGAGGCGGTACCCGTCGCGCAGGCGGCCACCCTCGACCGGGAGACCCGGCGCGACACCGCCACCACCCGCACCACGAGCCTGCTGCTCAACTCCGCCTCCGGGCCCCTCGAGGACCCGAAGCTGCGCGCCGCCGCACGCGCGGTCGTCGACACCTCCGCGCTCGCCGAGGGGGTGTACGAGGGGTACGCCGACCCGGGCGCCGGTGTCTACGGGCCCGCCGTGACCTGGGCCGAGGGCAAGCGGGTCGAGCCCGTCGGACGGGCGGAGACCGGCAGCGCGAAGGGGACCACGATCACCCTCGCGACGTACGACAACCGGCCCGAACTCCCCGAAGTCGCGCAGGTGGTGAAGCAGCAGCTGGAGAAGGCCGGCTTCACGGTGAAGCTCGGGATACGGGAGTACTCGCGGCTCGAGGGCGACGCGCTGGACGGGAAGTTCGACGCGTTCGTGCTCGCCCGCAACACCCTCCTCGACACCGGCGACCCGGTCGCCGTCCTCGCCAGTGACTACACCTGCGACGGCGGCTACAACATCGCCCAGCTGTGCGACAAGGACGTCGACCGGGCCGTCACCGAGGCGGAGCGGACAGCCGACCCCGGCAAGCGGCAGGACGCTGCCATGGCCGCCGAGGCGGCCGTCCTCGGCAGTGACGCCGTGGTACCGCTGGTGCACCAGCGGGTCATCACCGGTGTAGGCGACTCCGTACGGGGCGTGCTGCTCGACCCCTACGAGCGCACCCTCGTCGGTACGGGAACGCGGCGCTGACCCGTGCGACAACCCCTGGCCGCACTCCTGTGGCGCGCTGTCCTCGCGGCCGCCCTCGTGTGCGGCATCGGCCTGCTGCCCTGGTTCTCGCACACCGACCCGGCCCTGACCGTCCTCAAGGCACGGTCGGCCGAGCGTGATCCCACCCCCGAGGTGCTGGCGGACATCCGTGCCCAGCTGGGGCTGGAATCGGGCCCGTTCTCCCTGCTCGGACAGTGGCTGGGCGGGCTGTGGCGCGGGGACGCCGGACGGTCGTGGATCTCCGGCGGAGAGGTCCTGCCCGATGTGCTCCAGGCACTGGGCGCCTCCCTGCTGCTGATGTCGGTGTCCCTCCTGGTCGCCGCCGTCACCGCGGTGCTCGTCTGCGCCCGCACCCTCCGCCTCGGATCCCGGCGGCTGCTCGACGGCCGGCGGGCCGGGGGCGGCGGGTCGGCGGTGCTCGCCGCGCTGCCCGAGTTCCTGGTCGCCTCCGTGCTCGCCACCGTCGTCGGAGTGCACCTCGGCTGGCTGCCCGCCCTCGGCTGGTACGGGCCGCAGTGGACCGTGCTGCCCGCGCTCGCCCTCGGCCTGCCCGCCGGGGCCGTGCTGGGGCGGCTGCTCGACGATCTGCTGCCCGGCGCCTTCGCCGAGCCCTGGGCACTGGCCACCGCCGCCCAGGGACTGCCCGCCCGGCGCGTCGCCCGCCGGGCGGTACGCCGCTGTGTGCCCGCGCTGCTGCCCAACCTCGGCCTGTTCGTCGTCGGGCTGACCGGCGGGGCCGTCGCCGTGGAGCAGGTCTTCGACATCCCCGGACTCGGCCGCACCACCCTCCAGGCCGCTCTCGCCCAGGACCTGCCCGTGCTCCAGGCGGGCACCCTCGCCCTGGTCCTGCTCGCGGCCGTGGCCACCGGGGCGTGCGGGATCGCGGCCCGGCTGCTCGTCGGTCCGGCACTGCGGGACGGCGCCCTGACGACGCTGCACCGGCCGGTCCCCTCCATCCGCCGCGTCCAGCCCTTTGCCTACGGCGCCCTCCTGGCCGCCGTCGTCGTGCTCGGGCTGCCCCGCGACCCGCTCGCGCTGGACACCGGGGAGCGGCTCCAGGCCCCGTCCCTCGCCCATCCGTTCGGTACGGACGCCCTCGGCCGGGACCTGCTCGCCCGGGTCGGGCACGGTGCCCTCGACACCCTGCTGCTCGCCCTCGGGATCAGCGCCGTGGCCCTGTGCGCCGGGGTGGCACTCGGGCTGCTGCCCCGGCTGTCCGGGCCGCTCACCGACACGGTGAACGCCGTACCGCCGGTGCTCGGCGCGCTGCTCGTCACCGCCGCCGTCGGGGGCGGGGCCGCCACACTGGCGATCGCCGTGACCGCCGTCGCCTGGACCCCGCTCGCCGCGCACACCTCGGCGCTGCTGATCCAGGAGCGCGCCACCGAACACTTCGCGGCCGCCCGGCAGTTCGGGGCGGGCCCCTGGTACCTGCTGCGCCGTGAACTGCTGCCCGCGGTACTGCCGCCCGTCACCCGCCATGCGCTGGTACGGCTGCCCGGAATCGCCCTCGCTCTCGCCTCCCTCGGCTTCCTCGGCCTCGGCGCACAGCCGCCGTCGCCGGAATGGGGGCTGCTCCTCGCCGAGAACCAGCCCTACGCCGAACGCGCGCCCTGGGCCGTGCTCGCCCCGGCCGCCGCCCTCGCCCTGCTCGGGGCGTTCGCGGTGACCGCGGCCGGTGGAGTGCGGTGGCCGGGGCGGTGGCGCGGGCGGAACGGGGACCACCCGTCCGGGAAGGCGTCGGCGGGCCCGTCACCGGTCACCCAGGAACTGATGGAGGCGCGATGACCGTTCTGCCCACTCGTCCGCGCGAGGCGGCGGGCCGGACCCGGATCTCCCCGCTGCTGCGGCTGCTGATCGTCACCCAACTCGCCTTCAACCTCGGGTTCTACGCCGTACTGCCCTTCCTGGCCGCCCATCTGGGACAGGCCATGGGAATGGCGGGCTGGCTGGTCGGACTGGTGCTGGGACTGCGGACGTTCAGCCAGCAGGGACTGTTCGTGGTCGGTGGGGCGCTGGCCGACCGGTACGGCATCCGGCCGGTGGTGCTCGCGGGGTGTGCCCTGCGGATCGCCGGTTTCGTGTGGCTGGGGTACGCCGAGCGGACCTGGGCTGTGATCTGCGCGGTGGTGCTGATCGGGTTCGCCGCCGCCCTGTTCTCCCCGGCCGTCGAGTCGGAGGTGGCCCGGCAGGCGGTCGTACGGGAGGAGGCGGGCGGGGGATCCCGTACCCGTGTGCTGGCGCTGTTCACCGTGGCGGGGCAGGCCGGTGCGTTCGTCGGGCCGTTGCTGGGCGCGCTGCTGCTGGCGGTGGACTTCCGTACCGCGTGCCTGGCGGGCGCCGGGGTCTTCGTGCTGGTGCTCACCGGTCACGCCCGGCTGCTGCCGCAACGCGTACCCGGGCGGAACCGCACACCGGCCAAGGGCGGACTGCGGCTGGTACTGCGCAACCGGCCCTTCCTCGGCCTGTGCTGCGCCTTCGGCGCCTACCTGCTCGCCTACAACCAGCTGTATCTCGCCCTCCCGGCGGAAGTGGAGCGCGTCACCGGCTCCCAGACGGCGCTGGCCTGGCTGTTCGCCCTGTCCTCGCTGCTGGTGGTGACCACGCAGCTGCCGGTCACCCGCTGGGTGGGGGAGCGGCTGGCGATGCGCCGGTCGATGGCGGCCGGCCTGCTGCTCGTCGCGACCGGTTTCGCCGCGGTGGCGGCGGCACGTCCCGCCGGATGGTCGGGGACCGCCGGACTGGCGCCCGCGGCCGGGTTCGTCGTCCTGCTCACCCTCGGCCAGATGCTCGTCGTGCCGGTGGCCCGAGCCTGGGTGCCCGACCTCGCCGAGGAGGGCCGGCTCGGCCTCTACACCGGGGCGCTGTCCTCGGTCTCCGGCCTGATCGTCCTGCTCGGCAGCTCGGCGACCGGCATGCTGTTGGACGCGGGGCTGCCGCCGGCGGTGCCGTGGCTGGCACTGGCCGGTGCGACGGGGGCGGCGGTGCTGCTGCTGCCTCGAAGGGCGTGACGGGAGCGGCGCACCAGCCCGTCCGCTCCCGGCCCGGGTACATCACGGCCGGGTGGTGCGCGGTCCCCGTCCGCCCGGCCTGCCTTCCACACCGGCCGCCCGGGGGAGACCGACGGTTGCTCCGCACCGTGTGACGGTCGGGTCCAGTCCGTTCGGTGCGCTTTCCCTCGTGTTTCCGAGGGCGGCCGGCGGAATGCCGCGAGCCGGGGGACGGCGGTGCCGTGCCCGTGCCGGCCGGCCACCCGCTCACCCCACCGGCGACGGTGCGCCGCGCCCCCGGCCGGCCGTCAGCCCGCGACCAGTTCCCGTCGCACCTCGGGCCCGACGGGAGCCGTCTCCACCCGGGAGGCCCGCCACAGCCACAGCACGTCCCGGCCGAACGACCACACCAGCAGCCCCAGCGCCAGCACCACCACACCGACGTTGACCACGTGCGGCAGCAGAGCCGCCCCGGCCAGCAGCAACAGCACGCCCTGGAGCGCGGCCACCGTCTTGCGGGCCGTGCTCGGCGGGAGCGGGGCGGTCAGCCAGGGCCGGACACGCGCGGCGGCCACGAAGACGTACCGCATACCACCGATGAGGAGCACCCAAGGACCCATCGCCATCGACACGTACACACTCAGCACCAGGATCAGGAACGCGTCCACCTCCATGTCGAAACGGGCGCCCAGCGGAGTCGACGTACCGGTCCTGCGGGCCACCTTGCCGTCCACGCCGTCCAGGATCAGGGCCACGGCGGTCAGGCCGACGAAGAGCGAGACGGGCGGTGAGTCCTGGAACGAGTCGGCGACCAGCGCGGTGACCCCGCCGACGAGGGTGGCACGGCCGAGCGTGACCCGGTTGGCCGCGCCGAAGGAGCGCAGCCGGGACCGGTGCAGGGCCCGGGAGAGCACCGCCCAGGTGGCGATCGCGAACGCGAGGCCGGTCAGCCAGCCCGCGGGGCCCATGCCGATCGCCGTACCGATCAGGGCCAGCAACAGGATCTGTACGCCCGCCCCCACGGCGGTCTCCTGCTGTACGAGCCTCGCGTCGTAACTGTTGTTCAGGGCCACCGAACATCCTCCGGCCGTGTGACAGAGTCGATCAACGCCGCTACCTTGTGCGCGGCCTGTGCACCACTCGGTACGCGCGCGGCTTCCCGATCGTTCAGGAGGAACCCGATGAACCGCACCGCACGTGCGTTCTGGCTCGACTCGCCCGGCCGAGGGGCGATCCGTGAGGTCGCCCTGCCCGCCCCCGGAGCGGACGAGGTGCTGGTGCGCTCGCTGTACTCCGGGGTGAGCCGGGGCACGGAGACGCTCGTCTTCCGCGGTGGGGTGCCGGAAAGCCAGCACGCCGCCATGCGGGCGCCCTTCCAGGAGGGGGACTTCCCGGGCCCCGTGAAGTACGGCTACCTCAACGTGGGGGTGGTGGAGGAGGGACCGGAGACGCTCGTCGGACGCACCGTGTTCTGCCTGTATCCGCACCAGACGCGGTACGTCGTCCCGGCGGGCGCCGTCACGCCCGTGCCCGACGGTGTGCCCGCAGGACGGGCCGTGCTCGCCGGCACGGTGGAGACCGCCGTCAACGCGTTGTGGGACGCGGCACCGCTGGTCGGCGACCGGATCGCCGTCGTCGGCGGCGGGATGGTCGGCTGCTCGGTGGCCGCACTGCTGGCGCGGTTCCCCGGCGTACGGGTGCAGCTCGTCGACGCCGACCCGGCGCGCGCCAGGATCGCGGCGGCGCTCGGCGCCGGGTTCGCACTGCCCGGGGACGCGCGCGGCGAGTGCGACCTGGTCGTGCACGCCAGCGCCACCGAGCAGGGACTCGGCCGGGCACTCGAACTGCTCCGCCCCGAGGGCACCGTCGTCGAACTGAGCTGGTACGGCGACCGGAAGGTGAGCCTCCCACTGGGCGAGGCCTTCCACTCCCGGCGACTGGTCATCCGCAGCAGCCAGGTCGGAACCGTCTCCCCGGCCCGCGCGAACCGGACCTACGCCGACCGGCTCGCCCTCGCCCTCGACCTGCTCGCCGACCCCGCCCTCGACGCCCTCGTCACCGGCGAGTCCGCCTTCGGGGAACTGCCCGACGTCATGCCCCGCCTCACCTCCGGGGAGATACCGGCCCTGTGCCACCGCGTGCGCTACGACACCCCGTAGCGGGGCCGGCGCGCCTGACCTGAGAAAAGACGTGGCGGACGCTGAACAGGGGAAGACAGTCAGCCGTACTACACGGCATCCCCGTCGGAGATCGGCCGGGGAGCAGACGCGCCGCACCTGGAGGGTCGTCCGTTGTTCAGCATCACCGTCCGCGATCACATCATGATCGCCCACAGCTTCCGCGGCGAGGTCTTCGGACCGGCCCAGCGCCTGCACGGAGCCACGTTCCTCGTGGACGCCACGTTCCGGCGCGAACAGCTGGACGAGGACAACATCGTCGTCGACATCGGCCTGGCCACACAGGAACTCGGGGCCGTCGTCGGCGAGCTGAACTACCGCAATCTCGACAACGAACCCGACTTCGCGGGGGTCAACACCTCCACGGAGTACCTGGCCAAGGTCATCGCCGACCGGCTCGCCGAACGCATCCACAAGGGTGCGCTGGGCGAGGGCGCCAAGGGCATCGCGGGCATCGCCGTCACCCTGCACGAGTCGCACATCGCCTGGGCGGGTTACGAGCGTGCCCTGTGACCGACACGACCGTCGAGGTGACCGACACGACCGTCGGCCGGGCCCAGGCCGCCCGCCTGGACTACGTTCCCCGGCAGGCGACCTCTCCGAGGAACGGCGGGATCATCCCCATGTCGCTGCGCTCCGTGCACTTCGTGATGCCGGGCGGTGTCGACGACCCGGCCGCGCCGAGCGGCGGCAACGCCTACGACCGGCGCGTGTGCCTGGACCTGCCCGGGTTCGGCTGGCAGGTGCACCGGCACGCCGTGGCCGGTGACTGGCCCCGGCCGGACGCCGCCGCCCGCGCGGAACTCACCCGCACCCTGCGCGAACTGCCGGACGGCGCCGTCGTCCTGCTCGACGGGCTGGTCGCCTGCGGAGTGCCCGAGATCGTCGTCCCTCAGGCGGAGGAGGGCCGGCTGCGCATGGCCGTCCTCGTGCATCTGCCGCTCGGCGACGAGACCGGGCTCGACGCGGCCGTCGCCGCCGAACTGGACGCCCGCGAGCGCGCGGTCCTGCGGGCGGTGCCCGCGGTGATCGCCACCAGCGACTGGGCCGTACGCCGTCTCGTCTCCCACCACGGCCTGGCCCCCGACCTCGTCCACGTCGCCGCCCCCGGCGCCGACATCGCGCCCCTCGCCCCCGGCACCGACGGTGTCTCCCGGCTGTTGTGCGTGGCCGCCGTGACCCCGCGCAAGGGACAGCACCGGCTCGTGGAGGCACTGGCGGCGGTGGCCGACCTGCCGTGGAGCTGCGCGCTCGTCGGCGGCCTCGGACACGATCCCGAGTACGTCGCCCACCTGCGCGGGCTCATCCGCGAGCACGGCCTGCAGGACCGGCTGGAGCTGACCGGTCCGCAGGCCGGGGCCGCACTCGACGCCAGTTACGCCACCGCCGACCTCATGGTGCTCACCTCGTACGCGGAGACGTACGGCATGGCGGTCACCGAGGCACTGGCGCGCGGCATCCCGGTGCTGGCGACCGACGTCGGCGGGCTGCCCGAGGCGGTCGGCCGCGCACCCGACGGGGGAGTGCCCGGCATCCTCGTCCCGCCGGAGAACCCCGCCGCCATCGCGGCCGAACTGCGCGGCTGGTTCGGCGAGGCGGACGTGAGGCGCCGGCTCAAGGCCGCCGCCCGCGGCCGGCGGGCCGCACTCGGCGGCTGGGCGAGCACCGCACAGAGCCTGGCGGCGGTACTGCGCCGGCTTCCCACCGAACCCCGGAGGGCCGCATGACCGAATCGGCGACCACCACCCAGCACGGCGGGACGATCCCGGTTCCGCCCGGCACCCGGGAGGTCATCCCCGGTGCCGGCCCCGCGCCCCGCCCCGGGGAGCGGGCCACCCTGCGGCTGCGGGACACCGGCGACGACGAACCGGCCCGCTACGCGCCCGAGTGGCTCCAACTGCGGGAACCCGCCGACGCCGCCGCCCGGTCGTACGATCTGCTGGATCCGCTGCGCATCCGGCTCGCCGATCCGCCGGGCCGGGAGGACGGTCTCGTCATCCACGACATCGGCTGCGGCACCGGCTCGATGGGCCGCTGGCTCGCCCCCCACCTCGACGGCGCCCAGCACTGGGTCCTGCACGACCGGGACCCCTACCTGCTGCACTTCGCCGCCGTCGCCTCCCCGCGCTCCGCCGCCGACGGCAGCCATGTCACCGTCGAGACCCGGCGCGGTGACGTCGCCCGGCTCACCTCGGACGCGCTGGCCGGCGCCTCCCTGGTGACGGCGTCCGCGCTGCTCGACGTCCTCACCCGCGAGGAGGTCGGCGCCCTCGCCGCCGCCTGCGCCGGAGCCGGCTGTCCGGCCCTGCTGACGTTGTCGGTGGCCGGACGGGTGGAACTGACCGAGCCGCATCCGCTGGACCGGGAGATCACGGAGGCGTTCAACGCCCATCAGCGGCGGGGCGGGCTGCTCGGGCCGGACGCGGTCACGGTGGCCGCCGAGGCGTTCGCCGAGCACGGTGCGACGGTACGGATCAACCCGAGCCCCTGGCGGCTCGGCCCCGGGGAGGCCGCGTTGACCGAGCAGTGGCTGCGGGGGTGGGTCGGTGCGGCGGTGGAGGAGCGGCCGGAACTGGCGTCGCGCGCCGACGGTTATCTGGCCGAGCGGCTGGCGGCCTGCGCGGCGGGGGAGTTGAGGGTCGTCGTCCATCACAGTGATCTGCTCGCTCTGTGCCGGCCGGTGGGCGGGGCCGCATGAGTGCGCGGTCCCGCGGTGTTCCGGCCCGGCTCGGCACCCCTGTCGTGCGCACCCGTCTCGGCACGCTCGGCGGTGTCGTGATCCTCGCGGTTCTGCTGTGGCGCGTCGACACCGGTGTCCTCGTGGACGGGCTGCGCCGTATCGACGGGCCGACACTGCTCGCGGGGCTCGGGATCGGGCTGGTGACCACCGTGTTCAGCGCGTGGCGCTGGGCGCTGGTCGCCCGGGGGATCGGGATCCGGCTGCCGCTGGGGGCGGCCGTCGCCGATTACTACCGTGCCCTGTTCCTCAACGCGGCCTTGCCCGGGGGTGTGTGGGGTGACGTCCACCGGGCCGTGCGGCACGGGCGGAGCGCCGGGGACCTGGGGCGGGGGGTGCGGGCGGTGGTGCTGGAGCGGACCGCCGGGCAGCTCGCGCTGTTCGCCGTGGGGGCGGTGGTGCTGGTGACCATGCCGTCACCGGTGCTCGACGAAGTGCGGCAGGCCGCGCCGGTGGTGGGACTCGGTGTGCTGGGGGCCTGTGCGGTGGTGCTGGCGGTGCGGATGAATCGGGCGCCGGGGCGGGTGATTGGCCGTGGGGTGTTCGCCGAGGCGCGTGAGGGGTTGTTGTCGCGGCGTAATGCGCCTGGTGTGCTTGTCTCCTCTGTCGTCGTACTGACCGGGTACGTCACCATGTTCGTTCTTGCGGCTCGTGTGGCCGGGGCGAGCGCGTCGGTGGTTCAGTTGTTGCCGCTTGCCGTGCTGGCGTTGCTGGCGATGGGGCTGCCGCTGAACGTGGGCGGGTGGGGGCCCCGGGAGGGGGTCACCGCTTGGGCGTTCGGGGCGGCGGGGCTCGGGGCGGGGCGGGGGTTGACCGTCGCGGTCGTCTACGGGGTGCTCAGTCTTGTGGCCAGCCTGCCGGGTGTGGTGGTGCTGGTCGGTCGGTGGTACGCGGGGGTGCGGAGCGGTGGGCGTGGTGTTTTCGCCCCCGCCGCCCCTTCCCTTCCCGTTCCCGGGGGCGTTGCCCCCGGACCCCCTGTCGGCCTTCGGCCTCGTCCTCAAACGCCGGACGGGCTGGATGTGCCGGGCGGGCTGGATGGGCCGGGCGGGCTGGAAAGGGCGCCGTCCGTCGACGTCAGCAACGAGAAGCACGTCGCGAACGAATCCGCCAGACTTGCCAGGATTTCCTTGCCCTTTTCCGCCGAGCCCAGAGAAGGACGGCCGATGACGCCCGAATCGGTGTAGGCGGACATGCCCGTGGTGAGGAGGTGGCGGCGGTCGTCCGCTGTGTGGTCGGAGGTCTCATAACCGGGGCGGAGCGATTCGGGATGTGTGTGGAGAAGAATGGAGGTCTCGATTTCGCCCGCGTGCATGTCGGTGAGGAGGGATGTGGCGACGCCGGCTCGTACACGTGCCGTCTCCCAGTCCTCCGGGGCCGGGAACAGCGCCATTCGCTCGCCGCGGGCGGAGGATTCCTGGACGACGTTGCCCAGTACGTAGTTTCCGCCGTGTCCGTTGACCAGCACCAGGGTGTCCACGCCCGACCTGCGGAGCGAGTCGGCGATGTCCCGTATCACCGCGTGGAGCGTGACGGAGGAGAGGGAGACGGTCCCCGGCCAGGCCGCGTGCTCGTGGGAGCAGGAGATCGTCACCGGAGGGAGGAGGTGCACCGGAAAGGCGTCGGTGATCTCCCGCGCGATCGCGCAGGCGACCAGCGTGTCGGTCGCCAACGGCAGGAACGGACCGTGCTGCTCGAAACTCCCGACCGGAAGTACCGCGATCTGCCGTGAGACGCCGGCTCCCCGCGTCCGTACATCCTCAGTAGTATCCGCCGGCAACAGACCGTGCACCGGGCCGTATGCCGCCGACCGCTTTTGTGAACCACCCATATCCTCACGGCCTTTCGTCTCTGCTTAGGAACTCGGGAATCATGACAGAAAAAGTAGGCGTACTCGGCAAGAAGCCCCAGCGGCGGACCGGCGTGGAACGCGTCGTGAACGCGCCGCTGCCCACCGTGTACGGCAAGTTCCAGGCGGTCGGTTACCTGGACCACGACCGCGGTGACGAGCAGGTCGCCCTGGTGCACGGCGACATCGGCACGGACGAAGTCCTCGTCCGGCTGCACTCGGAGTGCCTGACCGGGGACGCCTTCGGCTCCCAGCACTGCGAGTGCGGCGACCAGCTGGCGTCGGCGCTGCGCGCGGTCGTCGCCGAAGGGGCGGGCGTGGTCGTCTACTTGAGGGGACACGAGGGCCGCGGCATCGGGCTCCTCGGCAAGCTGCGGGCGATGGCCCTGCAGGCGGAGGGACTGGACACCGTCGAGGCGAACCTGGCGCTCGGGTTCCCCGTGGACGCCCGCGACTACGGTGTCGCCGCCGGGATCCTCCAGGACCTGGGCGTGCGCTCGGTGCGGCTGATGTCCAACAACCCGCGCAAGCGCGAGGCGCTGGTCCGGCACGGCGTCCAGGTCGCCGAGCAGGTGCCGCTGTTGATACCGCCGTGCGAGAACAACATCACCTATCTGCGCACCAAGCGGGAGCGGCTCGACCACCACCTGCCCCATCTGGACGCCGTTGCGCACCTGTCCTGACCCGGCCCCACGGTCAGTGCGTCACCGCCTCGTGCACCAGCCGTCTGAGGTCCCGGAAGACGGTGTGGGAGGACCTGGGCCGCACCTGCGTGTAGAACTGCACGGTCAGGTCGCGGCCCGGATCGACCCAGAACGTGGTCGTGGCCACGCCGCTCCAGCCGTAGCTGCCGGGAGCGGACGGGGCCTGCGTGCGGGACGGGTCGATGACGACGGAGACGCCGAGGCCGAAGCCGACGCCCGCGTTGCCGGGGACGTCGTGTGCGGGGCGGCTGCCGAAGGCGCGCAGGTCGGCGCCGCCGGGGAGGTGGTTGCGGGTCATCAGGTCCACGGTCGCCGGGGAGAGCAGGCGCGTACCGTCGAGTTCGCCGCGCCGGCGCAGCAGTTCCATGAAACGGTGGAAGTCGTGGGCGGAGGCCACCATGCCGCCGCTGCCGGACAGGAACCGGGGCCGGCCCCGCAGCGGCAGTCCGGGGACGGGCTCGATGCCGCCGTCGTCGGACTCCCCGTACATCTCCGCGAGCCGCCCCGCCTGCTCGTCGGTGACCTCGAATCCGGCGTCCGTCATACCGAGCGGCCGGAAGATCCGCTCGGCGAGGAACACGTCGAGCGGCCGGCCCGACACCACCTCGACGATCCGCCCCAGCACGTTCGAGGCGACCGAGTAGTTCCACTGCGTACCCGGATCGAACTGCAGCGGCAGACGCGCGTACACCTCGGTCGTCCCCGCGAGATCCGCGCCCGGCGCCACCGACGACTCCAGTCCGGCCGCGCGGTACAGCGCGTCGACGGGGTGGGAGTGGTAGAAGGCGAACGTCAGACCGGCGGTGTGCGTCATCAGATGCCGTACGAGGAGAGGGCCGGCGGGAGGGCGGGTCCGCACCCCGTCACCCGATCCGCTCTCGTACACGCGCGGCTCCGCGAACGCCGGAAGACGGCGGCCGACCGGGTCGTCCAGCGACAGGCGGCCCTCCTCCACCAGCATCAGCGCGGCGACGGCCGTCACCGGCTTGGTCATGGAGTAGATCCGCCACAGCGTGTCGCTCTCCACCGGCAGGCCCGCCGCGACGTCCCGCGCCCCGTACGCCGTGAGGTGCGCGACGCGCCCGCCCCGGGCGACGGACACCAGGAACCCGGGCAGCCTCCCCTCGTCGACCAGACGGGCGAAATGCCGGTCCAGGCGCTCCAGCGCCCCCGCGTCCAGCCCGGCCTCGGCGGGATCGGCCTCCTGCCGCAGCACTGTCATCGCTCTCCTCGCTCCCCTCGGAGGAACACCGGCCCGGTGCGGGCCGTTGAACGAGTCATGACCCAGGACGCCGAACAGAACGCACTGCTCGCCCTGCTCTCCGAGCGGCACGGGGGAGTGCTCGTCACCCTGAAACGGGACGGACGGCCCCAGCTGTCGAACGTCATGCACGCTTACTACCCCGACGAGCGGGTCATCCGCGTCTCGCTCACCGACGACCGGGCCAAGACCCGCAACCTGCGGCGCGACCCCCGCGCCTCCTACCACGTCACCAGCGACGACCGGTGGGCCTACACGGTCGCCGAGGGCACCGCCGACCTGTCACCCGTCGCCGGGAACCTGTACGACGGGACGGTGGAGGAACTGATCCGGCTGTACCGCGACATCAACGGCGAGCACGCCGACTGGGACGACTACCGCGCCGCGATGGTCCGCGACCGGCGCCTGGTGCTGCGACTGCGCGTGGAACGGGCGTACGGCATCCCGCGCCGCGCCGGGGCGTGACCGAGGAACACCCCGGCGCGTACCGCGCGTGCCTCAGGCGCCGACGTACGCCGCGAGGTGCTCGCCCGTGAGGCCGGCGCGGGCGGCGACCAGGTCGGCGGGGGTGCCCTCGAAGACGATCCGGCCGCCGTCGTGACCGGCCCCGGGGCCGAGGTCGACGATCCAGTCGGCGTGCGCCATGACCGCCTGGTGGTGCTCGATGACGATGACCGACTTCCCGGAGTCCACGAGCCGGTCGAGCAGGCCGAGCAGCTGCTCCACGTCGGCGAGGTGCAGACCGGTGGTCGGCTCGTCGAGGACGTACACACCGCCCTTGTCGGCCATGTGGACGGCCAGCTTCAGCCGCTGCCGCTCGCCGCCGGACAGCGTGGTGAGCGGCTGGCCGAGGGTGAGGTAGCCGAGGCCGACGTCCGCCATCCGCTCGACGATCCGGTGCGCGGCCGGAATCCGTGACGCGCCCTCGCGGAAGAACTCCTCGGCCTCGGTCACCGACATCGCGAGCACCTCGCTGATGTCCCGGCCGCCGAAGCGGTACTCCAGCACCGACGCGTCGAACCGCTTGCCCCCGCAGTCCTCGCAGGCCGTGGCGACACTCTGCATGATCGCCAGATCGGTGTAGATGACGCCGGCGCCGTTGCAGGTGGGGCAGGCGCCCTCGGAGTTGGCGCTGAACAGCGCCGGCTTGACGCCGTTGGCCTTGGCGAACGCCTTGCGGATCGGGTCGAGCAGCCCCGTGTACGTCGCCGGGTTGCTGCGGCGCGAGCCGCGGATCGGGGTCTGGTCCACCGAGACCACGCCCTCGGGGGCCGGTACGGAGCCGTGGAGGAGGGAGCTCTTGCCGGAGCCGGCGACACCGGTGACGACGCAGAGCACGCCGAGCGGTATGTCGACGTCGACGTCCTGGAGGTTGTTGGCGTTCGCGCCGCGGATCTCCAGCGCGCCGGTGGCCTCGCGGACCGTCTCCTTCAGCCTGGCCCGGTCGTCGAGGTGGCGGCCGGTGACGGTGTCGCTCGCGCGCAGGGCGTCGACGGTGCCCTCGAAGCAGACGGTGCCGCCCGCCGTGCCGGCGCCGGGGCCGAGGTCCACGACGTGGTCGGCGATGGCGATCGTCTCCGGCTTGTGCTCCACCACCAGGACCGTGTTGCCCTTGTCCCGCAGCCGCAGCAGCAGGTTGTTCATCCGCTGGATGTCGTGCGGGTGCAGGCCGATGGACGGCTCGTCGAAGACGTACGTCACGTCGGTGAGCGAGGAGCCGAGGTGGCGGATCATCTTGGTGCGCTGCGCCTCACCGCCGGAGAGCGTGCCCGAGGCCCGGTCGAGGGAGAGGTAGCCGAGGCCGATCTCCACGAACGAGTCGAGGGTGTGCTGGAGCTTGGTGAGCAGCGGCGTCACCGACGGTTCCGTCAGCCCGCGGACCCATTCGGCCAGGTCGCGGATCTCCATGGCGCAGGCGTCGGCGATGTTGACCTCGCCGATCCTCGAGGAGCGGGCCAGTTCGCTGAGCCGGGTGCCGTCGCAGTCGGGGCACTCGGCGAAGGTGACCGCCCGGTCCACGAAGGCCCGGATGTGCGGCTGCATCGACTCGCGGTCCTTGGACAGGAACGACTTCTGGAGCTTCGGGATCAGCCCCTCGTAGGTGAGGTTGACCCCGTTGATCTTCACCTTGGTCGGCTCGCGGTGGAGGAAGTCGTGCCGCTCCTTCTTGGTGTACTCGCGGATCGGCTTGTCCTTGTCGAAGAAGCCCGACTCGGTGATGACCCGCACGACCCAGCCGTCCCCGGTGTAGGTGGGGATGGTGAAGGGGTCCTCGGAGAGCGACTTGGAGTCGTCGAACAGTTGTGTGAGGTCGATGTCGGAGACCGTGCCCCGGCCCTCGCAGTGGGTGCACATGCCGCCGGTACGGCTGAAGCTGACCTTCTCGGTCCTGGTCTTCTCGGAACCGCGGTCGACGGTGAAGCCACCGGTCGCCGAGACCGAGGCGACGTTGAAGGAGTACGCGGCGGGCGGGCCGATGTGCGGCGTGCCGAGCCGGCTGAAGAGGATGCGCAGCATCGCGTTGGCGTCGGTGGCGGTGCCGACGGTGGAGCGGGGATCGGAGCCCATCCGCTGCTGGTCGACGGTGATGGCGGTGGTCAGGCCGTCGAGTACGTCGACCTCGGGGCGGGCCAGGTTCGGCATGAAGCCCTGGAGGAAGGCGCTGTACGTCTCGTTGATCAGCCGCTGCGACTCGGCGGCGATGGTGTCGAACACCAGGGAGCTCTTGCCCGAGCCGGAGACACCGGTGAACACCGTCAGCCGGCGCTTGGGTATCTCGATGCTGACGTCCTTGAGGTTGTTCTCACGCGCCCCGTGCACGCGGATCAGATCGTGGCTGTCGGCGGCGTGCGGCTCGGCCGGCTGCTGCTCTGTCCTCGTGGTCATGCTCATCGTTCCCCTCCGTCGGGCGGGGACCGCGTGCGCGGCCCCCGCCGGCGTCCCCATCGCGGCAAGGCTAGGCTAGGTGGCCCGTGTCCACCTGCGCTTCTTGTTTCCTGACCGGTCGGGAACGTCTTCGACGTGGGTCAGGCCGTCACCTTCTCCGGCCGCTCCGCGCTCTGCTCGACGGCACGTTCGCCGAGCTGCCCGGTGGGGACGCGATGGGTCTCGCGGGCCGTGATCGCCGCGATGACCGGGGGCACGCACAGAGCGGCCGTGAAGAGGGCCACCGCCATCCAGCCGTCGCCGTCCGGACCCGCGATCCGCGCGGCGAACGTGACCGCGAACCCGGCCACCGCGAAGCCGATCTGCGTGCCGATCGCCACGCCCGACAGCCGGACCCTGGTCGGGAACATCTCGCCGTAGAAGGACGGCCACACACCGTTCGCGGCGCTGTAGACCACGCCGAACGCGATGATCCCGAGGAGCAGGGTGAGCGCGTAGTCGCCCGTGGAGATCGCCCACAGGTAGAGGAACATCGTCACCGCGCTGCCGACGGCCCCGATCAGATAGACGGGACGGCGGCCCACGCGGTCGGAGAGCGCGGCCCACAGCGGGATCGCGGCCAGCGCGACGACATTGGCCAGCGCGCCCACCCACAGCATCGACGAGCGGGACATGCCGACCGTGTCACTGGTGGCGTACGCCAGCGCCCACACCGTGAAGATGGTGCTGACCGAGGCGATCAGCGCGCCCGCGACCACCCGCAGGACGTCCGCCCAGTGCTCGCGCAGCAGCACCACCAGCGGCAGCTTCACCACCCCCTCGCCGGCGGTCTGCTGCTCGAACGCCGGTGTCTCGTCCAGCCTGCGGCGGATGACCCACCCGACGACGGCGACCGCGACGCTCAGCCAGAACGGCACCCGCCAGCCCCAGGACAGCAGCTGCTCCTCGGGCAGCGCGGCGATCGGGATGAAGACCAGGGTGGCCAGCAGCTGGCCGCCCTGGGTGCCGCTGAGGGTGAAGCTGGTGAAGAAGCCCCGCCGGTCCGGCGGCGCGTGTTCCAGGGTCATCGAGTTGGCGCTGGCCTGTTCGCCGGCCGCCGAGATGCCCTGCAGCACCCGGCACAGCACCAGCAGGACCGGGGCGAGGGTGCCGACCTGGGCGCGGGTGGGCAGACAGCCGATGAGGAAGGTCGACAGGCCCATCAGCATCAGCGTGAAGACCATGATCTTCTTGCGGCCGAGGCGGTCCCCGATGTGCCCGAGGAAGAGCGCGCCGATCGGCCGGGCCGCGTACGCGACACCGAACGTGGCCAGCGACAGCAGGGTCGCGGTGGCCGGGTCGGAGTCGTCGAAGAAGACCTCCGGGAAGATCAGCGCGGCCGCGCTGCCGTAGATGAAGAAGTCGTAGTACTCCAGGGCGCTGCCGATCCAGGCGGCGGCGGCCGCCTTCTTCGGCTGCCCGGGCGGGGAGGCGTCGCGGGGTGGTGCGGGGACGGTCACGGCGTGCTCCTTCGGGGGGACTCCACGACGGTACGCGGAGGACGAGCGGAGGGGAGTTGCCGATGTGCTAATTAACCCACTGGGTAGTTAGTAGCGGCTGGGTAGGGATGCTGCGCCCGGCCGCCCGCACTGTCAAGGGGTCGCGTCGTACGGAGTTCGGTCAGGTCCGGGGCGGGGCTCAGTCCGCCGTGCGTTCCGCCGTCAGATAGGCGATCACCATGTCGCCCAGCATCGCCCGGTAGTGCTCGCGCCGGTCCGGGTCCACCAGGTCGCGGCCGAACAGCGCGCCGAAGGTGTGCCGGTTGGACACCCGGAAGAAGCAGAAGGAACTGATCATCGCGTGCAGGTCCACGGCGTCGACGTCGGCCGTGAACAGTCCCGACTCCCGCCCGGCCGCCAGGATCCGGCGGATCACGTCCAGCGCGGGCGAGCCCATCCGTCCCAGTTCCTCGGAGGCCGCGATGTGCTCCGCGTCGTGGATGTTCTCGATGCTCACCAGGCGGATGAAGTCCGGGTGCCGCTCGTGGTGGTCGAAGGTCAGCTCCGCCAGCCGCCGGATGGCCGCCACCGGGTCCAGGTGGTCCACGTCCAGCTGCTGCTCGGCCTCGCGGATCACGCCGTACGCCCGCTCCAGCACGGCCGTGAACAGCTGTTCCTTGCCGCCGAAGTAGTAGTAGATCATCCGCTTGGTGGTGCGGGTGCGGGCGGCGATCTCGTCGACGCGGGCCCCGTCGTAGCCGGCCCGGGCGAACTCCCGCGTCGCCACGTCGAGGATCTCGGCCCTGGTGCGGGCGGCGTCACGGATGCGCTCGCCGGGCCGTGCCGGTTCTTCGACGCTGGTCATCGGGTTCCTTCGGGCCGAGGGTGCAGTGCCGGTGATTCTAGAAGCAGCGCCCCGCCCGGCCCGACGGGTCTTCCCGCGGGCCCGTGACGGCTGATATAGCTAACGTACTGGTTCGTACATTAGTGAGCCGCCTCTGGAGGTCCCGGTGCTCAAGGACTCTTATCTCGTCGGGCTGATCGGTTCCGGCATCGGCCCCTCGCTCAGCCCCGCGCTGCACGAGCGGGAGGCCGACCGGCAGGGCCTGCGCTACCTGTACCGGCTCCTCGACCTCGACACGACCGGTGTCCCGCCCGAGGCGGTGGGCGAACTGCTGCGCGCCGCCCGGCTGCTCGGTTTCGACGGGCTCAACATCACCCACCCGTGCAAGCGGCTCGTCGTCGAGCACCTGGACGCCCTCGACCCGCGGGCCGAGGCGCTCGGCGCGGTCAACACCGTCGTGTTCGAGGGCGGACGCGCCGTCGGCCACAACACGGACGTCACCGGCTTCGCCGCCGCCTTCGCCCGCGGTCTGCCCGACGTCCCGCTGGAACGGGTCGTGCAGCTCGGCGCGGGCGGCGCCGGCGCGGCCGTCGCGCACGCCGCGCTCACCCTCGGCGCCGAACGGGTCACCGTCGTGGACGCGCTGCCCGGGCGGGCGGCCGAGCTGGCCGCCGCGCTGAACCGGAGCTTCGGGCCGGGCCGCGCCGCCGCCGCGCCCCCGGACCGGCTGCCTGAGCTGCTCGGCGCCGCCGACGGCCGCGGCGGCCTGGTGCACGCCACCCCCACCGGCATGGCCGCCCACCCCGGCCTGCCCCTGCCGGCCGGACTGCTGCACCCCGGACTGTGGGTCGCCGAGGTCGTCTACCGCCCGCTGGAGACCGAGCTGCTGCGCACCGCCCGCGCGGCCGGCTGCGCCACCCTCGACGGCGGCGGCATGGCCGCCTTCCAGGCCGCCGACGCGTTCCGCCTGTTCACCGGCCGGGAACCCGACAGCGCGCGGATGCTCGCGGACCTCACCGAGCTGACCGACGGCGCCGTCGGGGCGTCGAAGTAGACCGAGAAGCCCCACAGAAGCAAGAGGTACCGACGTGCGTACGTCCATCGCCACCGTCTCCCTCAGCGGCTCCCTCACCGAGAAGCTCACGGCCGCCGCCCGGGCCGGCTTCGACGGCGTGGAGATCTTCGAGAACGACCTGCTCACCGCGGTGCTCACCCCCGAGGAGATCCGCGCCCGCTGCGCCGACCTCGGCCTGGGCATCGACCTCTACCAGCCGCTGCGGGACATCGAGGCCGTGCCCGCGGAGCTCTTCGCCCGCAATCTGCGCCGCGCCCGGCACAAGTTCGAACTGATGCGCAGGCTGGGCGCCGACACCGTCCTCGTCTGCTCCAGCGTCGACCCGTCCGCCGTCGACGACGACGCCCTAGCCGCACGTCAGCTGAGCGAACTGGCCGACCTCGCCGATGACTTCGGCATCCGGGTGGCGTACGAGGCGCTGGCCTGGGGGCGGCACGTCAGTACGTACGACCATGCCTGGCGCATCGTCGAGGCGGCAGGGCATCCCGCGCTCGGGACCTGTCTGGACAGCTTCCACATCCTCTCGCGCGGCAGTGACCCCGAGGGCATCGAGGACATCCCCGGCGAGAAGATCTTCTTCCTCCAGCTCGCCGACGCCCCGCTGCCCGCGATGGACGTGCTGCAGTGGAGCCGCCATCACCGCTGCTTCCCCGGCCAGGGCGGCTTCGACGTCGCCGGGCTGGTCCGTCACGTGCTGCGCACCGGCTACGCCGGGCCGCTCTCCCTGGAGGTCTTCAACGACGTCGTCCGGCAGGCCGAGGCCGGACCGACCGCCGTGGACGCCCGCCGCTCCCTGCTGACGCTCCAGGAGGAGGTGGGCGCGGCCGAACCCCCGGCCCCCGTCGTCCCCACCGGGTTCGCCTTCGCCGAACTCGTCACGCCCGACGCGGACCCCCTCGCGGGGCTGCTCGACGCGCTGGGCTTCGCCCGCACCGCCCGGCACCGCAGCAAGCCCGTCGACCTGTGGCAGCAGGGCGAGGCCCGGATCCTCGTCAACACCGGGGCGGCCGTACGCCGTGACGGCACCCGGCTCGCGGCCGTCGGCCTCGAGTCACCCGACGCCGCCGGTGCCGCCCGCCGCGCGGAGGCCCTGCTGGCGCCCGTACTGCCGCGCCGCCGCGCCCCCGAGGACGCCCCGCTCGACGCGGTGGCCGCGCCCGACGGCACGGAACTGTTCTTCTGCGGCACCCGGCCGCCCTCCGGCGGCGGCTGGCGGTCCGACTTCGCGGACGTGGAGCACGCCCCCGCCGCCACGGCCGTACGGCACATCGACCATCTCGCCCTCACCCAGCCCTGGCACCACTTCGACGAGGCGGCCCTCTTCCACCGCAGCGTGCTCGGGCTGCGCGCCGACGAGAGCGTGGACCTCGCCGACCCCTACGGCCTGCAGCGCAGCCGCGCGGTCGGCAACGCCGACGGCAGTGTCCGCATCGCCCTCGGTGTCGGTGCCGCTCCCACGGACGACACCGCGCACGCCCAGCACATCGCGCTCGCCACCGACGACGTGGTCGCCGCGGCCCGCCGTTTCCGCGACGCGGGCGGCCGGCTGCTGCCGATTCCGGCGAACTACTACGACGACCTCGCCGCCCGGCACGAGTTCGCCGACGGCGAGCTGGAGACCTACCGCGACCTGGGCATCCTCTACGACGCCGACGAGCACGGCACCCTGCGCCACTGTTACACCCTCACCGTCGGACGCGTCTTCTTCGAACTCGTCCAGCGCGACGGCGCCCACCGCGGCTACGGCGCCCGCAACGCCCCGGTCCGCCTGGCCGCCCAGCACGCGGCACGGACACGCACGGGCGGCTGAGCGCCCGGGCCCTCGCCGGGCCGTGGACGATCGCGGCAGAGGCGGGCCGCGGCGCCGAGGGCCGCCGGCCGGCCTCCTCCCGAGGCGCACTGGCGCGCAGGAGCGACGGGCCGTCACCCGCCGGCGGCCGGATCGGGCCGCCCCGGCCACCGGCCTCGTGCCGCCAGGTCGTACGGGGGCCGTCGGGCGCACCGCCGCCCGCGACGCGGGCACGGCCGCACCGCCGCCCGCGTCGCGGGCACGGCCGCACCGCCGCCCGCGTCGCGGGCACGGCCGCACCGCCGCCCGCGTCGCGGGCACGGCCGCACCCGCCGACGGCCCGGTGGCCGGGGCCGGCCCCCGCACGTCACGGCCGGGTGTTCCACTCCGCGATCACCGGGCTGCCGTGCTCCAGCGACAGACGGCTCAGGGTGCCCGTCTCCAGGCGGAACAGGCGGCCGGCGGACGGTGGCAGGCCCAGGCGGCGGGCCGTCAGGACGCGGAGCAGGTGGCCGTGCGCCACCAGCATCACGTCCCCCTCCTCCAGCGCCCCGGCCACCCGGGACAGCACCCGGTCCGCGCGCCCGCCGACCTGCTCCGGGGACTCGCCGGGGAACTCCCGGCCGGGCGGCACCCCGTCGGTCCACAGGTCCCAGCCGGGCCGGGTGCGGCGGATGTCCGCGGTGGTGATCCCCTCGTAGCCGCCGTAGTCCCACTCCCGCAGGTCCGGCTCCTCCACCGCCCCGGTCAGGCCCGCCAGTTCGGCGGTGTGCCGGGCGCGGACCAGCGGACTGGTGAGGACCAGCCCGAAGGTCCGCCCCGCCGGCAGCGGCGCGAGGGACCTGGCCTGGGCCTCACCGGCCGAGGTCAGCGGGAGATCGGTCCGGCCGGTGTGCCGGCCCGCCCTGCTCCACTCCGTCTCGCCGTGCCGCGCCAGCAGCAGGTCCCCCACGGTCGTTACGCCTTCTCCGCCGACTCGACGGTGTGGCCGCCGAACTGCTTGCGCAGCGCCGCGATCATCTTCATCTGCGGCGAGTCCTCCTGACGCGAGGTGAACCGCGAGAACAGCGACGCGGTGATCGCGGGCAGCGGCACGGCGTTGTCGATGGCCGCCTCCACGGTCCAGCGGCCCTCGCCCGAGTCCTCGGCGTATCCGCGCAGCCGCTCCAGGTGCTGGTCCTCGTCGAGGGCGTCGACCGCGAGGTCGAGCAGCCAGGAGCGGATGACGGTGCCCTCCTGCCAGGAGCGGAACACCTCCCGGACGTTGTCCACCGAGTCGACCTTCTCCAGGAGTTCCCAGCCCTCGGCGTAGGCCTGCATCATGGCGTACTCGATGCCGTTGTGGACCATCTTCGCGAAGTGCCCGGCGCCCACCCTGCCCGCGTGGACATAGCCGTACGGTCCCTCCGGCTTGAGCGCGTCGAAGATCGGCTTCAGCTGCTCCACCTGCTCCTCGTCGCCGCCGACCATCAGGGCGTAACCGTTCTGCAGGCCCCACACCCCGCCCGAGACACCCGCGTCGACGAAGCCGATGCCCCGGGCGCCCAGCTCCTTGGCGTGCTTCTCGTCGTCCGTCCAGCGGGAGTTGCCGCCGTCGACGACCGTGTCGCCGGGCTTGAGCAGGCTCCCGAGCTGGTCGACGACGTGCTGGGTGGCGGCGCCGGCCGGCACCATCACCCACACCGCGCGCGGCCTCTCGAGCCGGTCGACGAGGTCGGACAGGTGGTCGACGTCGGAGAGTTCGGGGTTGGTGTCGTACCCGACGACGGTGTGGCCGGCGCTGCGGAGGCGCTCGCGCATGTTGCCGCCCATCTTGCCGAGCCCAACAAGACCGATCTGCATGTCAGCTCACTTCCTGCGTTCGCGGTAGGCGGCCACCAGCGCGGCCGTGGACGGATCGAGGCCGGGGACGTCGGCGCCCTCGGTGAGGGCGGGCTCGACGCGCTTGGCGAGGACCTTGCCGAGTTCGACGCCCCACTGGTCGAAGGAGTCGATGTCCCAGACGGCGCCCTGGACGAACACCTTGTGCTCGTACAGCGCGATGAGCTGGCCGAGCACCGAGGGGGTCAGTTCGGTGGCCAGGATCGTGGTGGTGGGGTGGTTGCCCCGGAAGGTGCGGTGCGGCACCTGTTCCTCGGGCACGCCCTCCGCCCGTACCTCCTCGGCGGTCTTGCCGAACGCGAGGGCCTGGCCCTGCGCGAACAGGTTGGCCATCAACAGGTCGTGCTGCGCCTTGAGTTCGTCGCCCAGCTCGGCGACCGGGCGGGTGAAGCCGATCAGGTCGGCCGGGATGAGCTTCGTCCCCTGGTGGATCAACTGGTAGTAGGCGTGCTGCCCGTTGGTGCCGGGCGTGCCCCACACCACCGGCCCCGTCTGCCAGGCGACGGGACGGCCCCGGCGGTCCACCGACTTGCCGTTGGACTCCATGTCGAGCTGCTGGAGGTAGGCGGTGAACTTCGACAGGTAGTGCGAGTACGGCAGCACGGCGTGCGACTGGGCGTCGAGGAAGTTGTTGTACCAGACGCCCAACAGGCCCATCAGCAGCGGGGCGTTGGCCTCGGCGGGGGCGTTGACGAAGTGCTCGTCGACGATCCGGAACCCGTCGAGCATCTCCCGGAAGCGGTCCGGGCCGATGGCGATCATCAGCGACAGGCCGATCGCGGAGTCGTAGGAGTAGCGTCCGCCGACCCAGTCCCAGAACTCGAACATGTTCGCCGTGTCGATGCCGAAGTCCGTGACCTTCTCGGCGTTGGTCGACAGAGCGACGAAATGCCGGGCCACCGCCTTCTCGTCACCTCCCAGACCCTTGAGCAGCCAGGTCCGTGCCGAGGTGGCGTTGGTGATCGTCTCGATCGTGGTGAAGGTCTTGGAGGCGACGATGAACAGCGTCTCCGCCGGGTCCAGGTCGCGGGTCGCCTCGTGCAGGTCGGCGCCGTCCACGTTGGACACGAACCGGAAGGTCAGCGAGCGGTCGGTGTACGCGCGCAGCGCCTCGTACGCCATCGCCGGGCCGAGGTCGGAGCCGCCGATGCCGATGTTGACGACGGTGCGGATGCGCTTGCCGGTGTGGCCCGTCCACTCGCCGGAGCGGACGCGGCCGGCGAAGTCGGCCATCCGGTCGAGCACGGCGTGCACGGCCGGGACGACGTTCTCCCCGTCGACCTCGACCACCGCGTCCCGCGGGGCGCGCAGCGCGGTGTGCAGCACGGCCCGGTCCTCGGTGACGTTGATCCGCTCACCGCGGAACATGGCGTCGCGCTGCCCGAACACATCGGTGGCCTCGGCCAGTTCACGCAGCAGGGCGAGCGTCTCGTCGTTGACCAGGTGCTTGGAGTAGTCGATGCGCAGGTCACCCACGCGTACGACGTACCGCTCGGCGCGGGACGGGTCGGCGTCGAACAGCTCGCGCAGGTCCGGCTGCGGCAGCGCGTCCGCGCGGTGGTCGCCCAGGGCGGCCCACTCGGGGCGCCGGGTCGGCTCGGGGGCGTCAGACATGGGCGGGGACCTCCTCGGTGGCCTCGCCGCGCAGGGCGACGGCGTACATCTCGTCCGCGTCGAGGCGCCTGAGCTCCTCGGCGATGAGTTCGGAGGTGGGGCGGACCTTCAGTGCCAGCCGGCGCGCGGGCTGCCCCGGCAGGGTCAGCGTGGCCAGCGGGCCCTCGGGGCGGTCGATGACGACCTCGCCGTCCGCGGTGCCGAGGCGGACCGCCGTGACGACGGGCCCCGCGGTCACCACCCGGTCGACGGTCACCCGCAACCGCGCCTCCAGCCAGCGCGCCAGCAGCTCGGCGGCCGGGTTGTCGGCCTCGGCCTCCACGGTCGCCGAGGTCACCGTCGCCCGCGCCTGGTCCAGCGCCGCCGCCAGCATGGAGCGCCACAGCGTCAGCCTGGTCCAGGCGAGGTCGGTGTCGCCGGGCGCGTAGGTGCGCCGCCGGGCCTCCAGCACCTCCATGGGGTTCTCGGCCGTGTACAGGTCGGTGATCCTGCGCTGGCCCAGCGCGCCCAGCGGGTCCTTCGCCGGGTTCTCGGGCGCGTCCGTCGGCCACCACACCACCACCGGCGCGTCCGGCAGCAGCAGCGGCAGCACCACCGAGTCGGCGTGGTCGGACACCTCGCCGTACGTCCGCAGCACCACCGTCTCACCGGTCCCGGCCTCCGAGCCGACCCGGACCTCGGCGTCCAGCCGGGGGTGGGTGCGCTCGCGGGGGTTGCGGGTGTGCCGCTTGATCACGACCAGGGTGCGCGAGGGGTGCTCGTGCGAGGCCTCCTCGGCCGCCCTGATCGCGTCGTAGGCGTTCTCCTCGTCCGTGACGATCACCATCGTCAGGACCATGCCCACGGCCGGGGTGCCGATGGCGCGGCGGCCCTGCACCAGCGCCTTGTTGACCTTGCTTGCCGTGGTGTCGGTCAGGTCGATCTTCATGGCCTGCGCCAGCTCCGTCCGTCTCGTGCGAGCATCTCGTCGGCTTCCGCGGGTCCCCAGCTGCCCGAGGTGTACCGCGCCGGCCGGCCGTGCGACGCCCAGTACTCCTCGATCGGATCGAGGATCCTCCAGGACTCCTCCACTTCCTGGTGACGGGGGAACAGGTTGGCGTCCCCCAGCAGGACGTCCAGGATGAGCCGCTCGTACGCCTCCGGGCTGGACTCGGTGAACGACTCGCCGTACGCGAAGTCCATGGTCACGTCCCGCAGCTCCATCGAGGTCCCCGGCACCTTGGAGCCGAACCGGACCGTCATGCCCTCGTCCGGCTGGACCCGGATGACGACCGCGTTCTGCCCGAGCTCCTCGGTGGCGGTGGAGTCGAAGGGGGAGTGCGGCGCCCGCTGGAAGACCACCGCGATCTCGGTGACCCGGCGGCCCAGCCGCTTGCCGGTGCGCAGGTAGAAGGGGACGCCCGCCCAGCGGCGGTTGTCCACGCCGAGCTTGATCGCGGCGTAGGTGTCGGTCTTCGAGGAGGGGTCGATGCCCTCCTCCTCCAGATAGCCGCGCACCTTCGCACCGCCCTGCCAGGCACCCTCGTACTGTCCGCGCACCGTGTGCCGGCCCAGGTCGTCCGGGACCTTCACGGCCCGGAACACCTTCAGCTTCTCGGTCAGCAGCGAGGCGGCGTCGAAGGAGGCCGGCTCCTCCATCGCGGTGAGCGCCATGAGCTGCAGGAGGTGGTTCTGGATGACGTCACGGGCGGCGCCGATGCCGTCGTAGTAGCCCGCGCGCCCGCCGATGCCGATGTCCTCCGCCATGGTGATCTGCACGTGGTCCACGAAGGACCGGTTCCAGATCGGTTCGAACATCTGGTTGGCGAAGCGCAGCGCCAGGATGTTCTGGACGGTCTCCTTGCCGAGGTAGTGGTCGATCCGGAAGACCTGCTCCGGGTCGAACACCTCGTGCACGATCGCGTTGAGCTCCTCGGCGGACTTCAGGTCGTGTCCGAACGGCTTCTCGATCACCGCGCGCCGCCAGGACCCCTCGGGGGCGTCGGTCAGCCCGTGCTTCTTCAGCTGCTGGACGACCTTCGGGAAGAACCTCGGCGGTACGGAGAGGTAGAAGGCGTAGTTGCCGTTGGTGCCCCGATGGGCGTCCAGCTCGTCCACGGCCTTGCGCAGCTGGTCGAACGCGTGGTCGTCGTCGAAGTCGCCCGGGACGAACCGCATGCCCTCGGCGAGCTGCTGCCAGACCTCCTCGCGGAACGGGGTGCGCGCGTGCTCCTTGACGGCGTCGTGCACGACCTGGGCGAAGTCCTGGTCCTCCCAGTCCCGGCGGGCGAACCCGAGCAGCGAGAAGCCCGGCGGCAGCAGGCCCCGGTTGGCGAGGTCGTACACGGCCGGCATCAGCTTCCTGCGGGACAGGTCGCCGGTCACCCCGAAGATGACCAGACCGGAGGGGCCCGCCACCCGGGGCAGCCGCCGGTCCCGCGGGTCGCGCAGCGGGTTGGCCCAGTCGGCCGGGGGCGCGGGGAGGGCCGCGAGGGCCTCCCCCCGTTCCTCCTGTTCTTCTTGTTCCTCTGGGGCGTCCGTGGTCGGTTCGGTCGTCTCGTCGGTCATTCCGCGTCAGCTCCCTTGCTGTCGAGCGACTCCGTCGCCGAGTCGAGCAGCTCCTGCCGGGAGTCCTCGGACTTCGCGACACCCTCGTTGTCCAGGGTGTCCTCGTCCGCCGGGTCCTTCACCTCGGCGGACGCCCGGCGCTCACCGGAGAAGAGCCTCACGGCTGTTTCACTCACAGTGCTCATCTTCTTCCTCGCGGTCACGACAACCGTGCGCGGCGGTCGGTGATTCCCCGGCGGTCACGTTGCCGGGGCGACGCCGTACGAGGCGGGTGGCGCGCCGCATCACTTCAAGAAGTCCTCGGTTCAAACAGCATCGGTGCCGTCATGTGTTCAAGTTTAAAAGTATGATTTTTTGGTGACGGACCGCCTCCCGGCCGGCGGGGTGCCCTCGGTGCTGGCGGCCCCCCGTTCCTCGCGCGGCGCCGGGTACCGCGGAACCGCCATGACCATGCAGTCTCTGGCCGGGGCATGCGAAAGAGGGCCCACGCGCGTGTGGGCCCTCTTTCGTTCCCGGCCGGGGAGGGCCGGTGTGGGGGGTGGGATCAGTGGCCGAAGGTGAACCAGTTGACGTTCACGAAGTCCGACGGCTGGCCGCTGGTGAAGGTCAGGTAGACGTCGTGGGTGCCCGTCACGTCGCTGATGTTCGCCGGGATCGTCCGCCAGGACTGCCAGCCGCCCGTGTTGCCCACGGCGAAGCTGCCGATGGGCGCGTTGCTCCGGCTGTCCAGCCGCACCTCGACCAGGCCGCTGACGCCGGCGCCGGCACCGCTCGCCACCCGCGCGGAGAACTGCCGGGCCGGGTTCGAACCGAAGGTGACACCCTTGAACTGCAGCCAGTCACCGCCTGCCAGCGCGCCCACGTTCTGGCCGCCGCCGGAGTCCGAGGTGTTCTCCGTCATCACGCCGCCCTGGCCGTCGTAGGACTCGGCCTGGATGGTGCCGTAGGCGTCGCGGTTGCCGGGCGTGCCGGGGTCACCCGGGTCGTCTCCGCCGCCGGAGGTCAGCACCTGCACGTAGTCGACGAGCATCGAGTGCCCGGGCTGGGTGCCCGCGTCCGGGCCGCCGCCGAAGGCGTCGGGGAAGCCGCCGCCCATCGCCACGTTCAGGATGACGAAGTAGCCGTGGTTCGTCGCGTTCGTCCAGGTCGTCGCGTCGACCTGGTTCTCCCGTACGGTGTGGAAGTTGTTGCCGTCGAGGTAGAAGCGGATCTCCTCGACGCTCGTCGAGCGGTCCCACTCCATCCGGTACGTGTGGAAGCCGGCCTGACAGGTCGTGCCCTGGCAGGTGGTCGAACCGCCGATGCCGCTGGTCTCGTTGCACGGGCCGCCCGGCGAGGTGCCGCAGTGCATCGTGGCGAACACGGTGTTGTTGCCCTGTGTGTTCTCCATGATGTCCAGCTCGCCGACGGCGGGCCAGTTCCAGTAGTTGCCCCGGTAGGGGGAGCCCAGCATCCAGAACGCGGGCCAGTAGCCCTTGGCGGCGGCGCCGGTGACGTTCGGCACCTGGATGCGGCCCTCGACACGGAGCTTGCCGCCGGCCGGGGGCTGGAAGTCGGTGCGCCTGGTCTCGATGCGGCCGGAGGTCCAGTTGCCGGAGGCGTCGCGGCGCGGGGTGATGCGCAGGTTGCCGTTGCCGTCGAGGGAGACGTTGTCCGCGTTGGACGTCATCGTCTCGATCTCGCCGGTGCCCCAGTTGGCGGGGCCGCCCGGGTAGCCCTTGCCGGTCGCGTACTGCCAGTCGGAGGTGTTGACACCGCTGCCCGCGGAACCGTTGAAGTCGTCGGCGAAGACCTGGGTCCAGCCCGACGGCGGAGGCGGCACGGACGCGCTCGCGGACGGACTGGCCGCGGTGGCGGCGCCCGCCGCGAGGGCGAGCGCGCTGACGACGGCGAGGACCGCCCGCCGCAGCGGGCGGGGTCTGCGGAGCGTGCGGGGGATGCCGGAGGTGTCACTCATGTGGGGATGCCCTCTCGGGTTCGGACGCCTGTGGCGTGAGAGCGCTCTCAAAGTGACGCCAATGTGCTCTGCGCCTCGGGCGCCGTCAAGAGGTGTAACCGATAAAGTCCTTACCGGCGGAGGGAGTTCACGTTCCGAATTGACGCGAATCCGGGCAAGAGGATGTGTGAGCGTCGGATGGGTGCGACGCCGGCGAGTGCCTGGGCGTCGCGCCCATCGCTCCGTTCGACCATGCGGGAGCGGGAGGTGGGGGGCCGGGTCGGTTGTGTGGCGGCTGCGGGTGCGTCGTGGCTGATCGCGCCCACGCGGCGAAGCCGCATGTCGACACAGCCCCGCGCCCCTATAGGGGCGCGGGGAACTGCGCGTGGGGGTCTGGGGGCGAAGCCCCCAGGGACGATGGGGGCACCTCCCGCTCGAGCGGAGCCGAGAGTGGGGGAGGGAAGGGGCGGAGGGGGCGAACTCCCGGCGCTCCGTCGGGTGAGTGGTGCCGGCCGGTGTGGGCGGACGCTCACACCCCCGCCGGCACCCGCGGCCGAGCCGCCTCCGCAGGCTCCTCGTGGAGTCCGAAGCGCTCGTGGAGCCGCCGCAACGGTGCCGGAGCCCACCAGGCGCGGCGCCCGAGGAGGGACATGGTGGCCGGCACCAGGAGCATGCGCACGACGGTCGCGTCGATGAGGACGGCCAGGGTGAGCCCCAGACCGATCTGCAGGATGGGCGAGAAGCCGCCCGTCATGAACGCGGCGAAGACGACCGCCAGCAGCAGCGCCGCACAGGTGACCACCCTGCCCGAGCGGCGCAGCCCGTCCACCACGGCCCCCGCGTCGTCACCGGTGCGCTCCCGGGCCTCCCGCATCCGGGCCAGGATGAACAGCTCGTAGTCCATGGCCAGTCCGAACGCGATCGCCACGATCAGCGGCGGCGCGGTGAGACTCAGCGAGCCCAGCCCCTCGGCGCCCAGCGGCCCGGCCAGATGACCGTCCTGGAAGACCCACACCACCGCACCGAGCGCGGCGCCCAGGCTGAGCAGCGTCGTCGCGATGGTGCGCAGCGGCAGCAGCACGGAACCGGTGAACGCGAACAGCAGCACGAAGATGCCGGCCAGGACGGTCACGGCCGCCCACGGTGCCCGTTCGGCGAGCATCTCGCGGAAGTCGACCAGCCGGGCCGCGGGCCCGGTGACCTCGACCGGTTCGTCGCCGCGTACCTCCCGCACCCGCTCGACCAGCCCGGTCGCCTCCTCGCCGTCGGCCGCGCCGGGCGGCCGGATCTCCAGCACCGTGGCACCGCCCGGCAGTTCACGGGCCGCGGTGGCCGGGGACAGCGCGCGGATCCCGTCGACGGTCGCGCCGTCGGCGCCGGGCCGGACGACGACGGTGACCGGCGTGACCCCGGTCCCCGGCGGGAAGTGGCCGCCCACGGTGTCGTGCAGTTGCCGGGCCTCGGTGTCCGTGGGGAGCTGCCGCGCGTCCCCGAGGGCGATCTCCACCCCGGCCGCCGGCACCGCCAGGACCAGCAGCACCGGGACGGCCACGGCCAGTACGGCGATCCGGCGCCGGGCCGCGAAGCGGGCGATCCGGGCGAAGAGCCGGCCCTCCTCGCCCTCCGGCCGGTCCTTCGCCGGGGGGATCCGCCCGCCGAACCGGGCCAGCAGCGCGGGCAGCAGGGTGAGCGCGGCCAGCATGTCGATGACGACCACGGCGGCGACCGCGAGGCCCATGCTGCGCAGGAACACGCTCGGGAAGACCAGCAGCCCGGTCAGGCTGACGGCCACCGTGAGCCCGGAGAACAGCACCGTCCGCCCGGCCGCCGCGACCGTGCGGTGCACCGCCTCCACGACGTCCTCGGTGTGCCGGCGTTCCTCCCGGAACCGCACCAGCATCAGCAGGGCGTAGTCCACGGCGAGCCCGAGCCCCAGCATCGTCGTCACCTGGATCGCGTACACGGAGATGTCCGTGACCTCGCTGAAGAGGAACAGCGCCAGGAAGGCCCCCGCGATCCCGCTGACCGCGACGACCAGCGGCAGCAGCGCGGAGCGCAGTCCGCCGAACACCACGAGCAGCAGCACCAGTACCACCGGCAGGGAGATCAACTCCGCGTTCTTCACGTCCTCCTGGGCCCGCTCGGCGATCTGCTGCCCCAGCAGCGGGCCCCCGCTCACCTGGACGTCGGGGGCGTCGATCTCCCTGATCCGCTCGGCCGCCGCGTCGAGCGTGCGCTCCTCGGCGTCGTCGTCCAGACCGCCCTCGAGCGTGACGGGGATGATCAACGCCCGCCCGTCCTCGGCGGTCAGACCGCGCGTGGTGTACGGGTCGGGTACGGCGGCGACCCCGGCGACCGTCCGCACGTCGGCCACGGCCCGCTCGACCTCGGCACGCAGCTCCGGGTCCGAGACGGCGGTGCCGGCCACCACGCCGGTGATCGACTCGCCCGCCGGGTCCGCCCGGTCCAGGTACCGGGCGGCCGACTCCGACTCGGTTCCGGGCACTTCGGACACGTTGTCGGAGAGCCGCGCGAACACGCCCGTCCCCAGCCCGAATCCCAGCAGCAGAAAGAGCCCCCACAGGAGCATCACGGTCAAGGGGCGGCGGGTGGCCGCCCGGGCGAGTGCGGAAAGCACGTTCCCTCCCGGGGAGTTGGTTCTCCGTCGCCTCCCAGACTCGTGCCGCGGGGCGGTGCGCCGGATCGCCCGGGGGAGCGGTTTGCGGCCCTCGCCCGTACGGGGGAGACGGCCCCCTCACTCACTCCTCAGGGGGAGCCGGGGGCGATCAGACCCGTCTCGTACGCGCAGATCACCGCCTGCACCCGGTCCCTGAGACCGAGCTTGCCCAGCACGTTGCTCACATGGGTCTTGACGGTGTGTTCACTGACGAACAGGGTCGTCGCGATCTCCGCGTTGGACAGTCCCCGGGCCAGCAGCCGCAAAGTCTCCGCCTCGCGGGCGGTGAGCACGTCCAGCCGCTGCGGGGTGGTGGCCTCGGCGGCGGCCCGTTCCCGGCGGCACCGCACGACGTCCGCGACCAGCCGCCGGGTCACGGCCGGGGCGAGCAGTGAGTCACCGGCCGCGACCACCCGCACCGCGTGCGCGAGGTCGTCCCTGCGGACGTCCTTCAGCAGGAAGCCGCTGGCACCCGCGTACAGCGCCTCGTACACGTACTCGTCCAGGTCGAACGTGGTCAGCATGACCACCTTGCAGCCCGACTGCGCGCACACCCGGCGGGCCGCCTCCAGGCCGTCCATCACCGGCATGCGGATGTCCAGCAGCAGTACGTCCGGGGCGTGCCGGCGCACCGCGGCGACGGCCTCCTCGCCGTTCCCGGCCTCGGCGACCACCTCGATGTCGTCCTGGGCGTCGAGGATCATGCCGAAGCCGGCCCGGACCAGTTCCTGGTCGTCGGCGACGACCACCCGGATGCTCATCCGAGGGCCCCCTCCCGGTCGGCGGCCACCGGCAGGCGTACGACGACCCGGAAGCCGCCGTCCGGGCCGCTGCCGGTCTCGGCGCTGCCCCCGCAGGCGGCGGCCCGCTCCCGGATGCCGATCAGTCCGTGTCCGCCGACCGGCGTGGGGGCACCCCGCCCGTCGTCCGTCACCGTAAGGGTCACCTGGTCCTCCGCCCAGTACAGCTCCACCACGGCGTGGGAGGCACGGGCGTGCTTCACGGTGTTGGTGAGAGCTTCCTGGACCACACGGTAGGCGGCGACCTCGGTGTCCGAGGACAGCGGGCAGGGTACGCCCGTGGTGCGCAGCTCGGTGCGCAGCCCCGTGGAGTCCCGCACCTGGCCGACCAGCAGGGGCAGCGCCGCCAGGTTCGGCTGCGGCAGCCGCCGCGCGGCCTCGTCGTCCGGCCGTTCCTCCTTCAACACGCCGAGGATGCGCCGTAGTTGGGCCATCGCGTCCCGTCCGGTCGACGCGATGGTGTCGAACGTGGCCTCCGCGCGCTCCGGATCCTTGCGCACCACCACGGGTCCGGCCTCCGCCTGCACCACCATCAGGCTCACGGCGTGCGCCAGGATGTCGTGCATGTCCCGGGCGATACGGGCGCGTTCCTCGGCGCGGGCCCGCGCGGTGTCCGCGGCCCGCTCCCGTTCCAGCCGGCGGGCCCGGTCCTCCAGTTCGGTGGTGTACGCGCGCTGGACCCGGGCGAGCACCCCGAGGGCGTAGGCGCAGACGAGGCCCATCAGGTGGAAGGCGTACTCGAAGGGCTCGTCGCCCGCCAGGTGCTGCATGGTCACGACGACCCCGATCACCCAGCCCGCGAGCATCATCCGGCGCTGCCAGGGCCTGCCCAGGGCGGCCAGGGTGTACAGGACGACCATCCCGCCGTACAGCACGTCCGGCGGGGGAGCGTGGTACAGCGCCTGCGCCGGGGTGGCGACCGACACGGCCCACGCGGCCGTACAGGGCGCGCGCCGCCGCCAGACCAGCGGTACGGCCGTGGCGGCACCGAGCAGCCAGCCCTGCCAGGTCAGCCGGTCGTCGCCCTCGTAGGGGAAGACCCACTGCAGGGAGACGGCGAACAGCACGAGCGCGGCGAGCGCCGTGTCGAGGGCGTACGGATTCGCCGTACGCCAGCGCACGACGACCGGCGCGAAGGCGGACCGGAGGGACATGAGTGGCTCCTCGGGGAGGGGGCCGTACCAGTATCACGAGGAACCGGGGGCCCGGTCCTCACCGGTGAGAGGGATTTCGACGAGGCTCCGGACATACGCGGGGCGGGACGGCCCGCCGCCCCGGCTCGCGCAACTGCCCTCCCAGGACCGCGGACAAGTGGCGGGCGAGAGAACGGCAGGGACCGGCCGGGGCGGGGCTGCCGGAACGTGAGGTGCCGGCCCCTCGGCCGCGTCCGCTTTCCCCGGGACCCGGCTGCCGGCCCGGGGCCGCCGGTGGTGCGCGGGCGGGAGCCGGGTGTCGGGCCGTGGGAGAGGAGCGGCAGGTTTCTCCGGGTGCGCCGGGGCGGCCGGGTCCCGGGCCGGGGCTGTCGACGGGCCGGGAGTGGGGAATCAGGTCTCTTCGGCGGGGGCCGGAGCGGTCGGGTGCCAGCCCAGGGCTCTGGAGATGCCGCGGGCCGCGAGGCGGAGGGCCGGGGTCAGGGTGGGGGCGCGGGCGCCGGAGTGGGGGACCACGACCGACACCGCGGCGGTGACCCTGCCGTCGGGACCGCGCACGGGCGCCGCCACCGACAGCGCGTCCGGGGTGACCTGACGGTCGCTCACCGCGACGCCCGAGCGCCGTACCTCGGCCAGCACCCGTCGCAGCGGCTCCGGTTCGGTGATCGTGTACGGGGTGAAGGAGGCGAGCGGGCCCGCGCAGTACTCCTCCTGGGAGCCGGGGTCGCTGTGCGCGAGCAGGGCGAGACCGACCCCGGTGGCGTGCAGCGGCCAGCGGGCGCCGACCCGTATGTGCACGCCGACCGCCGACCGCCCCGACAGCCACTCGGTGTAGACGACCTCGCCCCCGTCACGCACCGCCGGCTGCACGTTCTCGTGCGTCGCCTCGTACAGGTCCTCCAGGTACGGCAGCGCGACCTGCCGCAGCGCCGGCCCGCGCGGGGCGAGCGCGGCCAGCTCCCACAGCCGCAGCCCGACGTGGTACGTCCCCGACGCGTCCCGCTCCAGCGCACCCCACCGGGCGAGCTCGCCCACGAGCCGGTGCGCGGTGGTCAGCGTGAGCCCGGCCCGGCGGCTGATGTCCGTCAACGTCAGCGCCGGGTGCGCGTGGTCGAAGGCCGCGAGCACGGACAGCAGACGGTCGGGCGCGGAGCGGCTGGTCATGTCCGGCTGTCCTCCGGTGGGCCGGGTCGGCGGAGCGTACCCCGGCGCGGTCGCGCCGCGAGTAGGGTCGTCCCGGTGCGTCGTGGTGGGAAGGTGCGGGTGTGAAGCTGACGATTCTGGGCGGTGGGGGATTCCGGGTGCCGCTGGTGTACGGGGCGCTGCTCGGGGACCGTGCCGAGGGCCGGGTGACCCGTGTCGTCCTGCACGACGTGGACGCCGGGCGGCTGCGCGCGATCGCCCGGGTGCTGGCCGAGCAGGCCACCGGTGTGCCCGACGCGCCCGAGGTGACCGTCACCACCGATCTCGACGAGGCGCTGCGCGGTGCCGCGTTCGTCTTCTCCGCGATCCGCGTGGGCGGCCTCGAGGGCAGGGCCAACGACGAACGGGTCGCCCTCGCCGAGGGCGTGCTCGGCCAGGAGACGGTCGGCGCGGGCGGCATCGCCTACGGTCTGCGCACCGTGCCCGTCGCCGTCGGCATCGCCCGGCGGGTGGCCCGCCTCGCCCCCGACGCCTGGGTCATCAACTTCACCAACCCCGCCGGCCTGGTCACCGAGGCCATGTCCCGCCACCTCGGCGACCGCGTCATCGGCATCTGCGACTCACCGGTCGGCCTCGGCCGCCGTGTCGCCCGGGCGCTCGGCGCACGGCCGCGGGAGGCGTGGATCGACTACGTCGGCCTCAACCACCTCGGCTGGGTGCGCGGTCTGCGGGTCGCCGGCCGCGACGAACTCCCGCGCCTGCTCGCCGACCCCGCCCTGCTCGGCTCCTTCGAGGAGGGCAGGCTCTTCGGCACCGACTGGCTGCAGTCCCTGGGCGCGGTCCCCAACGAGTACCTGCACTACTACTACTTCAACCGTGAGGCCGTACGCGCCTACCAGGAGGCGAAGCAGACGCGGGGCGCGTTCCTGCACGACCAGCAGGCACGGTTCTACGCCGGGGTGACCGGCCCCGACGTCCCCGCCCTGGAGCTGTGGAACCGCACCCGCGCCGAACGCGAGGCCACCTACATGGCCGAGAACCGGGAGGCGGCCGGCGCGGGCGAACGCGAGGCCGAGGACCTGTCCGGCGGCTACGAGGACGTGGCGCTCGCCCTGATGCGGGCGATCGCCCGCGACGAACGCACCACCCTGATCCTCAACGTCCGCAACCGCGGCACCCTGTCGCCCCTGGACGGGGACGCCGTCGTCGAGGTCCCCTGTCTGGTGGACGCCAGCGGTGCGCACCCCGTCTCCGTCGACCCGCTGCCCGACCACGCCACCGGTCTGGTCTGCGCCGTCAAGGCCGTCGAGCGCGAGGTGCTCGCCGCCGCCCGGTCGGGCTCCCGCGCGACGGCCGTCAAGGCGTTCGCGCTGCATCCGCTCGTCGATTCCGTGAACGTGGCCCGCCGCCTCGTCGACGGCTACACCGCCGTCCACCCCGGCCTCGCCTACCTCGGCTAGCCGGCACGGCACATGGCACACGGCTTCGGGCCGGCCGGTCGCCCCCCGTGACAGCGGCCGACCGACCCGAGCCCCCCGTTCCCCCGTGCTTCCCCCCGGCGGCTTCCCCAAGTCGCCTTCACCATCAAGAGCACGCGGCCCGGCCCCTGATACACCCCCGGCGGAAATTCCCCGAAAAAATTTCTACGCGTGCGCCCCGGTCGCCGTCCGCGGCTCCACGGACGCGGCCGGAGCCGGTACGGCCCCCAGCGCGGGCGCGGCCGTGGACACGTCGGCACGCTGCTGCGGCAACGTCACCGGCGGCAGCGGACGCGGACCCGACACCACCGTGTAGTCCTGGCCCAGGAACGGCGGCACCAGCTCGCCCGGGTCCTCGCCGAGCGCCAGCCGCACGGCGGCCCACGGGGCGTTCACCCCGCACAGCGACAACTGGTGCAGTCCGCCCGCCGGCCGGGTGTTGACGTCCATGAGCACGGGCCGCTCGCCCAGCATCCGGAACTGGATGTTGGACAGGTAATGCAGTCCGAAGCCCTCCGCGATCCGCCGGGCCGGCTCCAGCCACTGCTCGTGCAGTGTGAAGCCCCTGCGCCGGCCGTTCTTGGTGCGCCCCACCGCCAGCCGGATCCGGTTGTCGGTGCCGGTGAGGCAGTCCACCGACACCTCGGGCTGCTCCAGCCGGGGCATCACCAGCCAGTCCACCGGCTCGTCGGCCTCCCGCAGGGCGTCCAGCACCAGGCCGAGCGGCACGTACGGGCTCGGGAAGCCGCTCAGCTGGGTGAGCGAGAAGGGCGCGCGGGTGATCACGCGGAAGCCCACCCCGCCCGCGCCGGACACGGGCTTGAAGCAGGCCCGGTACCCGCCCGCCTCCAACTCGTCGACCGCCGCGACGAGTTCTTCCGCACTGCGGACCCGCCACCACGGCGGCACGGGCACCCCGATCGCCTGGACCGCCTCATAGGCGATCACCTTGTCGTGGAACACGGCCACCGCCTCGGGCGGCGGCGCCAGGAGCGCCGTACCGACCGCCTCGAACTCGGCGCGGTGCGCGACGACCGCCGCCTGGTGCAGCCGGGGCACGAACACGTCGATGCCGCGCCGCTCGCACTGGGCGAGCGCGTACTCGACGTACGCCGCCGGGGACAGCCCCTCGGGCTCGAGTTCGGCGGTGTCGGCGGCGGCCAGCACGGGGGAGTCGGGGTCGCCGTGGGTGGCGTGGATCTCGACGGCCCGGTCGTCGGGATTTCTCCGCAGCTGATCCATGAAGAACACGTTCTCCGCGTACGTGCGGTTGAGCCAGACGCGTACGCGAGAGACCATGCAGGCCGCCTTCCGGGGTTCGCGGGCAGGGCTCAGTGGCCCGCTGCCCGGGCAGGAGTGTGGAGGGTCACCGAACCGCCCTGTGCGCAGGACGTTTCACGGCGGTGGTGATGGGGCAGATCATAGGGCTTCGACAGCCGTTCCCGTACCACACACGAGTGACGGGCCGTGCTTGTTCCGGCGGCACGGATGTGATCTCGTTCGTGAGGGCGTGTGCGACGGCTGAAGGGGAGACGGGTGATGTCGGGGACGTACGGCAGCGGACAGCTGTGGGCCATCAGCGACCTGCACATCGGCTACGCCGAGAACCGTGCCCTGGTCGACGGCATGCGGCCCGAGTCGGACAAGGACTGGCTGCTCGTGGCCGGTGACGTCGCGGAGACCGTGGAGGACGTCCGCTGGGCCCTCAAGACCCTGGCCGGCCGGTTCGCCAAGGTCGTCTGGGTGCCCGGCAACCACGAGCTGTGGACCCATCCGAGCGACCCGGTCACGCTGCGCGGCGTCGCCCGCTACGACCATCTGGTCGAACAGTGCCGCGACCTCGGGGTGATCACACCCGAGGACCCCTACCCCGTCTGGGACGGCCCCGGCGGCCCGGTCGTCGTCGCACCGCTGTTCCTGCTGTACGACTACTCGTTCCTGCCCCCCGGGTGCGCCACCAAGGACGAGGGACTGGAGTACGCGCACGGCACCGGGGTCGTCTGCACCGACGAGCGGCTGCTGCACCCCGACCCGTACCCGAGCCGGGAGGCCTGGTGCCGGGCCCGGGTCGACGAGACCGAACGCCGGCTGGCCGAGGTGCCGGACGGACTGCCGCTCGTCCTCGTCAACCACTGGCCGCTGCACCGCCATCCGACGGACGTCCTGTGGTACCCCGAGTTCGCCATGTGGTGCGGCACCGTGCTCACCGACGACTGGCACCGGCGGTTCCCCGTCCACACCATGGTCTACGGCCATCTGCACATCCCCCGGACCACCCGGCAGGACGGCGTCCGCTTCGAGGAGGTGTCGGTGGGCTACCCGCGCGAATGGCGCAAGCGGGAACAGCCGCCGGGGCGGCTGCGCCGGATCGTGCCGGGGGAGGACGAGGGACGATGATCGAGGAACTGCTGCCGCAGACGGTGGTCGCCGTCGAGGCCCACGGCGACGAGGGCGTCGACGCCCCGCTGTACCCCGAGGAGGAGGCGCTGATGGAGCGCGCCGTCCTCAAGCGCCGCCGGGAGTTCACCGCCGTACGCTCCTGCGCCCGCCGCGCCATGGACAAGCTGGGCGTGCCCGCGCAGCCGGTGCTGCCCGGTCAGCGGGGCGCCCCCGTCTGGCCCGACGGGCTGGCCGGCAGCATGACCCACTGCCAGGGCTACCGTGCCGCCGCCCTGGTGCGCACCGCCGACCTGGCGTCCCTCGGCATCGACGCGGAGCCCCACGCTCCGCTGCCCGGGGGCGTCCTGTCCTCCGTGGCGCTGCCGCGTGAGGCGGCGCGGATCGGCGGGCTGGCCGAGGAACTGCCCGCCGTGCACTGGGACCGGCTGCTGTTCAGCGCCAAGGAGTCCGTCTACAAGGCGTGGTTCCCGCTCACCGGGAAGTGGCTGGACTTCATGGAGGCCGACCTCGACCTCTTCGCCGACCCCGGCGACCACACCCGCGGCGGCTTCCGGGCCACCCTCCTCGTCCCCGGACCGCGCGTGGGCACCCGGGTGGTCGACCACTTCACCGGTCGCTGGATCACCGAGAAGGACCTGGTCGCGACGGCGGTCGCCGTCCCGCACAGCTGAGCGGGACGCCCCTTCTACGGCTTGGGGTGCCAGTCGCGCAGCATCCGGAAGAACACCTCCTCGTTGCCGGCCAGGCCCGCCCGGGCCAGGGCGGTGTCCGCCTCGGCGAGCACGGAGGGCGGCACCATCGGGGGCCCGGCGGGCCCCGGCGGGCCCGACCGGGTGTCGAGGGCGGCGCGCACCGTGTGCAGCAGTCGTAGATAGGCCTGGACGGCGGTGCGCTCGCGGTCGGTCAGTACGGCGGTGGACATCGCTCGGCTCTCCCCGTGTCGAGATCGGTCACCCATCGCCTCCAGCTTGCCGCCCACCACTGACAGTCGGGTCCCGCCGGGTGCCGGTTCGCCCGCCCGGCGGGCACGCACGCCGGGCGCTCCTGCCGCGCCGGCCCGCCATGCCGGGCCACGGCCCGCTCGCTGTCCCGGGCGGGCGGACCGCCGTACGGAATGGCACGGGCCGGCCGCGGCGCCTGTTCACCGCCTCGCGCGGAGCCGCGTACGGGTCGGCCGGCCGTGCCGGGAAGCGTCGGCTCCGCCGGGGACCCGCCGGACGGGCGGCGCGTCGCCCCCGGGTCAGGCCCTGGGCCGCTGGACGCTCTCCAGGAGCATGTCCAGCCACTCCGCGACCTTGTCGCGGTGCTGGTCGGTGGGCAGCTGGGCGGCCCGCCAGGCGATGCCGCGCACCCCGTGGTCCTGCAGCAGCCGCTCCAGCGGGTCGTGGGCCGGAGCCGCCGCCGCCCGCTCCCGGTCCGCGAGTTTCTGCAGCAGTTCCTGCTCGGTGTGCTGGAGCGCGCCCGCGAGCGCCTCGGGGTCCTCGGCGGTGAGGAAACCGGCGTGCACCCGGAAGAACCGCTGGATGGCGTCGCAGTGCTCCATGGTCGGGCGCCGGTCGCCGTTGATCAGCGCGCCGGCCTGCTGCCGGGACATGCCCGCGCCGTCGGCGATCTCCTGCTGGGTGTACTTGCGGCCGTTCGGCTTCAGCCGGGTGCGGCGCAACAGGTCCAGCCGCTGCACGAACCGCGCCTGCACATCGGGCTCGCCCGCGGACCGGCCGCTCAGCAGCGCCTTGACCACGGACTCGGGTACACCGGAGGCGGCGGACAGCCGGCCGACGCCGAAGACCTCGGTGTGCGCCACGCCGAGCCGGTCGGCGAGCGCGGTGACGCGGGCGACGACGGCCGGCAGCGCGGTCGTCGGCGTGGCGCCCGGACCCTCGAAGCCACCCGTCACCGAAAGATCTCCTACGTCTCTCACAGGCTTCTCACAAGCGATTGCCATGAACTTCACGGAGACTAGCCGTTGCCGCGAACCCACATCCAGGTCTCGCCACAACTGTGGCCAATTCCAGCCGTCAACCGGCATGAAATGCCACGATAGTTGACACACCTCACGTGCGGGCAGCAGGATCGGGGCGCCGCGTCAGGGCCGCACAGGCAAGAGGGGTGACCTCCCGATGGCACATCAGGCAGGAGGGCAGCGGCCGGTACCGCGGCCCGTCCCCGGGACTCCCGGGGCCCAGGCCTATCTGCAGGACTACGCCGTCCTCCTGGAGGCGGTCCCCTTCCCCTCCCTGGTGGTCGACCACCGCTGGGACGTGCTGCTCACCAACACCGCTTTCCGGTCGCTTTTCCAGGATGTCGAGCCGCACCCCACGGCCCTGCCCGCCGACAACTTCCTCCGGTTCGTCCTCTTCCACCCGGACGCGGCCACGGTGCTCGGCGACCACGAGTCGAGCTGGTGCCTGCCGATGCTGGCCCACTTCGCCGAGACCGTCGAACGGTACGGCCACGACCACGGCCTGGCGGCCATCCGCCGCGACATCGCCCAGGACCCCATCATGGAGGCCGCCTACCGGCACGGACTGCCGCACTGGCTGCGGGCCGTCGGCGAGCAGGCCGCCGAACACGACGGCTCCGTAAGGCCGTTGCTCCACCCCGACCCGCGCTGGGGCGCCACGGACTGCCGGATCGTCACGGAGACGACCCCGGCCCTCCAGGACATGGACTGCACCCGGCTGACGCTGGTCCTGCGCGCGGCGCACCGCACCCCGTCCGGGAAGCGCGGGTACCGCCGCGCCGCCTCCCACCTGAGAGTGGTCCGCTCAGCCGACTGAGGCGGCCCTTCGCCGGCGATGTCCGCCCTCTTCCCCGCAGCAGTGCTGTGTGACATATTACTGGCGTGAGCGAGCCGCTGACCTGCGATGTCGTGGTGGTGGGCGCCGGGATGACGGGCGCCGCCTGCGCCCTGTACGCGGCCCGGGCGGGCCTGGCCGTGACCGTGGTGGACCGGGGCCCCGTGGCCGGCGGCACGACCGGCGCGGGTGAGGGGAACCTCCTCGTCTCCGACAAGGCGCCCGGCCCCGAACTCGAACTCGCCCTGCTGTCCAACCGGTTGTGGGCACAGGTGGCACAGGAACTGGGCAGGCCGGTCGAGTACGAGGCCAAGGGCGGACTCGTCGTCGCCGAAACCCCCGAAACGCTCGACGGACTGCGGCGGTTCGCGGACACCCAGCGGGCCGCCGGGGTGACGGCCGACCCCGTCCCCGCCGACCGGCTCCACGACCTGGAACCGCGTCTGGCGCCCGGCCTCGCGGGCGGCGTGCGCTATCCGCAGGACGCCCAGGTGATGCCCGCCCTCGCCGCCGCCCACCTCCTGCGCGTCTCCGGGGCCCGGCTGCTCACCGGCCGTGAGGTGACCCGGGTCCTGCGCACCGCCGGCGGCGCGGTGCGCGGGGTGCGCACGGACCGCGGCGACCTGCACGCACCCGCCGTCGTCAACGCGGCCGGCACCTGGGGCGGCGAACTGGCCGCCCGCGCCGGGGTGTCCCTGCCCGTCCTGCCCCGACGCGGCTTCGTCCTGGTCACCGAGCCACTGCCGCCCCGTATCCGGCACAAGGTGTACGCCGCCGACTACGTCGCCGACGTCGCCAGCGACTCGGCGGCACTGCAGACCTCCCCGGTGGTGGAGGGAACGGCCGCCGGGCCGGTGCTCATCGGCGCCAGCCGGGAACGGGTCGGTTTCGACCGGTCCCTGTCCCTCCCGGCGGTGCGGGCCCTGGCGGCGGGGGCGACCCGCCTGTTCCCCTTCCTGTCCGGCGTACGGGCCCTGCGCACGTACGCCGGCTTCCGGCCGTATCTGCCCGACCACCTCCCCGCGATCGGCCCCGACCCCCGGGCGCCCGGACTGTTCCACGCGTGCGGCCACGAGGGCGCGGGCATCGGACTGGCCACCGGCACCGGTCTGCTGATCGCCCGGACCCTGACCGGAGGGGCACCGGAACTGGACCTCACCCCGTTCCGGCCCGACCGCTTCCCCCGTACGACGAAGGAGGCCGAGCAGTGAATCCGCTGGAGCTCGCCGGGGCGGGGCCCGGACCCGCCTTCGAGGTCACCTTCGACGGACGGCGCATCGAGGCGCTGCCCGGCCGGACGGTCGCCGCCGTGCTGTGGGCCGCGGGGGTCACCTCGTGGCGCACCACCCGGGGCGGCGGACGCCCCCGCGGGGTGTTCTGCGGGATCGGGGTGTGCTTCGACTGCCTGGTCACCGTGAACGACCGTCCCGACCAGCGGGCCTGTCTGGTCCCGGCCCGGCCGGGCGACATGATCCGCAGCCAGGAGGGGACGGGCCGTGCGGACTGACCTCGCGGTGATCGGCGCGGGACCGGCGGGACTCGCCGCGGCCCTCGCGGCGGACCGGCGCGGTCTGCGGGTCGCCCTGGTCGACGCGGCTCCGGAGCCGGGCGGACAGTTCTACCGGCAGCCCGCCGCCGGACTCCGCGCGGAACGCCCCCAGGTCCTGCACCACCGGTGGCGCACCTGGACCCGGCTGCGGGACCGGCTCGCCACCAGCTCCGTGCGCGTGCTGAGCGAGCACCACGTGTGGTGCGTGGAACGGACACCCGACGGACCGACCGTGCACGCGCTGCTCGGACCGGAGCAGGAGAAGCCGGCCGAGGTGCACGCCGCCGCCGTACTGCTGGCCACCGGCGGATACGAGACCGTGCTGCCCTTCCCCGGCTGGACCCTCCCCGGAGTCGTCACCGCGGGCGGCGCCCAGGCCATGCTCAAGGGCGGGCTCGTCGTACCGGGCCGGACCGCCGTCGTCGCCGGGACCGGGCCGCTGCTGCTGCCGGTGGCGACCGGGCTCGCGGCGGCGGGCGTACGGGTCGCCGCACTGGTGGAGTCCGCGGACCCGGGCCGTCTGCTGCGGCACACCGGAGCGCTGGCCGGCAAGCTGCCCGAGGGCGCCGGGTACGCGGCCCGGCTGCTGCGCCACCGCGTGCCGTTCCTCGCCCGCCACACCGTCGTCCGCGCCCATGGCGACAACCGGCTCACCGGTGTCACCGTCGCCGCCCTCGACGCACAGGGCCGCGTCCGGCCCGGCACCGAACGCCGACTGCCCTGCGACGCCCTCGCGGTGAGCCACGGCATGCTCCCGCACACCGACCTCGCCGAGAGCCTCGGCTGCCGCCTCGACGGACTCACCGTGGCCGTCGACGCGGAACAGCGCACCGACGTACCCGGCGTGTGGGCGGCGGGCGAGGCCACCGGTGTCGGCGGCGCCGCGCTCGCGCTCGCCGAGGGGCACATCGCCGGCCGCTCGATCGCCGCCCGGCTGCGGGGCACCGTACCCGACCCCGGTGAGTGGGCCCCGGCCGCCAGGGTGCGTGCCCGGCTGCGCGGGTACGCCGCCGCCCTCGACGCCGCCTACGCCCCGCCCGCCCACTGGACCGACCGGGTCACCGACGACACCGTGGTCTGCCGCTGCGAGGAGGTCACGGCGGGCGCGGTCCGCGAGGCCCTCGCGCTCGGGGCCGGGGACACCCGCACGGTCAAGCTGCTCACCCGGGCCGGCATGGGCTGGTGCCAGGGCCGGATGTGCGAACCGGCGGTCGCCGGGCTCACCGGATGCGAACCCGCCCCGTCCCGGCGGCCGTTCGCCCGGCCGGTGCCACTGGGCGTACTCGCCGAACAGCACGAACAGCGCGAACAGCGCGAACAGCGCGAACAGCGCGAACAGCGCGAACAGCGCGAACAGCGCGAACAGCGCGAACAGTAGACCGAGAGAGGACCCTCATGACCGACCACCGTCCCTGGCGCGGCGTCCTCGTCGCCACCGCGCTCCCGCTGAACGACGACCTCTCCGTGAACCACGACCGCTACGCCGAGCACTGCGCCTGGCTCGTGGACAACGGCTGTGACGGCGTCGTACCGAACGGATCCCTCGGTGAGTACCAGGTGCTCACCCCCGAGGAGCGCGCCCGGGTCGTCGAGACGGCCGTCGCCGCGATCGGCGGGGAGCGCGTCATGCCCGGCGTCGCCGCCTACGGGTCCGCCGAGGCCCGCCGCTGGACCGAGCAGGCTGCCGAGGCCGGCTGCCGGGCCGTGATGCTGCTGCCGCCCAACGCCTACCGCGCCGACGAGCGTTCCGTCCTCGCCCACTACGCCGAGGCCGCCGCGGCCGGACTCCCGGTCGTCGCCTACAACAACCCCATCGACACCAAGGTCGACCTGGTACCGGAACTGCTCGCCCGGCTGCACGGCGAGGGGTACGTCCAGGCCGTCAAGGAGTTCTCCGGCGACGTCCGCCGCGCCTACCGGATCGCCGAACTCGCCCCCGAACTCGACCTGTTGATCGGCGCGGACGACGTCCTGCTGGAACTCGCCGTCGCCGGCGCCAAGGGCTGGGTGGCCGGCTACCCGAACGCGCTGCCCCGGTCCTGCGCGGAGCTCTACCGCGCCGCCACCGGCGGCGACCTCGACACCGCGCTGCCGCTGTACCGGCAACTGCATCCCCTTCTGCGCTGGGACTCACGGGTGGAGTTCGTGCAGGCGATCAAACTGTCCATGGACCTCGTCGGCCGCCACGGCGGCCCCTGCCGACCGCCCCGCGTACCGCTGGAGCCCGGTCAGGAGGCGGCCGTCCGCGCGGCCACCGAGAAGGCCGTCGCGGCCGGACTCGCGTAGGGAGGGCCGGACATGCGCAGCAAACTCGTCCTGCACGCCGTCGACTCGCACACCGAGGGCATGCCGACCCGCGTCGTCACCGGCGGCATCGGCACCATCCCCGGCGCGACGATGAACGAGCGGCGCCTGTACTTCCGTGAACACCGCGACGACGTCAAGCGGTTGCTGATGAACGAGCCGCGCGGACACTCCGCGATGAGCGGCGCGATCCTCCAGCCGCCCACCCGGCCCGACTGCGACTGGGGCGTCGTCTACATCGAGGTCTCCGGCTACCTCCCGATGTGCGGGCACGGCACGATCGGCGTCGCGACGGTGCTCGTCGAGACCGGCATGGTCGAGGCCGTCGAACCGGTCACCACCATCCGCCTGGACACCCCCGCCGGGGTCGTCGTCGCCGAGGTGGCGGTCGAGGACGGCGCCGCCACCGCCGTGACCCTGCGCAACGTGCCGTCCTTCGCCGTCGCCCTCGACCGGAAGGCCACCCTGCCCGACGGACGCACGGTGACCTACGACCTCGCCTTCGGCGGCAACTTCTACGCCATCCTGCCGCTGGACCGGCTCGGACTGCCCTACGACCGGTCCCGCAAGGACGACATCCTCGCGGCAGGCCTGTCCCTGATGGAGGCGATCAACGCCGAGGGAGAACCGGTCCACCCCGAGGACCCGTCCATCCACGGCTGTCACCATGTCCAGGTGACCGCTCCCGACGCCACCGCCCGCCACTCCCGGCACGCCATGGTGATCCACCCCGGCTGGTTCGACCGCTCGCCCTGCGGCACCGGCACCAGCGCCCGCATGGCCCAGCTCCACGCGCGCGGCGAACTCCCGCTGCACACCGAGTTCGTGAACGAGTCCTTCATCGGCACCCGGTTCACCGGCCGGCTGCTCGGCACCACCGAGGTGGCCGGCCGCCCGGCGGTGCTGCCCAGCTTCACCGGCCGGGCCTGGATCACCGGCACCGCCCAGTACCTGCTGGACCCGCGCGACCCCTTCCCGGCGGGGTTCGTCCTGTGAACACCGCCCTCTCCGACCTGGGAGGCCGCAGGCCCAGCTACCGCGAGCGGGTCGCGGACGCGCTGCGGGCCGCGCTGATCGCCGGGGAGCTGCGTCCCGGCGAGGTGTACTCGGCTCCCGGCCTCGCCGCACGCTTCGGGGTCTCCGCCACCCCCGTGCGCGAGGCCATGCTCGACCTCGCCAAGGAAGGGCTGGTCGACACCGTGCCCAACAAGGGCTTCCGGGTCACCGCCGTCTCCGACCGGCAGCTCGACGAGTACACCCACGTCCGCGCACTCATCGAGATCCCGACGACGGCCCACCTGGCCGCCACCGCGGACCCGGTGGCGCTCCATGCGCTGCGCCCGGTCGCCGAGGAGATCGTCACCGCCGCCGCGGCCGGTGACCTCATCGCGTACATCGAGGCCGATCAGCGCTTCCACCTGGGGCTGCTGGCGCTCGCCGGCAACGGCCACCTGGTCGAGGTGGTCCGGGACCTGCGCCGGCGCGCGCGGCTGTACGGGCTGACCGCGCTGGTGGAGCAGGGGCGGCTGGAGGCGTCGGCCGAGGAGCACCTGGAGCTGCTCGACGCGCTGCTCGCCCGGGACACGGAGGCCGTACGGACCGTGATGACCCGCCACCTCGGACATGTCCGAGGGCTCTGGGCGGCGCCTTGACAGCGAATGTGCGCGGAGACGCAAGCCGCTTGCGTTTCTTGCGCTACTCTTGCGCGCATGGCACGACGACTTGCTGTGGTGGCGAAGAAGGTCGGGGTCAGTGAGGCCACGGTCAGCCGGGTGCTCAACGGCAAGCCCGGAGTCTCCGAGGCCACCCGGCAGGCCGTGCTCTCGGCCCTGGACGTGCTCGGCTACGAGCGGCCCACCCAGCTGCGCGGTGAGCGCGCCCGGCTGGTCGGCCTGGTCCTGCCCGAGCTGCAGAACCCGATCTTCCCGGCCTTCGCGGAGGTCATCGGCGGCGCGCTCGCCCAGCTGGGTCTCACGCCGGTGCTGTGCACCCAGACGCGGGGCGGCGTCTCCGAGGCGGACTACGTGGACCTGCTGCTCCAGCAGCAGGTGTCCGGCGTGGTGTTCGCCGGCGGGCTGTACGCCCGGGCCGACGCGCCCCACGACCACTACCGCCGGCTCGCCGAGCGCGACATTCCGGTCGTCCTCGTCAACGCGGCCATGGAACACCTCGGCTTCCCGGCCGTGTCGTGCGACGACGCCGTGGCCGTGGAGCAGGCCTGGCGGCATCTGGCCTCGCTCGGACACGAGCGCATCGGGCTGGTGCTCGGCCCCGGCGACCACATGCCCTCGGCGCGCAAGCTGGCCGCCGCCCGCGCGGTCGCGGGGGAGGTGCCCGAGGAGCACGTCGCCCGCGCCATGTTCTCCGTCGAGGGCGGTCACGCCGCCGCCTCCCGGCTCATCGAGCGGGGCGTCACCGGCTTCATCTGCGCCAGCGACCCCCTCGCCCTCGGCGTCGTACGGGCCGCCCGCCGCAAGGGACTCGACGTGCCCGGACGGATATCCGTCGTCGGATACGACGACTCGGCGCTGATGAACTGCACCGAACCCCCGCTCACCACCGTCCGGCAGCCCATCGAGGCCATGGGCAAGGCGGTGGTGGAACTGCTGAACGCGCGGATCAGCGGCAGTGCGGTGGTCCCAGAGGAGCTGTTGTTCGAGCCCGAGCTGGTGGTGCGGGGGTCGACCGCCCAGGCGCCCCGTTCCTGAGATCCACTCTGCTGTTCAATAATTTCACATCCTGCGCGACATCTTGCGGACCGATGTCGTCGGTGCTTGAGTGTGCCCCGCCCACCGCTCCTGTTCCGAGGGGTTCACCGTCAACTGCATTCCGTCCAAGAGCGCCGAGGTCGACCGGCGGTTCTTCGAAGAGGACGTCGCCGCCTTCGAGAGGAAGAACCCCGGCATCGACGTCGTCCCGCACGAAGCGTTCCCCTGCCAGGACCCGAAGACGTTCGACACCAAACTCGCCGGCGGGCAGGTGGAGGACGTCTTCCACGCGTACTTCACCGACGCACGGCACGTGGTCGACATCAACCAGGCGGCCGATCTCATCCCGTACGTAGGGGAGTTGAAGAGCGACGACTGGCGGTCGGAGTTCGGCGGTCCCGCCTGGAGCAGGCCGGACGACGGTGACTGGTACCTCCACCTGTTCGCCCCCGAACAGCCCGACCTCGACTGGACCCATCCCGCCGTCCGCCAGGAGCACGAGGACATCCTGCGCTTCTGGTTCGAGCGGGGCGTGGCCGGTGTGCGCGTCGACTCCGCCGCACTGCTGGTGAAGGACCCCCGGCTGCCCGACTTCGTCGAGGGCCGCGACCCGCACCCCTATGCCGACCGCGACGAACTCCACGACGTCCACCGGGGCTGGCGCGCCGTCGCCGACGAGTACGGTGGCGTCTTCGTCGGCGAGGTCTGGCTCCCCGACACCGAACGCTTCGCCCGCTACCTGCGCCCCGACGAACTGCACACCGCGTTCAACCTCTCCTTCATGACCTGCCCCTGGGACGCGGCACGACCGCGCACCTCCATCGAGGACACCCTCGCCGAACACGCGCCGGTCGGCGCCCCCGCCACCTGGGTGCTGTGCAACCACGACGTCACCCGCACGGGCACCCGCTACGGCCGCGCCGACACCGGCTTCGACTTCGCCACCAAGGCCTTCGGCATCCCGACCGACCTCGGCCTCGGCACCCGCCGGGCCCGCGCCGCCGCCCTGCTCTCCCTGGCCCTGCCCGGCGCGGTCTACGTCTACCAGGGCGAGGAACTGGGCCTGCCCGAGGCCGACATCCCGCTCGACCGCATCGAGGACCCCATGCACGCCCGCTCCGGGGGCACCGACCCCGGCCGCGACGGATGCAGGGTGCCGCTGCCGTGGACGGCCGACGCACCGCACGCCGGTTTCGGCGGCGAACCGTGGCTGCCGCAGCCCGCCGGCTGGGCGTCGTACGCGGCCGACCGGCAGGCGCGGGAGCCCGGCTCGATGCTCGCCCTCCACCGCGAGGCGATCCGGCTGCGCCCGGTCCTCGGCGACGGCCCGCTCACCTGGCTGTCCACCGCCGACGGCGTGCTCGCCTTCACCCGCGCGGACGGCGGCACCCTCTGCGTGGTGAGCCTCGCGGACACGCCCGCCACCCTCCCGGACCACACCGCGCCGCTCCTCGCCAGCGGCCCCCGGGACCCCGACGGACGACCGCCGAAGGACACCGCGGTCTGGCTGCGCGCCTGAGGCTCCGCCTCGGAACGTCCCGTGTTGTTCAGTGAAGCGGAGGCGTATCCGTCTTGGCCGTGGCGACCCCGAGCTTCGCCGCCTGGACCTGCTCGTACACATGGGTCCGCAGTTCGGCGAAGCGCGGTGCCACGCGGGTGCCCAACTGGTCCCGTTCGGCGGGCAGGTCGACCTTCAGCCGCTCCCGTACGACGGTGGGGGAGGCGGACAGCACGATCACCCGCTCGCCGAGGTACACCGCCTCGTCGATGTCATGGGTGACGAACAGGACCGTGATCCCGCGCTCCCGCCACAACCGCCGTACCAGGTCCTCCAGATCGGCGCGGGTCTGCGCGTCCACCGCCGCGAACGGCTCGTCCATCAGCAGCACCTCGGGCTCGTACGCCAGCGCCCGCGCGATCGCCACCCGCTGCTGCATACCGCCGGAGAGCTGCCACGGGTACGCCCCGGCCGCGTCCGCGAGCCCCACCGAGGCGAGGGCGTCCGCGACCAGCTCGTGGCGCCGCGCCTTGCCCAGGTCCCTCTGCTTCAGCGGGAGTTCGACGTTCTGCCCGACCCGCATCCACGGGAACAGGCTGCGCCCGTACTCCTGGAACACGAACGCCATGCCGGGCGGCGGACCGTCCACCTTCCGCCCGGCCAGGAACACCTCGCCGGCCGTCGGTTCGAGCAGCCCGCCCACGCACTTCAGCAGCGTCGTCTTGCCGCAGCCGGACGGGCCGACCAGACAGACCAGTTCACCGGCCTCCACGGTGAAGGTCAGGTCGCGCACCGCCTCGACGTGTCGCCCCGAACCCTCGTACACCTTCCGCAGGCCGCGTACGTCGAGCATCGACCGCCCTTTCGCGAGATTCACCGGGACCGCCGGGCGGCGGCGCGCAGACCGTGGTACCAGCCGAGCGCCCGCCGTTCGACCAGCTGGAAGAGGACCGAGAGGACGAAGCCGAGCAGACCGAGCAGCAGGATGCCGGTCCACATGTCGGGGATCGCGAAGGAGCGCTGGAACTGCACGACGGCGAAGCCGAGACCGTTGCTGGCGGCGAACATCTCGCTGATCACCATCAGGATGATGCCGATCGACAGCGCCTGCCGCAGACCCGCGAAGATCTGCGGGCTCGCGGAGGGCAGCACCACGTCCTTCAGACGCGCGGCGCCCGCGATGCCGTAGGAGCGGGCCGTCTCGGTCATCACCGCGTCGACCGCGCGGACCCCCTCGACCGTGTTGAGCAGCACCGGCCAGACACAGCCACTGGCGATGACGACGATCTTCATCGTGTCGCCGATGCCCGCGAACAGCATGATCACCGGCACCAGCACCGGCGGCGGCACGGCCCGCAGGAACTCCAGTACCGGCTCGCACACCGCGCGCACCCTCCGGTAGGAGCCGATCAGCGTGCCGAGCGCGACGCCGACGACGGCGGCGAGGGCGTAGCCCGCCGTGAGCCGCAGCACGCTGGGCAGCACGTCGCCGCGCCACCGCTCACCGGTCCACACGTCCGGGAACGTCTCCAGGATCGTGCGCAGCGGCGGCCAGTACACGTCCTCGCTGCCGGCCGAGGACACCCACCAGACGGTCACCAGCACCACGGGCAGCGCGAGCGCGAACACCAGCCGCAGCAGCAGCCGCCTCACACCGCCACCTCCCCGCGCACCGACTGGTGCCAGGCCAGCGCCCGCCGTTCCACCGACCGGGCCCCGACGTTGATCAGCAGCCCGAGCAGTCCGGCGACGACGATCAGCGCGTACATCTCGGGCACCGCCTGCGAGGTCTGCGCCACGGCGATCCGGGCGCCCAGCCCCGGTGCCCCGACGACGAGTTCGGCGGTGACGGCGAGGATCAGGGCGACCGCCGCCGCCAGCCGCACCCCGGTCATCACGTACGGCAGCGCGGTCGGCCACAGTACGTGCCGGACCCGCGCCCAGGTGCCGAGCCCGTACGACCGTGCCGTCTCCTCGGCGACCGGGTCGACGTCCTGGACGCCGTACAGGACCTGGATCAGCACCTGCCAGAAGGAGGCGTACACGACCAGGAGCAGCACCGACTCCAGTTCGGTGCCGTACAGCAGCACCGCCAGCGGGATCAGCGCGACCGACGGGATGGGGCGCAGGAACTCGACCGTGGACGCCGTCGCCTCGCGCAGATACGGCACCACCGACAGGACCACCCCGGCGACGATCCCCGCCCCGACCGCGATCGCCAGGCCCAGCGCCCAGCCGGTGAGGGTGTCGCCGAGCGCGGTCCAGAAGGCGCCGTCCGTGAGCTCCGTGCCGAGCGCGTCGGCGATGCGGCCGGCCGGCGGGAAGTAGTCCTCCTCGACCAGGCCGAGCCGCGGCACCGCCTCCGCGAGGAGGAGGAAGGCCGCGAGCCCGGCCGCACCGAGGGCGGTGTTCGCGCCCCTCACGGCAGCAGCTCGTCCAGGTCCGGTGTCTGCTTGAACAGGCCGTCCTGGGCACCCAGTTCCGCCAGCCGCTCGATGGCGGCGCGGTCGGGTTCGGCCGGCCACTTCGGCAGGGTCACCTTCGCCAGCACGTCCGCGGGGATCTTCGTGTACGTGGTGACGATCTCGCGCACCTCGTCGGGGTGGGAGTCGGCGTAGGCCAGGGACTCGGCGGTGGCCTCCTGGAACCTCTTCACCACCTCCGGGTTCTCCTGCGCGTACTTGACGGAGGTGAAGTACATGGCGACGGTGAGCTTCGGGGCTATGTCGATCATGGGGGAGGCGATCTCCCGGCCGCCCTGGCTCTTGACGGTGGCCAGCGCCGGTTCCACCACCATCGCCGCGTCGATCCGCCCGGCGTCGAGCGCGGCCGGCATCTGGTCGAAGGCCAGCTCGACCAGCTCCACCTTGTCGGGGTCGCCGCCCGCCTCGCGCACCGAGGCGCGCACCGCGGTCTCGTTGACGTTCTTCAGGGTGTTGATGGCGACCTTCTTGCCCTCCAGCTCCTTCGCCGACTTGATGGGGCTGTCGCCCTTGACGGTGAGCGCCTCGAAGTCCTTGCCCACCTCACCGGTCGAGGCGATGCCGTTCGCCACCGCCTTCACCGGCACGTTGTTGGACCGGGCGATCATCAGCGAGGTCATGTTGGAGAACCCGAACTCGAACTGGCCGCTGGCCACGCCGGGCACGATGGCGGCGCCGCCCTGCGCACTGGAGAAGTCGAGCTTCAGCCCGCGCTCGCCGAAGAAGCCCTTCTTCTGGCCCAGATACAGGGGCGCCACGTCGACGATGGGGATGAGGCCCACCGTCACGCTGGTGGTGCCGCCGGACGAGCCGGCCCCGTCCGGCTCGTCGGAGTCGGACGAGCCGCAGGCCGTCGCGGCGGTCAGGACGGACAGGGCCGTGAGGCCGATGAGCGGACGACGACGCATGACTGTGACTCCCGCGGTGGGACCGGACCGGATGCTCCGACAGGCTGTGCGCAGAGAGAACGAGTGTGCCGATCGGGAACGTAGGGCCCGCGCCGAGACACGGTCAATCCCCGTACACCGTCCAATTGTCGACGACCGCATCGTGGACAACCGCTCAGGTGCGGACGCATCGTTGACAGTCGGATCGCGCACTCATGGCGTGCGCGACGCGTACGCTCGTACGTCTTCCCGGAGGCCACGATGACCGTTGACGTCCGCGGACCGCACTTCGTCCGGTCCTTCGAGCGGGGCCTCGCCGTCATCCGGGCCTTCGACGCCGAGCACCCGGCGCTGACCCTGAGCGAGGTCGCCCGCGCCTGCGGACTGACCCGCGCGGCGGCCCGCCGCTTCCTGCTCACCCTGGCCGATCTCGGCTACGTCCACACCGACGGCCGGCTCTTCCGGCTCACCCCGCGCGTGCTGGAGCTCGGCTACTCCTACCTCGCCGGGTACACGCTGCCGCAGATCGCCGAGCCGCACCTCGAACAACTCGTCGCGCGGGTGCGGGAGTCGTCCTCGCTGTGCGTGCTGGACGGCGACGACATCGTGTACGTCGCCCGCGTCCCCACCAGCCGCATCATGACCGCGTCGATCACGGTCGGCACCCGCTTCCCCGCCCACCTGACCTCCGTGGGCCGGGTGATCCTCGCCGGACTGCCGGACGCCGAGATCGAGGCCCGGCTGGCCCGCGCCGACCTGCGCCCGCACACCTCCCGCACCCTCGTCTCGGCGGACGCCCTGCGCGCCGAACTGCGCCGGGTGCGCCGCCAGGGTCACGCGCTCGTCGACCAGGAACTGGAGGACGGGCTCAGGTCGGTCGCCGCGCCGGTGCGGGACCGGGACGGCGAGGTGGTGGCCGGCGTGAACATCGCGGTGCACGCAGGCCGCAACTCCGTGGAGTCCGTACGCCGGGACCTGCTGCCCCACCTGCTGGCGACGGTCGCCCGGATCGACGCCGACCTCAGGATCACAGGTCCAGCACGAGCCGCCGCCCACGACACCGGGACACACAGATGAGCATGGTCTCCCCGGCCGTCCGCTCCTCCTCGGTGAGCACCGAGTCACGGTGGTCGGGGTCGCCCTCCAGCACCTCGGTCTCGCAGGTACCGCAGGTGCCCTCGGCACAGGAGTGGAGCACCTCGACACCGGCCCCGCGCACCGCCTCCAGGACGGAGACGTCCGGCGCGACGGTGAGCGTCCGGCCGCTGCGGGATCAGGTCGCCAACGAGTACGCCGGCGGCACCTGTGTCCGGGCGGTCCATACGGGCAGCGGCTTCGACTCGGGCAGGGTGTTCGACGCCGCGACGGGCAAGGACTTCTTCGATCCGTTCGGATTCCACGAGGCAGTGGGAGCCCCGGCCGCACAGAATCCGCCGATCCAGGAAACGGAACCTCGGGTGTGCTCCGCCGGAAGACTCCGGCGGGGCACACCCGTTCAGTACGGGGCCATCTCCAGGCCGCCGATCACCGTCAGACCGGCCTGAGCCGCGAGCCACGGGGCGCGTTCGGCCTCGGCCTGCTTGACGTGGACGAAGACGGTGTGGTCGGTCGAGGGCTCCTCCAGTTCGAGGTCACGGACGTGCGTGCACAGCGTCACGAACGCGCCCCTCGCGCCGCCGGCACCCAGGCCCGCCTCCGGGGCCTCGGGCCAGCCCGTGAAGTCCCACCGCACCGTGGCGGGGCTGTCACCCACCAAGCACCATGTGCCGGCCGGCGGAATCCTGACGATCAGGTGATCGCCGCCGTCCGGCCGGGTGTGCGGGAGCCGCGCGAGCACGGCGCCGTCGGAGTCGAACAGCCCGGCCCACTCGGCCGGGTCCGCCTCCGACACCTGTGAAGTCCCCGCGGCAGTGGGTGTTCCCACCCAGCCGGAGCCCACCATGGCGACGCCGCCTTCGCCCCGTCAAGGGGACTCCCGCCGTGAGCCGAAGCCCGGCCGCCGCCGGGCGGGACGGGCCAGGACCCACCCGTCGCGCCGTGAAGTTACCCGTGCGTTCCGCACATCGGAGTGATGACAGCGGTGACTGTGCGGGACGGTACGCCCCGTGACAGCGTCATGCCCGTCAGCAACCGGTGGGAGGGAGACGGCGTGAACAAGGGCTATGCCGTGTACTGCGACGCGGACCCGTACTTCTACGACGCTCCGCACCGCACCGTCTCCCCGGCCGGCACCGGGCGCTCCCGGTACGCCGCGGCCTCGTGGCCCGTCCCGCCGGGATGGCAGCGGAACGAGAGCGGGGACTGGCTCGCCCTGCGTCCGGCCGACGCCGAACTGCCCGACCAGGGCTGGAAGATCCACGTCTCCGCCTGTCTCGACAACGCCGAGTCCGTGCTCGAACGCGTGTGGCGGCACTGTGTCGCCGGCGGCACGGCCTTCAAGTTCGTCCCCAGCCGCTATCTGCTGCACCAGCGCAACGCCAAGTACGCGGACCGGGCGGGCAGCGGCAAGTTCATCACCGTGTACCCGGCGGACGAGGCGCGGTTCGAACGGCTCGCGGGCGAGCTGTCGGAGCTGCTGGCGGGCGAACCCGGACCGTACATCCTGAGCGACCTGCGGCTCGGCGAAGGACCCGTGCACGTCCGGTACGGCGGCTTCACCCGGCGCAACTGCTACGACGCGCAAGGGGAGTTGCGGCCGGCCGTGACCGGCCCCGACGGGGTGCTGGTGCCCGACCTGCGCGGCCCCGTCTTCCGCGTGCCGGACTGGGTGGAGCCGCCCGCCTTCCTCCGCCCGCACCTGGCGGCCCGGGACGCGCTGACCGTGGGCGGCCTGCCCTACACGGTCGAGTCGGCGCTGCACTTCTCCAACGGCGGCGGTGTCTACCTCGCCCGCGACTCCCGCACCGGGGAACGGGTCGTCCTCAAGGAGGCCCGGCCGCACGCCGGTCTGGCGGCCGACGGCGCGGACGCCGTGACCCGGCTGCACCGCGAACGCCGGGCGCTGGAACGGCTGTCCGGTCTCGGCTGCACACCCGAGGTGCTCGATCACCTGACGGTCGGGGAGCACCACTTCCTGGTGCTGGAGCACATCGACGGCAAGCCGCTCAACACGTTCTTCGCCCGCCGTCACCCGCTCATCGAGGCCGACCCCGGGGCGGAGCGGCTGGCCGAGTACACGGCCTGGGCCCTCGACGTCCACGCGCGGGTGGAACGCGCCGTCGAGGACGTCCACGCCCGGGGCGTGGTCTTCAACGACCTGCACCTGTTCAACATCATGATCCGTGAGGACGGCAGTGTCGCCCTGCTGGACTTCGAGGCGGCGCACCAGGTCGGCGAGCCCGGCCGGCAGACCGTCGCCAACCCGGGGTTCGTGGCGCCGTCCGACCGGCGGGGTGTCGCGGTGGACCGGTACGCGCTGGCCTGTCTGCGGCTCGCGCTGTTCCTCCCGCTCACCAGCCTGCTGGCGCTGGACCGGCGCAAGGCGGCCCATCTCGCCGATGTGGTGGCGGGGCAGTTCCCGGTGGACCGGGCCTTCCTGGACGCGGCGGTCGACGAGATCACGGGCGGTGCCACCACCGGCGCCCCGGCGGCGCGACGGGCGGACGGGCCGGTGGTGCCGGTCCGGCCGGACGACTGGCCCCGCAGCCGGGACTCGATGGCCGCTGCCATCCGCGCGTCGGCGACGCCGTCCCGTACCGACCGTCTCTTCCCCGGCGACATCGCGCAGTTCGCCACGGCCGGCGGCGGACTGGCCTTCGGCCACGGCGCGGCAGGAGTGCTGTACGCCCTGGCCGGGAGCGGGGCGGGAAGGGACGAGGACGGGGAGCAGTGGCTGCTGGAGCGGACCAAGCAACCGCCGTCGGGCATGCCGCTCGGTTTCCACGACGGGCTCGCCGGCCTCGCCTGGACGCTGGAACACCTCGGCCACCGCGATCGCGCCCTCGACCTCGCCGAACTGCTCCTCGACCAGCCCTTCGACCACCTGGCCCCGGACCTGCACAGCGGCACCGCCGGACTGGGCCTGGCCCTGGACTCGCTGGCCGCGGCCACCGGGGAGACCGCCCTGCACGCGGCGGCCCGGCGCTGCGCCGAGCTGACCGCCCGGGGCGGGCCGGCCGGGAACGGGAGCCCCGGGGACGGGAGCCCCGGGGACGGGAGCCCCGGGGACGGGAGCACCGGCCGGGCGCGCGCGGGGCTGCTGTACGGCGCGGCGGGACGCGCCCTGCTCTTCCTGCGGCTGTACGAACGCGACCGGGACCCCGCCCTGCTCGACCTCGCGCGGGACGCGCTGCGCCAGGACCTCGCCCGCTGCGTCCGCGGCGCGGGCGGCGCCCTGCAGGTCGACGAGGGCTGGCGGACCATGCCCTACCTGGGCGCGGGCAGCGTGGGCATCGGCATGGTGCTCGACGACTACCTGGCGCACCGGGAGGACGAGGAGTTCGAGCGGGCGAGAGGCGAGATCGTGGCCGCGGCGCAGGCCATGTTCTACGCCCAGCCGGGCCTGTACCGGGGCGTGTCCGGGATGGTGCTGTACCTCGCCCGCACGACGGCCGGGGCACCCGGCACCGGTCCGGAGGCCGTCCGGCGTCAGCTCGACGCGCTGTCCTGGCACGCCATGGCCTACCGCGACCGGCTCGCCTTCCCCGGTGAGCAGATGATGCGCCTGTCCATGGACCTCTCCACGGGCACGGCCGGATGCCTGCTGGCCGTCGCCTCCGCCCACGGTGCCCCGTCCGCCGGGCTGCCGTTCCTTCCGCCGCCGCGCACGCGGGGCGGCCATATGACTCGGCCCCTTCCAGGGGTCGTGATGAAAGAAGACAACCCGTTGTCCTACGAAGGGAAGATGTCATGAACCTGTTTGACCTGCAGTCGATGGAGACCCCCAAGGAAGAGGCCATGGGGGACGTCGAGACCGGCAGCCGCGCGAGCCTGCTGCTCTGCGGCGACAGCAGCCTGAGCGTCACCACCTGTAACTGACGCCGGTGTCGACCGCCGCGGTGACGCGGTGAGTCATGTCGTTCGGCTCCGGCGCCCCGGGCTCCCGCCCGGGGCGCCGTCGCCTGTTCCGGTGGACGGACGGAAGGAGATCGGCCGGTGCTGACGACCGGGTTCCGGGCGCGGGACGGAGCCGGCGGCGCGGAGCCGGGGCGCACGCCCGAAGTACTGGTACTGCTGTGCTCGGTCGGAGCGGCCGCGACGACGGTGGCCCAGCCCTTCGCCCTCGGCCGCACACTGGACCTGCTCCTGCGCGACGGCGGAGCCGACGGCGCCGCGGGACGCTGGCTGGCGCTGAGTGCCGTACTGCTCCTCGGTGAACTGCTCCTCGACAGCCTCACCTCCCTGTTCACCGGCCGCTGCAACGCCGGCTGGACGGCCTCCGTCCGCTCCCGCGCCCTCGACGGCCTGCTGCGCGCCGTACCGGAGCGCGCGGGGCCCTTCACGCCGGGGGACGTCGGAACCCGCCTGACCCTCAACGCCGCCGACGCGGGCGGCGCCCCGGCGGCCCGGGCGGCGCTGGCGGCCTCGATGGTCACGCCGGTGGGCGCGCTCGTGGCGCTGGCCGTCGTCGACGTGTGGGTGGCGGCCTGCGTGCTGGCCGGGCTGCCCGCCCTGGCGCTGGTGCTGCGGACCTTCGCCCGCGACACCGGTGCCTCGGTGGCCGCCTACCAGAACACGCAGTCACAGATCGCGTCCCGGCTGCTGGAGGCCCTGGAGGGCGCGGCGACGATCGCCGCCGCGGGGACCGTCGCCCGCGAACGCGCCCGCATACTGGCGCCGTTGGAGGAGCTCGCCGCCCTGGGCCGGCGCATGTGGGCGCTGCACGGACGGGCTCTGGGCCGAAGCGGTGTCCTGGTCCCCCTGCTCACCCTGGCCGCCACGGCCGTCGGCGGCCTGCGGCTGGCGTCGGGCGCCCTGAGCGTGGGCGAGCTGCTCGCCGTGTGCCGGTACGCGCAGCTGACGGCCGGCGTCGGCGGCGCCGCGTCCCTGCTGGGCACGGTGGTACGGGGCCGCGAGGCACGGAACCGGGCCCTGGCACTGGCAGGCATGCCCACGCTGGACTACGGGACGCGGCGGCTCCCCCCGGCCGGACCGGGCGATCTCGAACTGCGCGGCGTGCGGGTGGTGCGCGACGGCAGGCAGGTCCTGCGCGTTGACGGTGTGCGGGTGGAGGGCGGCACCACCGTCGCGGTGGTCGGCCGCAGCGGAGCGGGCAAGTCCGTCCTGGCCGCCGTGGCGGGGCGGCTGATCGACCCCGACGAGGGACATGTGCTGCTGGACGGTGTCCGCCTCGACCGGTTGACCCGGGAGGCGCTGCGCACCGAGGTCGCCTACGCCTTCGAGCGCCCGGCTCTGGACGACGGCACGGTCGCCGAAGCGGTCGCCGCCGGCCCCCGGCAGGTGTCGCCCGAACAGGTCCGGGAAGCCTGCCGTGCCGCCGGCGCCGACGGCTTCGTCCGCCGGCTGCCGAGCGGTTATGCCACCCCGCTGCCCACGGCGCCGCTCTCGGGCGGTGAGCACCAGCGCCTCGGGCTCGCCCGGGCGTTCGCGCACGCCGGACGACTGCTGATCATGGACGACGCGACGTCCAGTCTGGACACCGCCACGGAGCACGAGGTGGACCGGGCGCTGCGCCACTCGGTGCGGCCCGGAACCAGGCTGGTCGTCGCGCACCGCCCGTCGGTGGCGGCCCGGGCGGACCTGGTGATCTGGCTGGAGGACGGGGGAGTGCGGTCCGTCGCACCCCATCGCGAACTGTGGCACACGCCCGGCTACCGGTCGGTCTTCGGCGCCGCGGCACCGCGTGCGGGCACCACACACCGGCCCGAACCCGAGGAGGCGCGGCGGTGACGCGCGACGCCGGAGCGGGTGCGCGGGGTCCGGGCGACGGGGCTGGGGTGTCGCGTCGTACTGCGTCGCCCGCCCGTCGTTTCCTTGTTCTGGTCACTGAGGCTGTGGCAGCGGGTGTGAGCGCCGTGTGCCGGTCCCGGCCCGAGGGGGTGCGGTGGTGACGCGCGGCGCGGGTCCGGGCGACGGGGCTGGGGTGTCGCGTCGTACTGCGTCGCCCGCCCGTCGTTTCCTCGTTCTGGTCACTGAGGCTGTGGCACCGGGTGTGAGCGCCGTGTGCCGGTCCCGGCCCGAGGGGGTGCGGTGGTGACGCGCGGCGCGGGTCCGGGCGACGGGGCTGGGGCGTTGCGCCATATCGCGTCGCCCGCCCGTCGTTTCCTCGCACGTCGCATGGGCGTGTCCGCGCGGCTCGCGCTCTGGTCGTTCGTCGAGACCGGGCAGGCGTTCCTCGTGGGCTACGGCGTCGCCCACGCCGTCGACCAGGGGTTCCTCGCCGGTGATGTGCGCCGGGGGCTGTCGTGGCTCGCGGTCGCGCTGGTCGCCGTACTGTTCGGTGCCCCGGTGATCCGGGGCGTGTTCACCCAGCTCGCCGGGCTGACGGAACCGCTGCGCGACGGCCTGGTGCGGCGCGCGGTCGACCGGTCCCTGGCCCGGGCCGTCCCGGGCGGGGCCGGCGGGACGGACCGGGCGGCCGTCTCCCGGCTGACGAACCAGGTCGAGATCGCCCGGGACAGCTTCGCCGGTCTCGTCCTGACCCTGCGGTCCTTCGTCTTCACCGCCGTCGGAGCGCTGCTGGGACTGCTGTCGCTGCACCCCGCCCTCCTCGTGGTGGTGCTGCCACCGCTGACGGGCGGCCTGGCGCTGTTCCTGGTGACGCTGCGGCCCATGGCGGCGGCTCAGCGACGCGCCCTGGCGGCCGACGAGGCGCTGGGCGACCACGCGGCCCGGTCACGGGCGGCGTTGCGGGACCTGACGGCCTGCGGAACCGGGCCCGAGGCGGCGCGGCGCGGCGCGGAGCTGGTCGACGGGGCCGCCGCGGCGGCCCGTGTCCTGGCAGGCTGGGCGGCGGTGCGCACGGCGGCGCTCGGCGTCTCCGGCCATCTGCCCGTCCTCGCGCTGCTGCTGGCGGTGCCGTGGCTGCGCGGGCGAGGAGTGACGGCGGGCGCGCTGCTGGGTGCCTTCACCTATCTCGTCCAGTCGCTGCTGCCCGCCCTGCACACACTGATGACCGCGCTCGGTGCGGCGGGGGCCCGGCTGCTGGTCGTCCTCGACCGGATCATCGGACCGGAGCCGGAGCCGGAGCCGGAGCCGGAGTCGGAGTCGGAGCCGGCGGGAACGAAGGCGTCGGCGTCGGAGGCCGGGCGCCGCGCGCGGCCGGAGCCCGCGCACCCGGCCGCGCGCGGCGGACCGGCCGCGGCGGTGGAGCTGCGGTCCGTGACCCTGTCCTACGGCGCCCGCGCCGAACCGGTCCTCGACTCGCTCGACCTGTGCGTCGCCCCGGGCGAGCGCCTCGCCGTCGTCGGACCGAGCGGCATCGGCAAGTCGACGCTCACCCGCCTGGTCGCGGGGACGCTCGCGCCGAGCGGCGGCGAGGTACGGGTGGCCGGCCGGGAGGTGACCGGGCGCGCCCCCGCCGAACTCGCCGCGCTGCGTGTGCTGGTGCCCCAGGAGGCGTACGTCTTCTCCGGGACCGTGGGTGACAACCTCGCGTACCTGCGTCCGGACGCGGACCGCGCGGACCTCGACGCCTCCGTCGGGGCCCTCGGCCTGCGGACGCTCGTCGAGCGCCTGGGCGGACTCGACGCACCGGTGCGGCCCGCCGGACTGTCCCCGGGCGAACGGCAGCTCGTCGCGCTCGCACGCGCCTACCTGTCCCCCGCGCCCCTGCTGCTGCTCGACGAGGCCACCTGCCACCTCGATCCGGCGTCCGAGGCGCGCGCGGAGGAGGCCCTCGCGCGGCGCCCGGGAACGCTGCTGGTGGTGGCGCACCGCTTGTCGTCGGCCGTCCGCGCCGACCGGGTGCTGGTGCTGGACGGGACGGAGGCGGTGTGCGGCACGCACGAGGAGGTGCTGGAACGCTCGCCGCTCTACCGTGACCTGACGGGCCACTGGAACGGCGGCCCGGCCCGGGAGCCCTGACCGGGGCCGGCCCGGTCAGGGTGGGGTCACCGCACGGCCCGTCACGTCCATCCGGCGTTCTGGACGATGCGTATCGCGTCGACCCGGTTGCGGGCGCCCACCTTCCGGATCGCCGTGGCCATGTAGTTGCGGACGGTGCCCCGGGACAGGTGCAGCCGGGCCGCGATCTCGGCCATCGGCGCCCCCTGGGAGGCGAGGGACAGCACGCTCAGCTCGCGGGTGGTCAGCGGCATCTCCGCGCCCTCCAGCAGGGCGACCGTGAGCGTCTGGTCGAGGAAACGTTCCCCCTTGGCGACCGTGTGCACCGCCGTGATCAGCCGGTGCGCCGGGGCGTTCTTGTCGACCAGCCCGAGAGCACCGCCGTCGAACGCCCGGCGGAGGATCCCCGGCCGCTTGGCGGTCGTCAGCACGACGAGCCGGTCCCCGCGCCGGGCGGGGAAGGGCGCGTCGTGCGCCTGCCCCGGCCCCCCGGGGAAGGGCGCGTCGTGCGCCTGCCCCGGCCCCCGCAGGCAGTCACCGTCCACGACCCACACGTCCGCCGGCGACACGTCGCGATCCGGCGGTCCGGCACCGGGTGACATGCACGAGACCTCCAACGCGGCATCGGACCTGAGCAGTTGCACCAACGCCGACCGCAGTAATTCCTCGTCGTGCACCACGACAGTACGAACCATCTCCCCCACCTCTTGTCAGCGGCTGCGCCTGCGGCAGCCGACCACACCCCTCCCGCGCCACGAGCCGTGTGCCCTGATCCACCCGGAACAACACGACGCGTACGCACGTGCGAACCGCACCGGACGTAATCCGCCGTTCCCAGTGCGCCCCGGGGAGGGGAACGGTCGTGGCCGCCCGGCCGAAAACGGCGGAGCCACACGCCCTCCGGCGGGCGGTGCCCGCCCCCGCGGAACGCGGCAGCCGGCCGTCACACCCGCGCCGGCGGCCCCGTCGCCCTGGTGACGACGGCACATCGCCGGCCGGAGCGGCCGCACCACGCCGGGCGGGACGGACCGGGTGACGGGTTCGCCCCGTCCGGGGTTCGGCCGGAAACAGTCATCGTCCAATCTGGCGCGAATCCCACCGCCCGTCCGGACGGGCCGCGCCGCCCGAGGCCTCCCCGCCGACTCGGCCCGGAGCGGGCGCCGGTGGACTGTCGGTGGGTGCCTCTAGTCTTTCGACCGTCGTCACAGCGAGGCACGCCGACAGGGCCGTTGCCGGGCGAGCTGTGCCGAATTCCGAGTGGTGGGAGAGGCGAGCAACCCATGGGCTGGCTGGCAGCGGGTGACACGTACGAAGTCGCTCTGGTGGAGGGCAGGGTGGTGGCGCGGCCCGTATCGGGACCGTCCCCGGCGAAGCAGGTGAGAACTCTGCCGGAAGAGATACGGGACCGCCCCGAGGTGCGGGAACTCCAGCGGTTCGCCGAGTGGCTGGAGCGACACGCGGCCGAGTGCGCCGCACAGGTCGACACCTGGATGGTGTCCTCGCTGCCGGTGCCGACCGGTCTGCTGGCCCGGCTCTGGCCCGACGAGGCATGGCGGTCCGCGCTGCGCGACATCGTCGTCGTCGGTGACGGTCCCGACGAGACCGGCTTCCTGCGCGACGCGGACGACTCGGGTGAGCTGCGGGTGGTCGACCTCGACGGAGAGACCCTCCGCCTGGCCCCCCGCACGGTGACCATGCCCCACCCCGTCCTCCTCCCGGACCTGGAGGAACTCCGCACGTTCGCCGCCGAGTTGGGTGTGACGCAGGGTGTCGAGCAGATCCACCGCGCCACCTGGCACAAGCCCGCCGGCATCGACGCCTCCGCCTACTCGGTCCGCGAGTTCGCCGGCGCCGAGTACCGCTCGTGGTTCCACCTCTCCTCCCGCATCACGTCCCTCGGTTACAAGGTCTCCGGCAGCAGCGCCGTCGACCGGATCCTGGACGGCGGGCGCGTCGTCACCGCCTCGGTCGGCATGAGCGATCCCTACACCGAGGAGAAGGCCTGGACCGGCGGCCTCAGCTGGAGCGACGAGGACGGCTACCGCAGCCTGCCGCTGACCGAAGTCGGCCCCGTCGCCTGGTCCGAGGGCATGCGCATGGCCGCGGCCCTGCACGCCGGCCGCACCGTGACCGAGGACGGCGCCGCGTGAACGACACCACGGCAGCGCACACCCAGGAAAGGCACGCACTCATGAACGACCCGACGACACGCGACGGCGCGCCGGCGGACCCGGAGGAACTGCTGCGCGCCGGTGCGGTGCTGCCGCCGGGCACCAGCGGGGCGGGCGACCGGGCCGTGCCCATGTACACCCAGGCCTACCGCCATCCGGGCCTGGAGGGCAGGATCGTCGTACGCCTCACCACCGAGGAGCAGACCGAGGGCCCGCGCACCGGTTTCCTCGGCCTCGAACCCGAGGGCGAGCCGGTGGAGGTCGGTCTCGGCCGGCCCCGGGCCCTGGGCTTCCCCGACTGGGTGCTGGTCCACCGCCCCTCGGACGGTCACCTCGCCATGTCCCTGGTCGAGGAGATGAACAAGGTGGCTCGGAAGGCGAGATCGAGCCCGAAGCGGGCCCGCGCCACCTACGAGTCGATCGGCGAACGGCTCGCGGGGTCCGTACCGCACTTCCTGCCGACCTTCTACGAGCAGGCCGGCCGGGTCTTCCTGGCCGCCGACGAGAAGGCGTACGCGTCCCAGATGTTCGTCAACGCGCGCAAGGCCGAGACGGCCCACGCGCTGCCGTTCGACGAGGCGCGCATGGACGCCGTGTTCCTGGAGTTCGCCCTCGCCGACGCCATGCCGACGAAGGTCCTCTCCAGCTACGCCAAGGGACTGACCTCCCGGGTCCCGGCCGCGACGGCGTTCCGGCATCTGCGCGGACTGTTCGTCCGGCTGGCGGCGCACGGGCTGCCTCCGTCGAGTCCGGGCGCTGCCGAACTGCGCAAACTGGCGAAGGCGGTCGCGGGCAGGAACGCGCAGGCGGAGGAGATGGCCCATCTGCGCGAGATGCTGACGCTGCCCGGCACCCTCAAGGCGCCGCCCGCCTGGTGGAAGGCGCACCGGCAGGCCCTGCTGGAACTGACCCGGCGGGAGCCCGCCGTCCGCGGCACCCTGCTGGGCCTCATGCCCGAGGAGTGGGAGGGCGAGGACCTGTCCCAGTGGCTGGACCTGCTGGAGAAGTCCGGCGCCACCGCCGGACTCTGCGATGCCGCGCTGCCCGCCGAGGTACGGTCCCCCGACGGCACGGCCGGGTGGACACGCAGGTTCTTCGCTCTGTGCCGGGTCGACCAGCGGCGTCTCGCCCCGCCGGAGCTCGCTCCGCTCGTCGACCGCATGGCCGACGCGCTGCGTGCCGAACTGCACTCCGCCGGAGGCACGTTGCCGCCCCCGGTCAGCGACGTGAACCTCCTCGACCAGCTCCTGTCGCTGCGCGTACCGGTGGCGGAACCACAGGACGGGCAGCAGCTCGGCCTGACCGACTGGGCCGCCGGCGACAACCGGCGCGACCTCGTCGCGCTGGAGGCGGACACCCGTTTCCGCCCGGCGTTCCGGCGCGGCTGCCCCGAGGACGACAGGGGCAACCACAAGGAGACCCTCCTCACCCTGGCCGGGTCCCCCGGCGGACGGCCCATGCTCGCCGAATGGGTGGGCGAGGTCAGCCGGAGGTACCTCACCGCCGAACTGCCCGCGTTCTCCGGCTACTCCGGTGTGCTGCGCACACTGGACTGGCTGCCGGGAGAGGTGCTGGCGGTCGCCGAGGAGGCGGTACGGGACGCGCTGGGCACCGGGACCGCCCCCGCGCTCGCCCGCACGCTGCGCACCGGTGTCCTCGACGAACTGGGCTGGCCCGCCTGGGAGGAGGCGCTCCCGTCCTGTGAACCGGGGCAGCGCGCCCCCAAGGTCCGGATCGTCGACGCCTGGCCGTACCTCGTCGTCATGGCCGGCACACAGGTCCGGGTGATCGGCGCGGAAGGCACGGTGCTCACCCACGAGCTGCGGCTCCCGCCGGACATGACGGACCGGCTGTGGCGCGTCAGCTGCCAGTACGTGGACGGCGAACTGCTCGTCTGGTGGAACTCGTACGCCACCGGCACCGAGGGCTACTGGAGTCACACCCCGGATCCGTCGCCGGTGCCTGTCGGGGGTTACCTGAACAGCGACAGCGACAGTGAGGCGGGCGGACGCGACGAGGACCGGCTTCTCGTCTCCCTCCCGCTGCCCGGGGGCGGGCGGACCACCGGCCACGGCGTGCTGTGCCGGGGGGACACGGTGGTCCCGGTGAGGCGGCAGGTGATCGGCGACGGTACGTCGTACTGGGTGTGGGCCACCCGGGGGGCCGAGGACAGGCTGTGCACCTGGCGCGCGTACGACCCGGCCGGCGACGACGTGGGCGGGCCCGGGGCGCCGGAGTGGTTCGGCGGGGCGTCGGGCACCGGCCCCGAGGACCACCTGCTGCAGAACTCCTGGCTGCGGCCGGCCCCCACCGCCGTACCGGGTCCGGTGTGCGCCCCCGTGGACGGGCTCCTCGGCTGGCGCCTGACGCGGCTGCCGGACGGCCGGCTGCGGGGCGAGGACCTCGCCGGACGCTCGGTCGTCGTACCGGACGGCGGCAAGGACACGTTCCCCCGGCACGCGCTGCGGTTTCCCGGCACCGAACGGACCCTGGCCGTGGTCCGGCACTGGAACGGCGTCCGGCTGCTCGACCCGGACGGCACGGCGCTCGCCGAGGTCCCGGAGAACCGGACGCACGGGCCCTTCAGCGCGGGCACCGCGCTGCTGCCGCCCCTGAGCCACTGGCACCTGCTCCGGCCCCGCGACCCGGAGGGCTCCGCGGCACTCCGCCGGATCGACGAGGACACCGCGCGGGCACTGCTGACCGGGGCCGTGACGGAGCGGCCACGGAACGCCGGGAACCCGGACGAGCCGACCGGGGACGACCAGGACCTGGTGCCCGGACTGGTCCGGAAGCTGCTGCCGGAGGTCGGCCACGAGGCGCTGCGGGTGGGCATCACCGGCGTCGTGCGGTACGCCGCCGAGCAGCAGCGCGTCCTGGACGCGGCGCTCACCCGGCTCGACTCCGCGATCGCCGGGGAGGTCCCGCGGGAGCCACGGCCCAAGGTGGGCGACGAAGTGCTCGGGACGGCGCTGAACGGCGTCGGACTCACCATCGGCTGGCGCCGCCGGTTCTACGACTTCCACCACCACCTCTACGACCTGCCGGCCCTGCTGGGCCGCTCCCTGCGGGGCCTGGCCGAACCGGCTCCCACGGGCCGGACCCACCTCGACATGGACAGCCGGAGATCCCTGGAGTGCCTGCACATCCCGGCGCTGCCCGTACTGCCCGCGGTCCTGGCCCTGAGGGCCGGTTCGGAGGCCGTCGTGGAGGAGCACCGGAAGGCGTTGGACGCGTACCTGGAGGAGTTCGACGCGCAGGGGCTCACGGACCTGGACCCCGGGCACTGGCGGGGGGTCCGGCTGCGGCTGGACCAGAGCCTGTTCGAGGGACCCGACGCCATTCAGGGGTACGGGGACGCGACCGTGCTCGACCTCGGCGACGGCGCGTTCCTGGTCTTCCCCGAGCACGCGTTCCGCTTCCTCCAGGACCGGGACCCCGGCGGCGAGTCCACCGGCCGGCACTACGGAGCGCTCTTCCACGACCCGTCCGGCCGGTTCGAGACACCCGCGCCGTACACCCTGATCGCAGCGGGACCGCTGGTGGCGGAGCCGGCACGGCCGCCCGGCTGGGCCGCGGCGTTCCGCGCCGAGCTCGCCGGGCGCGGACCGGCGCCCTGGTTCCCGGCGGTGGCCGAGGAGTTCGCGCGGCTCACCGGCGTCACCCCGACCATGGCCCGGCTGGTGGTCGCCGGCCTGCCCATGATCGACGACGAGCGCGTGGCGGTGCCCTCGGCGACGCTGAGGACGATCGGCGTGAAGTCGGCCGACGCGCGCGTGGCCAAGGACGAGCTGAGGTCCCTCGACGCGGACGCCCGGCAGGCCGTCGTCGCGGCGCTGCTGCCCGCCGACCCGTCCCGGCTGTGGACGGACGGCCCCGACGCCGTCCGCGCGGCCGAGGTGTGGAACGAGCGGCTCGGCCGGCGCGCGTCCCTCCCCGAGGAACTGCTCCACGACGCGGTCCGCGGCGTGGTCTCCCCGGGCTGGGCGCCGGCCGCGGCGCTGCGCGGCTTCCTCGACGTGACCGCCGAGCCCCGGCTGTCCCGGGACCTCACCTGGAGGATCGGCCCCTACCGCCCGGAGAGCACCGAGCGGACGCCCGGCTTCGACGGCGCGGTCCTGAAGGGCTCGGTGGCCCTGGCCGCATGGCTCGCCCACCGTCTCCCGGCCGGCGACCCGATCCGCGCCACCCTGCCCGGCGTACTCACCGCGCTGCGCGACCGGCTGGCCCACCCCGGCCTGCTGATCGAGGTCGACCGGCGGATCGACTGGGAGGCGTTCCGGCGGGCCGCCGGAGAGCCCGCCGAGACCGGCGACGACTTCGTACGCCACGGCGCGGTCGTGCTGGGCACCGGGGGGTCCGAACCCGTCCCCGCCATCCGTCCCGCGCTGCTGGACGCGACCGGCAACGACCCTCATCTGGCGGCCCTGTTCACCGGCGAGCGGCCCAACGCCCAGGAAACGGCGCTGCGTCTGGTCCACGACCGGCGGTTCGCCGAGCTGCTCGCCGATCCCGGCAACCCGGTGGCGGGCGAACGCGACGCGGACGGGACGTGGTGGCCGCAGGACCCCGCCCGGTCCGTGCCCGACCTGGTCGGCGAGGTGGCCGAGCGGTACGGCATCGGCGAGGACGCCGCCGTCCTCCACCTGATGCTGCTCGCCCTGCCGGACCCCACCGACCGCAACACCGCCCGCTGGACCGGCTGGGGCAAGCAGCGCGGCGGAACGGCCAGGCTCCGGGCCGCCCGCGCCGAACTCGCCGCCACCGACCTCGTCATCGAGGGCAACCGCTCCAAGGCCGGACGCTCCCTGTTCCTGCCCGGCGGCTGGACCCAGCTCACCAACCCGCACCTGCCGCTGGAGCGGTGGAAGCTGCCGATGTACGACCTGCTCGACGGTGAGAGGACCGTCCTGGGCGTCGCCGTGCCCACCCTGCCCGTCGCCGCGCTCTACCGCGAGGCCTGGCGGCGGGTCCAGGACGGGGACGAGCCCCAGCTGGAGGAACTGGAGGTACCGCGACCGCGGAAGAGCCGTCGCTGAGTTCCGTCACGAAGGGGGACGGCCGTCCCGTACGGCCGTCCCCGCCGAACCGCCCACCTGGACCCATGACCGCGAGAGCAGAGGTGGCCGCCCTGGCGGCCCGCACGGAGCCGTACCTGATCGGCGTACGGCACCACAGTCCCGCACTGGCCGTCGCCGTGCCCCGGCTGCTGGACGCCGCGGGCGCCGAGGCCGTCTGCGTCGAGCTGCCGGCCGACTTCCAGCCCTGGCTGCCGTACCTCGCCGATCCGCGCACCACGGCGCCGGTGGCCCTGGCCGGCGCGTACGAGGACGGACGGCTGAGCCTGTACCCGCTCGCCGACTTCTCCCCGGAACTGGCGGCGATCCGCTGGGCGCGGGACCGGGGCGCGGAGGTGATCTGCTGCGACCTGCCCCTCACGGCACCGGAGTGGACGGCCGCCCCGGAAGCGGCCGGGGCGGACGCGGCCGGGGCGGACGCGGACGACCTGTGGGACCGCACCGTGGAAGTGCTCGCACCCGGCAGCGCTCCCGACGCCGTGCGCCGCGCCGCCCTCGGCTTCGGCCTGGCCGTGCGCCGGGACCGGGCGGCCCACGGCGGCATCGCGGCCGTCGACCTCGCCCGGGAGGCGCACATGCGCCGGGCCGTCGCCGCGGCCGGGGCCGGGGCCGGCAAACGCCGGGTCGCGGCGGTGACCGGTGCCTTCCACGCACCCGGACTGACCGACGAGGGCGGGGACACGGGCGTGGGGGAGGGGGCCGGCGCGGGCTCCCCGGTCGTCACCTCCCTCGTGCCGTACGCCTTCGCCCTGCTGGACCCCCGCTCCGGATACCCGGCCGGCATCCGCGACCCGCGCTGGCAGCAGGCGGTGCTCGACGCCGGTGGCGACCCCGGCCGGATACGCGACGCCGCCGCCCGCGTCGTCACCGAACTGTGCCGGGAGATCCGCGCGGCCGGCCACACCGCGGGCACCGGCGAGGCGATCGAGACCCTGCGACTGGCCTGCGACCTCGGCACCCTGCGCGGCCTGGCGGCACCCGGCCGGGGCGAACTGCTGGAGGCGGTGACGTCCGTACTGGGCCAGGGGGGACCACCACCCGGCCGGATCCTGGAGACGGTGCTGGTCGGCACGGGCCGCGGCCGGCTCGCCCCCGGCACACCCCGGTCCGGTCTCGGCCCCTGGGTGGAGGCGGAACTCGCCTCGCTCCGGCTGCCGGGGCCGGGCAGTACCGGCCACCGGGAGGTCCGGCTCTCGCCGCTGCGCTCCGCCCTCGACGCCCGGCGCGAGATCCTGCTCCAGCGGCTCAAGGAGTGCGGGGTGGGCTACGCGGAGCCGGTCGAGGTGTCCGCCGTGAGGGAGGGGAGCGCCCTCACCACACGCTGGCGGGCGGCCTGGACCCCGTCGGTCGCGGCCAGGCTCGACCTGGCGGGTGCCAGAGGGGTCACCGCCGCCCAGGCGGCCGAGGGCACCCTGCGCGAGAACCACCGCAGGGCGACGGAGTCCGGCGGAGTCACCCCGGCGCGGGTCATCGACCTGCTGGGGGCAGCGGCCCGGTGCGCCCTGCCGGACCTGGTCGGCGACTGTCTCACGCAGGCCGCGCGGGTCCTGCCCGCGGCGGCCACGCTTCCCGAACTGCTGCGGTGCATGGACCTGCTGGAGTCGATACACCGGGAACACCTGCCCGGCACCACCGAGCGGACACGACTCCGGGCGGCGGCGCTCCGCGACCTCCTGCTGGAAGCCGCCGTCCGCACCCTGCCCGGGCTGGCCGGCAGCGACGGGACGGAGGACGCCGTCGCCCTCGTGACCCTGGCCGTCCGCAGCGGTGAGGAACGGCTCGGGCTGCGCCTGGACGGCGAGTTGTACGCGCTCGCGCGCACCGGTTCCCCGCTCGTCCAGGGAGCGGCCCTGGCCGCCCGGGTACTGCTCGACCTCGACGGCTCGGAGCTGCTGGGCAGGAGACTCGCCGACTGGATCGACTCGGCGACGGCACCGGAGACCCGGCACCGGCTGGAGCGCCGGCTCGCCGGTCTGCTCGTCGCCGCCGGACCGCTGATCGCGTCCCTGCCCACCTCCCTCGACCCGCTGCTGGAGCGCGTCGAGACCCTGGACGACCGGGGTTTCCTCGACCGGCTTCCCGCGCTGCGCGGCGGTTTCCAGGCGCTCACCCCGGACGGGCGGGGGCGACTGCTGGCGGCCGTGACCGACCGGCTCGGCGCCCGGCCCGACCTCCGGCTCACCACGCCCGCCGAGACGGCCGGCCGGTGGGCCGAGGCCGACCACGAAGGGCTGGCCCTGCTGAGGGAACTGGGCCTGGCGGACCTGGCGACCCCTTTACCCACGGACGGTCCGGCCCTGGGCGGTTCCGCCCCGGGTGGTTCGGCCTTGGGTGGTTCGGCCTTGGACGGTTCCGCCCTGGGTGGTCCGGCCTTGGGTGGTTCGGCCTTGGGTGGTTCGGCCTTGGGCGGTTCCGCCCCGGGTGGTCCGGCCTTGGGAGGTTCGGCCTTGGACGGTTCCGCCCCGGACGCACTCGTCCCGGACGGGCAGGCGTCCGCGGTGAGCGGTCGGTGGCCCGTCCGGGGCGCGGAGCCCGATGCCTCACGCCTCGGCCCCGCCGACCGCTGGCGGCTGCTGCTCGGCCGCGACACGGCGAAACTCCCCCCGGAACTGGTGGCGTACGCCCGTGCTCTGGACGAGCTGTTCGGAGCGGAGGGTCCGACCGGGGACGAGGGCACGGACGGCGGCGCGGAGGAGGCGGGGCAGACGGCCCCGGACCACGGCGGCGACACGGACGAGCTCACCGCAGGCCAGGGCCCGGGTTACCCCAGTGTCCGGCACTGGGCCGAGGACCTCGAAGCGCTCTTCGGCGCGGACATCCGGGAGGAAGTCCTGGGACGCGCCGCGGCCAAGGGCCGTACGGATGTGATCGACCACCTCGCCCCGGACTCGGTACGCCCTTCCGTGGAGCTGCTGTCCGCCGTACTGTCGCTCGCCGGGGGAATGCCCGAACAGCGGATCGCCCGCCTCCGGCCGCTGGTCAAACGGCTGGTCGAGGAACTCGCCCGGGAGCTCGCCGCCAGGCTGCGCCCCACGCTGACCGGCCTCACCACCCCGCGTCCCTCCCGGCGCCCCGGCGGCCGGCTCGACCTGCCCCGTACCCTGCGGGCCAACCTCGTCCACAGCCGCCGACTGGAGGACGGCACCGTCCGGATCGTCCCCGAGCGGCCGGTCTTCAGGACCCGCGCCGTCAAGCAGAGCGACTGGCGGCTGATCCTCGTCGTCGACGTGTCCGCGTCCATGGAGTCCTCGGTCATCTGGTCGGCGCTGACCGCCGCCGTACTCGGTGGTGCGCCCATGCTCTCCGCCCACTTCCTCACCTTCAGCACGCGGGTCGTCGACCTCACCGACCGGATCGACGATCCGCTCTCCCTGCTGCTCGAGGTGAAGGTCGGCGGTGGTACCCACATCGCGGCCGGTCTCGCGCACGCCCGCACACTGGTGACGGTGCCGAACCGCACCCTGATGGTGGTCGTCAGCGACTTCGAGGAGGGCGGCGCGGTCGACGGTCTGCTGACCGAGGTCAGGTCCCTGGTCTCCTCCGGTGTCCACCTGCTGGGCTGCGCCGCCCTGAACGGCGACGGAACCCCCCGCTACTCGGTACCGGTCGCGCGGCAGCTCGTCGCGGCCGGAATGCCGGTGGCCGCCCTCAGTCCCCTCTCGCTCGCCCGCTGGGTGGGCGAGCGCCTCCGCGGAGCGGCCCGATGAGCCGTTCCTCACTTCCACCCGTCGCACCGGAGGTGTTCGCCTCCGCGGTGGAGAGCCTCACCACGAGGCTCCGCGGCAGACTGGACGCGGCCGTCGAGGCCCTGGCCGGCGCACCGGTCACCACCGAGGACGGCACCGTCCGCGTCCGCTGCGGCGAGGACGCCCGGGTGAGCCTGACCCCCGGCCCGTCCGGCACCGTCACGGCCCCCGGCCAGGCCCACTGCACCTGCCTCCTGGCCCCACGCTGCCTCCACCTGGCGGCGGTACTGGGCGCCTGCCCGGGCGCCGACACGGCGCCCACGGCCGACGCGGACGGCCCGGCGGACCGGGCCCGGCCCACGGGCGCGGTCCGGACGCCGGTTCCGGCCCGGCCCGCCGGGCGGGGCCGGGGCGCGGGTCCGGGTCAGGACCGGGGCGCCGATGCCGGCCGTCGTACCGGCCCGGACCGCCCGGCCGACGCCGGTCGTCCCGCTGACGACGGTCGCCGGGCCGCCCCCGGCCGTCCCGGCGCCGAGAAGGAGCCGCTCGCCGGTTCGGGGCGCCGGTCCGTCCTCGTTCCCTCCGCCGACCGGATACGGGCGGCCTCCGGGCTCTGGACGGCGGCGGCGGCCGTGCTGTCCGCCGGGACCGCCGGGGCCGGAGCGGTTCTCCAGGCGGAGTTGCTGCGTGCCGCCCACACCGCCCGTCTCGGGGGTCTCCACCGTGCGGAGGCCGCCGCCCTGGACGTCGTACGCCACCTGCGTGACGAGCGTGACCCGCACGGTCCCCGCGCGCTCGCCGCACTGGTCGACGCCCTGTGCGAACTCCTCCTCGTCACCCACCGGTTGAGGTCCGCCGACCCCGACCCGGCGCTCATCGGCGCCGTCCGCCACCACCACCGCCCCGACGGGCCGCTGCGGCTGTACGGCGTCTGCCGCGAACCGGTGATCGGGCCGGGCGGCCTCGGCGGGGTGGTCACCCACCTCGTCGACGACGACGGTCACGCGTACACGCTTCCCGACGTCAAGCCCGGCGGCCCCGCCCGCGCCCGCCGGGCCGGTACCGCCCATGTCGCCCTCCGGTCCTTCCTGAGCGACCACTTCCGGGTGTCCCGCGGCGGCCTGATCGTCACCGGAGCGGTCGTCGCCCCGGACGGCCGCCTGCTGCCGGAACCGGGCGTCCGCGCCACCTTCGCCGCCGGACGGCCCTGGCCTCCGCCGGACCCGGACCCCGACGGAGCCGGGCCCACCGGGCCACTGATCCTCCGCGACGTGGAGATCGCCGCCACCGACGGCGAGGACCTGCTGGTCCGCGTACTGCCGGGGCGGGCGGCCGGACCGGTCCGGCTGGCCCCCGCACTCCGTCATCCCTCCCTCGCCCACACCGCGAACCTGCGGCGCCTGGGCGAGCACCCCGGGCTGCGGATCCGGGTCGTCGGACGCCTCGACCCCGACCGGGTCACCACCCTCCGCCCGCTCGCCGTCGCCCCGGTACCCGGCACGGAGGCGACCCTGCGCCTGCCGGACGACTGGCGGGGCCGTGCCGATCTCGGCTACGACCACCTCCGGGACGACCACTTCCCGGCGGACCCTCCCGCCCCGCCCGGACCGCTCCCCGCCGGTCCCGTGGACGACTCGCCGCTCTGGCGCGTCCGCCGGCTGGTCGAACTGGCCGTCGCCGGGGGCCGCCGGGCCGCCGCCGAACCCCCGCGCGGCGACGCCCTGCGCGGCCACGCCGCCGCGCTGCGCCGCGACGGATTCGTCACCGGCGCGGCCCTGGCCGCCGCGCTCGGCGCGGTGGCCGCCGACCGCACCCGTGACGCGTTCGGCCGCCTCGACGGGGGCGGTCCCGACCGGTACACGGCCCAGTGGCTCGCCACGGCCGTGTACCTCACCGGCACCGAGGCGGCGCTGCGCCGGGACAACTGGCTCGGCCACTCACCGGGTCCATCCGGGTCCGCACGGTGACCCGGGACGGTCCACGACGCGGCGCCACACCTCACGTACCGACGACCTTCACGCCCGCGCCACGGCGCCCTTCCCCGACGTTCGCTGCTCCTGGAACACTCCTTTCGCGCGCACCCCCTCAGCATCCGGCACCGTACGAGAGGCCCTCACCCATGCCCGAAGTCAACCGGCGCCGATTCCTCCAACTCGCGGGCGCAACCACGGCGTTCAGCGCGCTGTCCGCCAGTATCGAGCGGGCCGCCGCGCTCCCGGCCCACCACCGCTCGGGGTCGATCGAGGACGTGGAGCACATCGTCGTCCTCATGCAGGAGAACCGCTCCTTCGACCACTACTTCGGCAGTCTGCGCGGTGTCCGCGGCTTCGGCGACCCGCACCCGGTGAGCCTGGACGGAGGCAGGCCGGTGTGGCACCAGACCAAGAGCGACGGCACGGAGGTCCTGCCCTTCCGCCCGGAGGCCGACGACCTCGGCATGCGGTTCCTGGAAGGGCTGCCGCACGGCTGGTCCGACGGCCAGGACGCCTACCACAACGGCAAGTACGACCGCTGGCTGCCCGCCAAGGGCACCACCACCATGGCGTACCTGACCCGCGAGGACATCCCCTTCCACTACGCGCTCGCCGACACCTTCACCGTCTGCGACGCCTACCACTGCTCCTTCATCGGCTCCACCGACCCCAACCGCTACTACCTGTGGTCGGGCCACACCGGCAACGACGGCCAGGGCGGCGGCCCGGTCCTCGGCAACGACGAACTCGGCTACGACTGGACGACGTACCCCGAACGGCTGGAGGAGGCCGGGATCTCCTGGAAGATCTACCAGGACATCGGCGACGGCCTGGACGCGGCCGGTCACTGGGGCTGGATCCCCGACGCCTACCGCGGCAACTACGGCGACAACTCCCTGCTGTACTTCAACAGGTACCGGAACGCCGAGCCGGGCGACCCCCTGTACGACAAGGCCCGCACCGGCACCGACGCGAAGAACGGCGAGGGGTACTTCGACCGGCTCCGCGCCGACGTCAAGGCCGGACGGCTGCCGCAGATCTCCTGGATCGCCGCCCCCGAGGCCTTCTCCGAGCACTCCAACTGGCCGTCGAACTACGGCGCCTGGTACATCTCCCAGGTCCTGGACGCGCTCACCTCCAACCCGGCCGTCTGGGCGAGGACCGCCCTGTTCATCACGTACGACGAGAACGACGGCTTCTTCGACCACGTGGTGCCGCCGCTGCCGCCGAAGTCGGCCGCGCAGGGCCGGTCCACCGTCGACGTCTCCCTGGACGTCTTCGAGGGCAGCGGTACCCACCGCGAGGGCTTCTACGGGCTCGGCCCGCGCGTGCCGATGCTGGTGGTCTCGCCGTGGAGCAAGGGCGGGTACGTCTGCTCGGAGACGTTCGACCACACCTCGGTCATCCGGTTCATGGAGCGCCGCTTCGGTGTGCGCGAGCCGGGTATCTCGCCGTGGCGGCGCGCGATCTGCGGCGACCTGACCAGTGCCTTCGACTTCTCCCGCAGGGACAGCCGGCCGGCCCGGCTGCCGGACACCGACGCCTACGAGCCGCCGGACCGCGACCGTCATCCCGACTACCGGCCCACGCCGCCGGCCGATGCCGGCATGCCCCGTCAGGAGCGCGGGTCGCGCCCGGCCCGTCCGCTGAAGTACGCCCCGGTGGTGGACGGTTCCGTCGACCCGGCGGCCGGGAGGTTCACGCTGACCTTCGCCTCCGGTGCCCGGGCGGGTGCCGCCTTCCTGGTCACGTCCGGCAACCGGGCCGACGGTCCCTGGACCTATACGACCGAAGCCGGCAAGGAGATGTCGGACAGCTGGAACTCGGCGTACTCCGGAGGGTCGTACGACCTGACCGTGCACGGTCCGAACGGGTTCCTCCGTGCCTTCCGGGGGGCGAACGGGGCTGCGGGGTGCGAGGTCACCGCTCGCCATACCGGCGACGACATCCGGCTGACGTTCGTCAACGGGGGGCCGGGGACCGTCCGGCTGCGGCTGGCCGACGGCTACGGCGGCCGCCCCACGACCGTCACCGTCCGGCCCGGTGCCACCGTGCACCGCACCGTCGACCTGCGTTCGAGCCACCGCTGGTACGACCTGACGGTCACGTCCGCGGCCGAGCCGGCGTTCCTGCGCCGCTTCGCGGGGCACGTCGAGAACGGCCGGCCGGGCGTCAGCGACCCGGCGATCGCCACGGACTGACTGCCGTCCGGGGCTGGGCGGGGGGTGTTACGCAGCCCGGCGTTCGCGGGGGGCCTCCCCCACTCTCGGCTTCGCTCGAGCGGGGGGACCCCCACCGCCCACCCGTGCCACCCTGGGGGTACCTCCCAGGCCCTTTCGGGCTCTGGGGGAGGCACGACTGCCCGCGGTGACGACTGGGGGGTCCTCCACGGAGCTCCGCTGCCGCATCGCGGGAGCGTTCACGTGGGTCGGGGCCGGGGGGACCGGCGCCGGTGGGGCCACGGGTGCTCCCGTCGGGTGGGGCGTCGCCCGGCTCAGCAGCAGCACACCCCAGGCGGCGAGCGCCGCGCCGGTCAGGGCGAGCAGGATGCCCGTCGGGCCGGCGCGGAGGCGTTCGCCCAGGAGGGAGAGGCCGATCACCGCGGCCGCCAGCGGGTTCGTCAGGGTGACCACCGCGAGCGGGGCGCCCAGGCCACCCCGGTAGGCGGTCTGCGACAGCAGCAGTCCGCCGGCCGCGAAGGCGGCCACCAGCAGCGCCACCACGAGCACCTGCGCACTGAGCAGGGGGCCGGACCGGTCCGTCACCGCGACCGTCACGGTCTGGGTGAGCGCCGAGGCCACCCCGGAGGCGATGCCCGACGCGGTCGCGTGCCGCAGACCGGGCCGGGCCCCCGGCCATGACAGCAGGCCGATCAGCGACGCCGTACCGCCCGCGACGACCAGCGCCTCGGGCACGCTCAGCGCGTCGTCGGGAGCCGGCCCGGACGCCGTCACCAGCACCGCCGCCAGACCGGCGAGGGTGAACGCCGTACCCCGCCACTCGACCGCGCTCACCGGCCGCCCCGCGATCCGCGCCCCCATGGGCACCGCCGCGACCAGGGTGAGGGCGCCGAGCGGCTGGACCACGGTGAGCGGGCCGTACTTGAGCGCGACCACATGGAGCAGCGCGGCCGAGGCGTTCAGCGCGACCGCCCACCACCAGACGCCGTCGGCCAGCAGTCGCAGCGTGCCGGAGGACCGGGAGGCCAGCCGTTCCTGGGCCACCGCGGCGGCGGCGTAGGCGACGGCGGAGACGAGGGACAGCAGGACGGCCACGACGACGGCGCTCATCGGCCCGCCCCCGCGAACGCCCGGTCCCGCGCCGGCACGCGACGGGCCCGTATCCGTCCCGTCCCCGCCCCCGTCGCCGTGTGCCGCGGCAGGCGCAGCACCGCGAGCGCGAGGCCCAGCAGCGCCGCCGCCACGAGCGCGTCCAGCCAGAAGTGGTTCGCCGTCCCCACGATGACCAGCAGCGTCACCAGCGGGTGCAGCAGCCACAGCCACCGCCACCAGGCGCGCGTGGCGACGACCAGGCCGACCGCCACCATCAGCGCCCACCCGAAGTGCAGCGAGGGCATCGCCGCGAACTGGTTCGACAGCCGGTCGGTCCCCGGCGGGCCGTACACCGACGGCCCGTACACCCGCGCGGTGTCCACCAGCCCTGTGGCGGCGAGCATCCGCGGCGGGGCGAGCGGGAACACCAGATGCAGCACCAGCGCGGCGGCGGTGACCGCCGCCAGGATCCGGCGCGCCCAGACGTAGTGGGCCGGGCGGCGCAGATGGAGCCAGACCAGGAAGGCCGCGGTGGCCGGGAAGTGGACGACCGCGTAGTAGGTGTTCGCGAGGTGCGCGAACCCGTCGCCGTGCAGCAGCAGGGACTGCACCGCGCCCTCGCCGGGCAGGTGGAGCGCGCGCTCCAGGTCCCACACCTCGTGGCCGTTGCGGTACGCCTCGCCGGTGTGGCCGGTCGCCAGTCGCCGCCCGAGCTTGTAGACGAGGAAGAGTCCCGCCACCAGCAGGAGTTCACGGACGAGCGGCGGACGCGCCGGCGCGTCGGACCCCGCGGGGCCAGGCTCCTTGCGGCCATTCATCCCCCGGCCCTTTCTGTCGTGGTGCAGACGGTGCGCGCGGGTACCGACTCTCATCGATACGGGTGCGTACCGATACGCCAGTGTACCGATACGGTCGTGTACCGGTACACTGGCGTATCGATGACGCGCGCCTCACTCGAAGGACAAGGAGCCGAGCCGATGACGCCGCAGGACGCGGGCCGACCCGGGCCGGCCGGAACCTCGCGCCGCTCCAAGATCACCCCGGAGCGTGAGCGGGAGTTCTTCGACGCCGTGCTGGACCAGATCCGCGAGTGCGGCTACGACGCCGTGAGCATGGAGGGCATCGCCGCCAGCACGCGGTGCAGCAAGTCCACGCTGTACCGGCAGTGGCGGACCAAGCCGCAGTTCGTCGCCGCCGCCCTGCGCTCCAGCCGGCAGACGCGGTTCGCCCGTATCGACACCGGCACCCTCGCCGGGGACCTGCGCGAGGTCGCGCGGTGCGCGGGGGAGTGGTCGCCGAAGGACACCACGCTGCTCCAGGCGCTCGGGCACGCGGTCCTCCAGGACCGGGAACTGGCGCAGGCGCTGCGCGAGGCACTGGTCGACCCGGAGATCGGCGCGCTGCGGGAGATCCTGCGGCGCGGCGTCGAGCGCGGGGAGGTCGCCGCCGGGAACCCGGCGCTGGAGTACGTCCCGGCGCAGCTCTTCGGTGTGCTGCGGGTCCGGCCCGTCCTGGAGGGCCGCAACGCGGACGCGGAGTATCTGCTCCGGTTCGTCGAGGCCGCCGTGCTGCCGGCCCTCGGCCTCGAATGAGACGCAGGCCGCCGTCGACGGGATGACCGTACGGCGGCCTGACCGCGCCGCACCGTGGGGACGGGGGCGGCGCTCACCCCGGCCGGGTGGGACACCTCTTGAGCGGAGGGGTGCCCCACCCGGCCGTCAGGTGCGGGGTGTCAGACGTCCTGCCCGTTGCCGCCGCCGCCCGAGGACACCTCGATGCCCTCGGTGATCTCGTCGAGCACGGACTGCTTCTGGTCGGTGTCCACCCCGAAACGGACCAGGACGATCTGCTGCGGCTGCGCGGGGGACGGGAAGGCCAGCGACTGGACGTACCCGTCGGAGCCCTCGCTGGTGACCGCCTTCCAGCGCACCAGGTAGCCCTTCTGCCCGGCGACGGTCACGGCCCTGGACGCGAGGACGTCGTGCGAGGTGATCTTCCCGTAGGCCTCACCGCCGTAGCTCTCCTCGGCGTTGGCGGAGATGTCGGCCTTGGCGACCTCCTCGGCGGTGGAGCCCTTGGTGCCGAACGCCAGGGCCGGCGCCGAGTACGCCCCGCCCTTGGTGCAGGTCTTGGAGGTGTCACCGGGACAGTCGTACGAGTTCTCCGACGTCACCGCGGCACCCACCTCCGACTCCTGGCCGTACCAGCCGTCCGGGATGGGCAGACTGATGCCGCTCAGCGCGTCGGTCACCGACCCGCTCTCGATCCGCGGCGCCCCGGACCCGTCCGGCGCCGGCTCCTCACCACCGGAGCCACCGGAACCGCCCGGACCCCCGGAACCACCGGAGTCCCCGTCCTGCCCGCCGGAGTCACCGAACGGCCCGCCGTCCCGTCCGCCCGGTCCCTGCGAGGCCGTGGTGCCGCCGCCCCCGCCGTCGTCCGTCAGCGCGTACACACCCACGCCGATGCTCGCCAGGACGGCGACGGCCGCCGCCACGGCTATCCCGTTCCGCACCCGCCGTCCCCGTCCGGGCGGCGCCGGAGCGGGATACGCCGGGTAGGCCGGATACGCCGGCCCGCCCGCGCCGCCCGGCGCCGGGGGACCCCAGGCGGCGGCCGGCCCCACCGGGCGGACCTGCTCCGTCCAGGCCCTGCCGTCCCACCAGCGCTCGGTGGCCGGCCCCTCATTCGTCTGCCCGGGGTCGGGGTACCACCCGGGAGGAGTCACCTGCGTCATGCCCCTACCGTATGAGGCCTCGGTGAAAGCCGGATGAGAGAGCCCCGTCACACCTCCGCCGCGCCCGCCCCGGAGATTGTCATCTCCCCGCCCCTTGACAGGAGTTGACCAGCAGGACGCCTGGTGAGGGGCGGAACGCGTCGACCCGGCGGGGCCGTGTCACCCGTCACGGCAACACGTGGCGCGAGCGGCCACCGCTGCGGCGGCGGGGGGACTACGCTCAAGGTCTGTACGTCATTCGGGCGACTCGGGGAGGTAGCGGGATGACGGAGGTACGGCCCCCGGCCGCCGCCCCGGCCGGCCTGTGGGAGCGCGACGAGGAAGTCGCCGCCATCACACGGGCCGTCGACACCCTGTGCGCGGACCGCTCCTCACCGGGCGGCCTGCTGGTGCTCCGGGGCGAGGCCGGACTCGGCAAGACCGCGCTGCTCGCCGAGACCCGCCGCATCGCCGAACGGCGCGGCTGCACCGTGTGGTCGGCCCGGGGCGGCGAGACCCTGCGCACCGTCCCCTTCAACGTCGTGCGCCGGCTCCTCCAGCCCGCGCTGGTGTCGATGCTGCCGGAGGAGGCCCGCGAGTACCTCGGCGACTGGTACGACATCGCCGGCCCCGCCCTCGGCATAGCCGACCCCGGCGAGGGACACGCCGACCCGCAGGGCGTGTGCGAGGGACTGGTCGCCGCCGTGCGCCGGCTGGCCCGCCGGGACTGGCCGCTGGTCCTGCTGATCGACGACGCGCACTGGGCCGACCAGGAGACCCTGCGCTGGCTCGCCGCCTTCGCCGAACGCCTGGCGGACCTGTCCGTCCTCGTCGTGGTCGCCCGCCGGTCCGGCGAGATCTCCGGAGCCGGCGCCCGGTACCTGGACGCCGTCGCCGCCGCGGCCGACCACCCCGTCACCACCCTCAGCGTCCTCACCCCGGAGGCCGCGGCCGGACTCACCCGCGCCACCCTGGGGGATCACGCCGACGCCGCGTTCTGCCGCGAGGTCTGGGCCGTCACCGGCGGCAACCCCTACGAGACCGTCGAACTCCTCGCCAAGGTCCAGGACAGCGAACTCGAACCCGTCGAGGCCCACGCCGGTGAACTGCGCGACCTGAACCGCTCCGCCCGCGGCGGCGGACTCGTCGCCCGCCTGGAACAACTCGGCATAGACGCCACCCGGTTCGCCTGGGCCGCCGCCATCCTCGGCAACGACATCACCGTCGGCCTGGTGGCCCGGCTCGCCACCCTGGACGCCGACGACGCCGCCCGCTGCGCCGAACTCCTGCGCAGCGCCCGCATCCTCACCGCCCCCGACCCGTCCGCCACGGGCCGCACCACCCCCGCCGACCTCGAGTTCGTCCACCCCCTGATCGCCACCGCCGTCTACAACTCCATCCCCGACGCGCTGCGCCGCGCCATGCACGGCATCGCCGCCCGGATCGTCACCGACTCCGGACGCGGTGCCGCCGCGGCCGCCCGCCACCTCCTCGAAGTGCACCCGGACGACGACGGTGAACTCGTCTGGCAACTGCGCGAGGCCGCCCGCGAACACCTCGCCGTCGGCGCCCCGGACGCCGCCCGCCGCTGCCTGGAACGCGCCCTGGAGGAACCGCCCCGCCCCGAGGTCCACGCACAGGTCCTCTACGAACTGGGCTGCGCCACCTTCCTCACCGCACCCGCCCGCACCATCGGCCATCTGCGGGCCGCCCTCGGCATGCCCGGCCTCGACGGCGACCGCCGGGTGGACGCCGTGGTCCGCCTCTCCCAGGCGCTGCTCCACAACGACCAGCTGGAGGAGGCCGTCCGCACGGTCGAGGCGGAGGCCGCCCGGCTCGAACCCGGCCCCGCTCAACTGCGGCTGCGGACCGTGCAGTTCATGTGGGAGGGCATCCACTCCGGCGAGGCCGCCTCCCCCGGCCGCTCCGAGCGGCTGGCCGAACTCGCCGCCACCTGCACCGGCCGGGACAACTCCGAACGCGCGCTGCTCATCGTGCGCGGCTTCGACGCCATGATGCGCGGCGAGAACGCCGAGGAGATCGTGGAGATCTGCGACCGCGCCCTCGTCAACGGCCGCCTCGCCCCCGGCCTCGGCTGGACCGACCCCGAGTGGGGCGTCGAGCTGCTGCTGATGCTGGCCGACGCCTATGCCTACACCGACCGCCTGGACCGCGCCGAGAGCCTCTACCACGAGGGCCTGAACGCCTACGAGACGGCGGGCTGGAGCGGGGGCCACCTGGTCCTGGCGCACGCCTACGTGGGCCTCGGGCACCGCAGGCGGGGCCGGCTGCCGGAGGCCGAGGCGTCCCTGCGCGAGTCCCTGCGCCTCGCCGAACGCGTCGGCCGCGGACTGCCCCTGTACTGGACGGCCACCTGCAACCTCGTCGACACCCTGCTCGCCCGCGGCCGGGCCGACGAGGCCTGGGAGGTGGCCGAACGGCACGGCTTCGCGCCGCCCTACCCGTCCACCATCGTGCTGCCCGACCCGCGTTCCGTACGCGGCCGGCTGCTGCTGGCCGTCGGCCGTACCAAGGACGGCATCAACGAACTCGAGGCGGCCGAGAAGGCGGCCGCCACCCGCGGTCACCACAACCCCGTGCACGTCTTCGCGGCCGCCGACCTCGCCCGCGCCCTCGCCGGCGAGGACCCGGCCCGCGCCGCCCGGCTGGCCGTCGACGTCCGCCGGCGGGCCGAACGCCTCGGCACGGACACCGCCATAGGGGAGGCCCTGCGCGTCGCCGCCGCCCTGGAGACCGGCCAGCGCGCGGTCCGCCTCGCCGCCCAGGCGGTCACCTACCTGGAGTCCTCCCCCTGCCAGTACGAACACGCCGCGGCCCGCGTCGAGTACGGCATCCTCGCCCGTTCCGTCCCCGACCTCGAACGCGGCCTCGCCCTGGCCCGCTCCTGCGGCGCGGACGGCCTGGTGGAGCGGGCCGGACAGGAGCTCGGGACGGGCGTGGGACCGCGCTAGAGGACCTCCCCGGTCACTCCTCCTCCGCCAGCACCCGCTGGGCCGTCGCGAACGCCGAGTTCGCCGCCGGGACCCCGCAGTACACGGCCGTCTGGAGCAGTACCGCCCCGATCTCCTCGGGGGTGAGCCCGTTGCGGCGCGCCGCGCGGACATGCATGGCGAGCTCGTCGTAGTGGCCGTGCGCGACCAGCGCCGTGAGCGTGATCATGCTGCGTTCGCGGCGGGTGAGGGTCGGGTCGGTCCAGATCTCGCCCCAGGCGTAGCGCGAGATGAAGTCCTGGAAGCGTGCCGTGAACGGCGTCTGCCGGGCCTGCGCCCGGTCCACGTGCGCGTCGCCCAGCACCTCCCGGCGCACCTCCACACCGCGCCGGGCGGCCCCGTCGAAGTGCGCCCGCAACGCGGTCAGCACCGCCTCCGGGCGCTGTGCCGGCGCCAGGTGCGAGGCACCGGGAAGCTCCACCAGCGTGGCGTCCGGCACCGCGTCCGCGATCTCCCGCAGATGCTCGGGCGGCGTCGCCGGGTCCTCCCGGCCGGCCACCAGCAGCGTCGGCACGGACACCTCCGCCAGCCGGTCCCGCAGGTCGAACGCGGCCAGCGCGTCACAGCAGGCGGCGTACGCCTCCGGGTCGGCCTCCCGGTGGTCCCGGACCAGCCCCGGCACGGTGAACCCGGACGTGAACCAGCGGGCGTCCGCGCCCTCCGCGAGTTCGGCGAGCCCCCCGCCCCGCACCCGCGCCGCCCGCTCCTCCCACGGCTTGGCGCCGTTGAAGTGCGCCGAGGAACAGATCACGGCCAGCGACGACAGCCGGTCCGGACGGTGCACGGCCAGATGCAGCCCCACCGCACCGCCCAGCGAGACGCCCGCGTACGCGAACCGCTCGATGCCGAGCGCGTCGGCGAGCGCGAGTACCAGATCGGCGAGATCGCCGACCGTCGCTCCGGGACCGATCAGCCCCGCCGCCGAGCCGCCGTGCCCCGGCAGGTCCCAGCGGACCACCCGGTGCGCGGCCGACAGTTCGGGCGCCACCTTGTCCCACAGGGCGTACGACGTGCCGAGTGAGGGTCCGAGCAGCAGTGGGGGAGCGGAAGCGGGGCCCTCTTCCGCGTGGTTGAGAAGTCGGTCGGTCAACGTCGCTCCAGGGCACGGTCGGTGAGGGCTCCCGCGGAGCCGGTGTAACGGGCGGGGTCGGTCGCCTCGGTGAGGTCGACCCCCTTCAACTCGGGTTCGATGGCAAGCAGCTCGCCGAGGTCACGGCCCTCCTCGTACGCCCGCCGGGCCAGTTCCGTCAGCAGCTCCTTCGCGCGGGCGCGGCCGAGGACCGGCGCCAGTTCGGCGGAGAGCCGCTCGGAGACGATCAACCCGTGGGTGAGGCCGAGGTGTTCGCGCATCGTGTCCGGGTGCACCCGCAGGCCTTCGGTCAGTTCGGCCGCGTCGCGGGCGGCGCCGCCCACCAGGCGGAGCAGGTCCCTGAGCGGTTCCCACTCGGCGTGCCAGGCCCCGGCCGGCCGTTCGTCCTCGGCGACCAGTGAGCCGTACAGCGTGGCCGCGAGCTGCGGCGCCCGCCGGGCCGCCGCCGCGATCAGCGTCGAGCGGACCGGGTTCGCCTTGTGCGGCATGGCGGACGAGCCGCCACCGCTGCCCTCGCCGAGCTCCGCGATCTCGGTACGGGAGAGGACGAGGACGTCCGCCGCGAGCTTGCCCAGGGCACCGGCGGCGAAGGCGAGAGCGCCGGCGAGGTCGGCGACCGGTGTGCGGAGCGTGTGCCAGGGCAACGGCGGTTCCGCGAGGCCCAGTTCACGGGCGTACGCACCCGGCAGCGCGGTCGGGTCCTCGGCGCCGTACGCGGAGAAGGCCGCCAGTGTCCCGGCCGCACCGCCGAGCTGCGCGGGCAGCGAGCCGCGTACCGCCGTCACCCGGTCCCGGGCGTCCAGCACCAGCGACCGCCATCCGGCCGCCTTCAGCCCGAACGTCGTCGGTACGGCGTGCTGGGTGAGGGTGCGGCCCGGCATCGGGGTGTCGCGGTGCCCGGCGGCCAGGCGGGCCAGGGCCCGCCCGCAGCGGTCGAGGTCGGCGAGGACCGGGCCCAGGGCGCGGTGGGTGACCAGCATCATCGCCGTGTCCATGATGTCCTGGCTGGTCGCCCCCCGGTGCACGTACGGGCCGTACTCCCCGCCCACCGTCCGGGTCAGCTCCGCGACCAGCGGGATCACCGGGTTCCCGCCGGCCCGCGCCCGCCCGGCGAGGGACGCGACGTCGAACCGGCCGGTCCCGGCCGCCTCCGTCACCGCCGTCGCCGCCCGGGCCGGGGCGAGCCCCAGCGTGGCCTGGGCGCGGGTCAGTGCGGCCTCCGCGTCGAGCAGCGCCCGCAGGAACGCCGCGTCCGCCGTCTCGGCGGCGGCCGGGGAACCGGCCCACCCGGGGGCGAGCAGACCGGTGTCGGAATCGGCTGATGTCACTGGAACTCCAGGAAGACCGTCTCGCCCTCGCCCTGAAGGCGGATGTCGAAACGGTACGTGCCGGCGCCCTCCTCGCCCGCGACCAGCGTGTCGCGGCGCGCGGTGTCGAGCCGGGACAGCAGCGGGTCCGCCGCCAGTGCCGCCTCGTCGCCCGGCAGGTAGATCCGGGTGAACAGGTGCACCAGCAGACCCCGCGCGAACACGCACACACTGAGGTACGGCGCGTTCCCCCCGCGCGCTCCGGGGCGCAGGGTACGGGCGTACCAGTGGCCGTTCGCGTCGGTCTGGATCCGCCCGAAGCCGGTGAACTCCACGCCGTTGCGTCCCAGGAAGCCGCCGCTCGCCGGGTCCCGCCGCATCGAACCGTCCGCCGTCGGCGCGTTCCCGTCGGGGTCCGGCCCCCACAGCTCCAGCAGCGCGTCCGGCAGCGGGTCGCCGTTGCCGTCGTACACGTACCCGTGCACGGTGACGGTGTCGGGGTGCCCGAGCGGTGCGATGTCCTCGCCGCCGGGGAAGGGCAGGGCGTGGCCGTAGAAGGGGCCGACCGTGTGGGACGGGGTGGGCAGCACGGTCTCCGGACGCGTGGTGTCGATCTTCGTCATGGTGGGTCAGCGCCCCTCTTCCATCCAGGTGGCCCGCGGTCCGTCGAGCACGATGTCCCAGTGGTAGCCCATCGAGAACTCCGGCACCGACAGGCTGTGGTCGTACGTCGCGATCAGCCGCTGCCGTGCGGCGTCGTCGGTCACCGACTGGATGATCGGGTCGTACGGGAAGAGTGGATCGCTGGGGAAGTACATCTGCGTCACCAGCCGCTGGGTGAACGACGTGCCGAAGACGGAGAAGTGGATGTGGGCGGGCCGCCAGGCGTTGAGGTGCTGGCGCCAGGGGTAGGGGCCCGGCTGGATGGTGGTGAAGTGGTAGCGGCCCTCGTCGTCGCTGAGGGTGCGGCCCACGCCGGTGAAGTTCGGGTCCAGCGGCGCGTCGTGCTGCTCGCGCTGGTGGGCGTACCGGCCGGCCGAGTTGGCCTGCCAGATCTCCACGAGCTGGCCGCGGACCGGCCGTCCGTCGCGGTCCAGCAGCCGGCCGGAGACGGTGATGCGCTCGCCGACGGGCTCGCCGGTGTGCTGCCGGGTGAGGTCGTTGTCGATCTCGGTGATGTCCCGCTCCCCGAACGCGGGGGAGGACAGCTCCACCAGCTCGGGGTCCTTGGTGACGTCGATGGCGACCGGGGGCCGCTTCGGGTGGCGCAGCACCGAGGAGCGGTACGGCGCGTAGCCGCGGCGCGGGTGGTGCTCGACGGGGGCCCCGTCGGCGACCCGCTTCCCGTACGCGGCGTGCTCGGCCGCGATCTCGGCGTCGATGTCGGCTTGAGTGAGTGTGTCGGTCACGACAGGCCCTCCCCGAGGGTGAGTTCGGCTCCGGTCTTGGCGGTGATCTCCTCGACGGTCACGCCGGGAGCGGTTTCGACGAGGACGAGTCCGTCGTCGGTGACGTCGAGGACGCCGAGGTCGGTGATGATCCGGTCCACGCACTCCTTGCCGGTCAGCGGCAGCGCGCACTCCGTCACGATCTTCGGCGAGCCGTCCTTCGCGGTGTGGGTCATCACCACGATCACCGTGCGGGCGCCGTGGACCAGGTCCATCGCGCCGCCGATACCGGTGACGAGCTTGCCGGGTATCGCCCAGTTGGCCAGGTCGCCGCGCCCGGACACCTGCATCGCGCCGAGGACGGCGACGTCGATGTGCCCGCCGCGGATCATCGAGAACGACAGCGCCGAGTCGAAGAAGGAGGCGCCCGGAAGGACCGTGACGGTCTCCTTCCCGGCGTTGATCAGGTCAGGGTCGACGGCGTCCTCGGCGGGGTAGGGGCCGGTGCCCAGGATGCCGTTCTCGCTCTCCAGCACCACCTCGACACCCGGCGGGAGGTGATTGGGGATGAGCGTGGGCAGGCCGATGCCGAGATTGACGTACTGGCCGTCGCTCAGCTCCCGGGCCGCCCGCGCGGCCATCTCTTCCCGTGTCCAGGCCATCAGCCGCTCACCGTCCGCCGCTCGATCTTCTTGTCCGCCGCCTGCTCGGGCGTGAGGGCGACCACCCGCTGCACGAAGACGCCCGGCAGGTGCACCGCGTCCGGGTCGAGGACGCCGGGCTCGACCAGCTCCTCCACCTCCGCGACCGTCACCCGGCCGGCCATCGCGGCCAGGGGGTTGAAGTTGCGGGCCGACTTGTTGAACACGAGGTTCCCGTGCCGGTCGCCCTTCGCCGCCCGCACCAGTGCGAAGTCGGTGCGGATGCCGCGTTCCAGCACGTACTGGGTGCCGTCGAACTCCCGGACCTCCTTCGCGGGCGAGGCGAGAGCCACCCCGCCGGAGCCGTCGTAGCGCCAGGGCAGTCCGCCCTCGGCGACCTGCGTGCCCACCCCGGCCGGGGTGTAGAACGCCGGGATGCCGGCGCCTCCGGCGCGCAGCCGCTCCGCGAGCGTGCCCTGCGGGATCAGCTCCACCTCCAGCTCACCGGACAGGTACTGCCGGGCGAACTCCTTGTTCGCGCCGATGTAGGAACCGGTCACCCGGGCGATCCGGCCCGCCGCCAGCAGCACCGCGAGCCCGGACTCCATCGCCCCGCAGTTGTTCGAGACGACCGACAGGCCGTCGACGCCCCGCTCGTACAGCGCCTGGACCAGCACGTTCGGCACACCGCTGAGGCCGAAGCCGCCCACCGCCAGTGACGCGCCGTCCGGCACGTCAGCCACCGCCTCCGCAGCCGAGGCGACCACCTTGTCCATCCGAGGAACCTCATCCCTTCCAGGCGACCCGAGACCATTTAGTCAGCGCACTGAGTATTTACACGAGGTGGCTCCTCTGTCCAGTACTCTTCTGATGCCCACTGAAAATCAGTGCACCGATGAAACGACCGGGGGAGCGCACATGGCCGCCGTGGACCTCACCACCCATCCCGGGCACCTCGCCCGGCGGCTCCAGCAGGCGCACCACCTGCTGTGGAACACGATGGTCTCCGAGGAGATCACCTCGCCGCAGTTCGCGGTCCTCAACGCGCTCGTCGCCGAGCCGGGCCTGGACCAGCGCACCGTGGGGGAGCGGGTCGGTCTTGACCGGTCCACCATCGCCGAGGTGATCGGCCGGCTCATCCGGCGCGGGCTGCTGGACAAGGTCCGTGATCCGCAGGACGGCCGCCGCTTCCTGCTGCGCCTCACCGACGACGGCGTGCGCACCCACCGCAAGCTGACGGTGCGCACCGCGCGGATGAACCAGGTCTTCCTGGCCCCGCTCGACGCCGGCGAGCAGGCGCTCTTCATCGACCTGATCCGGCGGGTGGCCGACGCGGCCGAAGGACTGCGCGACCCGGCCCCCACCCTGACCGCGCCGCGCTGAGGCTCAGGGCGTCTTCGCGTACACCACCCACACCTGGCCGCGCGCGAAGTTCATCGCTTCGCCGGAGCCGGTGCTGAACGAGGTGCCGCCCTCGGCGGCGGGCCGCTCCCAGTTCGCCTCGTAGGCGCGTCCGCCGCGCAGCACGGTGGCCTCCCCGGAGCCCACCGTCTCGGTGTACGGGGTGTTGTTGCCGAGGAAGTCCCGGAACCCGGAGCCGCGCACGGTCACGTACTGCACCACGACCGTCGCGGGCGCCAGCCGCTCGCCCCCCGGGGTGAGTGCCGGGGCGCCGTCCATCGAGACCAGCCAGCGGTCTCGGGCACCGGACCAGGTGAAGGTGAAGCGGGCGGCCGGGTAGCGCACCGTGAGTTCGTTCCGGGGCTCGCCGTCCGCCGGTGGCCGGCCGAAGCGGAAACCGGTGGTCAGGGCGGCCTCGCCGGGCGGGACGTCCATGAGCCGCTCCGGTCGCAGATACAGGTTGTGGGGAGCGGACCGGCCGGCGTCCCGGGTGTAGGCCCCGGGCTCCGACTCGGGCGTCACCGCCTGCAGCGGTGCCTGCTCGATCAGTGGCGTCAGCCTGCTCTGCGCCCCGGAGTAGGCCAGCACCGGCCGGTCGAACTGGCGCAGCAGCTCCAGATCCGACTCCCGGGCGCTGCGCACCGGACCGACGGACTCCGGCAGCTCGGTGGCGTACACGGCGATCAGCCTGCTGGACCCGCCCTCGACCTGTTCGGCGTACACCACGTCGGCGGCGTCCACGCCGGTCTGAGGCCGGGCTGCGGGAGCGTTGTCGATCTTCACGGCGAGTACCGGCGGGCCGGCCTGCCCGCCGGGCCGTGTCGGTGAACCCCGCCCGTCGTCGCGCGATCCGTCCGATGTCGTACAGCCCGCTGCCAACCCGGCCGCCAGCAAGGCGGCGACCAGCGCCCTCGCTCCCGTGCCGCGCCGTCGGCCCGCCCCTCGTCGCTCCGTGCCCACCGTCGCCACCGCGCCCGCCTCATGTCATCCGTTGTCTTGATTGTGCGCTTTTCCTGTCGTCACCGGCCACAGCCGCTCAGGGGCGGTCCCGCGCGGTGGCCTCCGCCGATCGGCTCGGCGACCGGCGGTTCGGCACACGGCCGCTCGGGTACCCGGACGCCCACCGCACGAGCGACACACCGGCCACCACGGAGGGAGCGGGCGGCGATGAAGGCACTGACTTGGCAGGGAAAGCGGGACGTGAGGGTGGAGAACGTGCCCGATCCCCGGATCGAGGAGCCGACGGACGCGGTCATCCGCATCACCTCCACCGGACTGTGCGGATCGGATCTGCATCTGTACGAGGTCCTCACCCCGTTCATGACCCCGGGCGACATCCTCGGCCACGAGCCGATGGGCATCGTCGAGGAGGTCGGCGCGGCGGTGCCCGACCTCCAGGTCGGCGACCGGGTCGTGGTGCCGTTCCAGATCGCCTGCGGCAACTGCTGGATGTGCCTCACCGGACTGCCCACCCAGTGCGAGACCACCCAGGTCAGTGCCGAGGGGATGGGCGCGGCGCTCTTCGGCTACACCCGGCTGTACGGCGCGGTACCGGGCGCCCAGGCCGAGTACCTGCGGGTCCCGCAGGCCCAGTACGGCCCGATCAAGGTCCCCGAGGGGCCGTCCGACGACCGGTTCGTCTACCTCTCCGACGTCCTGCCCACCGCCTGGCAGGCGGTCGAGTACGCCGGTGTCCCGCAGGGCGGCAGCGTCGCCGTGCTCGGACTCGGCCCCATCGGCGACATGGCCTGCCGGGTCGCCCAGGTCAAGGGCGCCGGGCGGGTGTTCGGCGTGGACCTGGTCCCGGAGCGGCTGAACCGGGCGAAGGAGCGGGGCGTGGAGACCTTCGACCTGCGCTCCTTCGACGACGAGAAGGAACTCGTCACCGCGATCCGCGACCGGACCGACGGCCGTGGCCCCGACGCCGTGATCGACGCCGTCGGCACCGAGGCGCACGGCAGCGCGGCGGCCCGCATGGTGCAGAACGCCTCGGCGCTGCTGCCCCGCAAACTCAGCGGCCCGATGGCGGAACGCTTCAGCGTCGACCGGCTCGCCGCCCTGCACACCGCGATCGAACTGGTGCGGCGCGGCGGCACCATCTCGATCAGCGGCGTCTACGGCGGCATGGCCGACCCGATGCCCATGCTCACCCTGTTCGACAAGCAGATCCAGATGCGCATGGGCCAGGCGAACGTACGCCACTGGAGCGACGAGATCATCCCCTACCTCACCGACGAGGACCCGCTCGGCGTCGACGACTTCGCCACCCACCGCGTGCCGCTCGCCGAGGGCCCGGACGCCTACGCGATGTTCCAGGAAAAGCGCGACGGCGCGGTCAAGGTGCTGATGCAGCCCTGACCCACGGCTTGCCGTGACGGGACGGGAGGCCGGGAACCCCGGCCTCCCGTCCCGCCGTGACTACAGCTCCCTGATCCGGACGTCCCGGTAGGAGACGACGTCCGTCGTGCCGTGCACCTGCAGTCCGATGTAACCGGAGGCGAACCGCCGCCCGTCCGTGCCCGGGTCGTCCGAGCGCGGCGGGGTGAACTCCTGGCCGCCGGTGTTGTCGAACTCGTTGATCAGCACACCGTTGCGGTAGACGGAGTAGTGCTGGTCCACCACCCGGATCTCGTAGTCGTTCCAGGCGCCCTTCTGCGTCACGCCCGCGCCGGCCAGGCCGACCCGGTCGAAGCCGTAGACCGAACCCGTCTTGTACATGTCGCCGGTGGGCGAGTCGAACACCTGTACCTCGTGCCCGTACTTGATGGCGACCCACTCCGGCCGCGTCTCCTCCGGGTGGTCGTGGACCTGCGGGAACCGCACGAACACACCGGAGTTGGCGTTGCCGGTGCCCGGGGCGTCGTCACGCCACTGGAGCTTCAGCGAGAAGTCGCCGTACTTGCGCTCGGGGAACCACAGCATGCCGAGCCCGCCCCGGGTGGTGCCCGAGGTGATCGAGCCGTCCGGGTTCAGCCCGAACGAACCGCCGCCCACCTGCTCCCACTTGGCGAACGACTCCTCGCTGCCGTCCAGGATCTTGCGGTAGCCCTCGGTCTGGCCGGGCCTGCCGATGCCGGACTGCCGGGCCGCCTTGTTGACCGCCCGGTACTCCCGCTGGTCGATGACCCCTTCCTTCTCGAGCCCGTCCAGCACGCTCTTCACGTGCTTCAGGAACAGCGCCTGCGAGGTCCACTCCTTCTCGTCCTCGATCAGCTCGCCGATCCGGCACCGGTTGTTGGTGACCCGGTTCGGCACACCCGAGTCGACCGTGCCGACGATCACCGTCAACCGCTCGTCGTACTCGGGGCAGTTGGGCGCGGGCACCCCGCCGTCCGCCACGACCGTGAAGCTCACCGTGAGCGGCTCGGAGGTGTTGCCGGCGTTGTCGCTCGCCCGGTACGCGACCGTGTGCCGGCCCGCCCGGTCGACGACCACGGGCTCGGTGTACGCCAGGTAGGGGCCGCCGTCGAGCGAGTACTCGATGCCGGCGACGCCGGAACCGCCGTGCCCGTCGTCGGCGCTGACGGTCACGGTGGCGTCACCGACGTAGGCGCCGTCGGAGTTCCTGGTGCCCGCCACGGTCACACCGGTCGCCGGCGGGGTGGTGTCCTGCGGGGGAGCGGCGACGACCGTGAACTCCACGCTCTTGACCGCCGCCGCGTTGCCCGCCCTGTCGGTGGCGCGGTAGCGCACGGTGTGCGTGCCCACCTCGTGCACCATCACCGGACCGGTGTACGCCTGCCAGGCGCCGTCGGCGCCGATCGCGTACTCGATGGTGTTGACGCCAGTGCCGGTGTCCGATGCGGTGACGGTGACCGTCGCCATGTCGATGTAGTCACCGTCGTCGTTCTTCTCACCGGCCACCGTCGCCGAGGTCTCCGGCGGGGTGGTGTCGTCCGACTGCGGGGCGACGACGGTGAACCCGACGCTCTGCTCCGCCGACACGTTGCCCGCCTTGTCCAGGGCGCGGTAGCGCACGGTGTGCGTACCGACCTGGTCGACCACGACCGGGGCGGTGTACGGCTGCCAGGCGCCGTCGGCCCCGACCGCGTACTCGATCCGCTCCACGCCGGAGTCCGCGTCGGTGGCCTCGACGGTCACGCTCGCCGAACCGACGTACTCGCCGTCGGCGTTCTGCGAGCCGGTCACCTTCGCCGTGGCCTCGGGCGCCGTGGTGTCCTCACCGCCGCCGCCCTCGGTCACCGTCAGGATGCCCTGCATCTCGCCGTGGCCGGGGATGGTGCAGTGGTAGAAGTAGCGGCCTGGGGTGAGCGTGACCTCCGCGGTGTACCTGCCGCCCTGGGCGTCGTTCGGATTGGCCATGATGTTCAGCTGGACGTCGTCGTTGAACTCCGGGTCGGAGGTCACGAACGTCAGCGTGTGCGGCATCCCGGTGGTGTTGCCGGTCGCCGCGCTGTTCTCGAAAACGATGGTCGCCGGACCGGCCACCGCGGTCGTCGGCGCGGACGTGTACTCGGTGATGCCGTCACCGGCGGTCCAGGTGAGCACCTGCTCCGCCGCTTCGGCGTCGGTGGACCCGGTCCCGCCGGCCGCGGACGCCGTCTGCAGGCCGAGCACCATGAGCAGGGCGGCCAGCAGGCCGGCCCACATTCTCCGTTGCCGTATCACTGGTCTCACTCGGTTCCCCTCGCCAGCTGACCGGCGGCCGGGGTCGGCCCGCCGCCCGTGTAGGTGACCCGCCACAGCGCGGACTTGGAGTCGGAGGTGAAGAAGCCGCGCCCGTAGTCGAGGACGTACAGCGAGCCGTCCGGGCCGAACTTCCAGCCCATCAGGTTCTTGATGCCGTCGTTGCCGACCGGCACGATCTTCTTCAGGGACTCCGAGTGCACCGGAAGTCCGCCGTCTCCTTGCGTCTTCGGGTCCATCAGCACCGCGTTGCGCGGCTGGTCGGCGTCGTAGAAGTCACCGACGAACCACTTGCCGTCCCAGTACGCCGGCCACTTGACCTCACTGGCGCTGTCGGCGTCGTAGCGGTAGACCGGGCCGTTCATCGCGGCCTGCCCGCCGCCCTTCAGCCAGGGCAGCCTGTACGTGGCCTCGTCCTGCTCGTACGACGGGATGCCGTTCTCGTCGCGCGGGTAGTCCGGGCCGCCGCCCTGCGGCGAGTACCAGATGTTGTTGCCGGTCACCGGCGGCAGGTTGACCAGGCCGTCGTTGTTCGGCGACTCGTTCTTCGGGGCGTCGCAGTCGTACCAGCCCAGGGGCTTCGACGGATCGGGCAGGTTGCGGTCCCGGTAGGGCTGCTTGTTGCCCATGCAGTACGGCCAGCCCCGGTTGGACGCCTCGGTGATCACGGCGAACGTGTCGTACTTCGCCGGACCCCAGGCCGGCGAGGGGGAGCCGGCGTCCGGGCCGACCCAGCCCGCGTACAGGGTGTCGGTCTTCCGGTCGACGGAGATGCGCGCCGGGTTGCGGACGCCCATCACGTAGATCTCGCCGCGCGTCTTGCCACCGCCCTCGGCGGTCTCCTTCCCGGTGAACAGGTTGCCCTCGGGCAGCGTGTACGTGCCGTCCGGCTCCGGGTGGATGCGCAGGATCTTGCCGTTGAGGTTGTTGGTGTTGCCGGCGGTGCGGCGCGCGTCGGCGAAGGACACGCCCTTGAAGTTGGGCTCCGGGTTGTTGCCCGAGTAACCGCCGCTGAAGCCACTGGAGTTGTTGTCACCGGTGGCGATGTACAGGTTGCCCTTGGAGTCCCAGGCCATCCCGCCGCCCGCGTGGCAGCAGCTGTGGATCTGCACCGGCCACTTCAGCAGCACCTTCTCGCCTGCCAGGTCCAGCTTGTTGGTCGCCGGGTCGAGCGTGAAGCGGGAGACCCGCCGCTCGGCCATGTGCGTGTCCCGGTTGATCCCGGAGTGCGGGGTGTAGTGCAGATACACCCACCCGTTCTCCTCGAACCGCGGGTCCAGCTCGATGCCGAGCAGTCCCTCCTCGACCTTCCGCAGCTCGTCGCCGCCGCCCTTGTTGCCGAAGACGGTGAGTGCCCCCGCGAGGGTGACCTTCCCGGTCTCCGGGTCGTAGACGTGGATCTCGCCCCTGCCCTTGCCGATGTCGGGGTCGTTCCAGTCGGTGACCACGGGCTGGGAGGAGTCGGCACCTCCGCGCCCGATGTAGAGGACACGGCCGTCGGGGGCGGCGACCAGGCCGTGCGGCTCACCGATCTGGTCGTTCTGCCCCGGCTGGTTGGGCCGGGTCAACCGCTCCGCCTTGTAGTTGCCGGTGATCGTCGCCTTGCAGTCGGCCTGTACCAGGCGGGTGGTCCACAGCAGGGCGCCGCGCAGATGGTCGCGGAAGTCGGTCTCGTCGTACGACGACACCGTGCCGCCCATACCGGTGTAGAAGGACCGGCCGCCGTCGTAGTCACGGCACCAACTGACCGGGTGGTCCCAGCCGTTGGCGCTCGCACCGGGCGCGTACGTCGACTCGCGCACCCTGGCGACCGTGTGCACGTCGCCGGAGGGGTTCTCCACCCAGTTCAGCCACTTGTCGGGCCGCTTCCACTGCTGCGGCAGGCTCTTGGTCGCCGGGTGCGTCCGGTCGCCGACCTCGACGGTCGCCCGCTGCACCGTGTCCGGACTGGACGCGGCCGGACGGGCGCCGATCAGACCGGTGAACCAGTCCGAGTACGGCTCCGCGCGGGCCGCGTCGTGCAGACCGACGAAACCACCGCCGGCCTCCATGTACGCCTCCAGGCCCGCCTCCTGGTCCGGGTCGAGGACGTCCCCGCCGCCGGTCAGGAACACGACGGCGTTGAACCGGCCCAGCTTCTTGTCGTTGGTGAAGACCGACGCGTCGTCCGTGGCGGTGACCTTGAACCGCTGGTCAGCCGGGCCGGACAGCCCGATCTTCTCGATCGCCGCGATCCCGGCGTTCACGAGCGGCGACTCGTCGCCGGCGGCCGCGGAGCCGTGGAACAGCAGCACGCGTACGTTCGCGCCGCCCGGGGGCGACTTGATGGACATCGTTGTCAGGGACGGATCCGGGGCCGGGCGCGCGCTGGCGGGGGGACCCGACAGCAGTCCGGCGGCGACGACCCCGGCGGTCACGGTGGCCGCCCAGACCCGTCGTCCCGTTCTCGTCCTTCGTGTGCTCGTGGCGCTCGACGTGCTCAACCCTCGTAAGCGCATGGGTTCTTGATGCGATGTGGACCGCACGTGGCCACCCACCCCTCCTCGGTCGCAGCAACAGCGTCAAGGAAGCTAGACCTCTTTGCGCCAGACGCCAATACCTATCGCAGAGATGAAACGAACTTTGTCCTGAGTGTGGATAAACCCCGGAGTGGCCGCTACGGTTTCACAGGTTCATGACAGCCACGTGGGGAGTTCGGCATGGACAGACGCGGTTTCAACCGACGGGTACTGCTGGGCGGCGCCGCCGTCGCGACATCGTTGTCCGTCGCGCCCGAGGCCGTGAGCGCGGCCACACCGGCGAAGACCGCGCCCGCCGGGGGCGAGGTGCGGCGCGTCAAGCTGTACGCCGAGCGGCTGGACGGCGGACGGATGGGCTACGGCTTCGAGAAGGGCAAGGCGTCCATCCCCGGCCCGCTGATCGAGCTCAACGAGGGCGACACGCTGCACGTCGAGTTCGAGAACACCATGGACGTGCCCGTGAGCCTGCACGTCCACGGCCTGGACTACGAGATCTCCAGCGACGGCACCAAGCAGAACAAGAGCGACGTCGAACCCGGCGGCACCCGCACCTACACCTGGCGCACCCACAAGCCCGGCCGCCGCTCGGACGGCACCTGGCGGGCGGGCAGCGCGGGCTACTGGCACTACCACGACCACGTCGTCGGCACCGTGCACGGCACCGGCGGCATCCGCAACGGGCTGTACGGGCCGGTGATCGTGCGCCGCAAGGGCGACGTCCTGCCCGACGCGACCCACACCATCGTCTTCAACGACATGTCGATCAACAACAAGCCGGCCCACACCGGCCCGAACTTCGAGGCCACGGTGGGCGACCGCGTCGAGATCGTCATGATCACGCACGGCGAGTACTACCACACCTTCCACATGCACGGTCACCGCTGGGCCGACAACCGCACCGGCATGCTCACCGGCCCCGACGACCCGAGCCAGGTCATCGACAACAAGATCTGCGGTCCGGCCGACTCCTTCGGTTTCCAGATCATCGCGGGGGAGGGGGTCGGAGCGGGCGCCTGGATGTACCACTGCCACGTCCAGAGCCACTCCGACATGGGCATGGTCGGCCTGTTCCTGGTGAAGAAGCCGGACGGCACCATCCCGGGATACGACCCGGACGCGCACGAGCACGTTCACGAGCCCGCCGCCGAGGAGGAGCCGACGCACGGGCACTGACGGCGCCGGACGTGATCCGAGAGCGCTCTCGCCCGTGACCGGGCCGGGGCTATCCTTTCCCGCAGCCGCAGGTGAGGAGCCCCGAAGTGACCGACACAGCGCCACGCCCCACGCTGGAGGCCGTGGCCGCGCGGGCCGGGGTCTCCCGGGCCACGGTCTCCCGCGTGGTCAACGGCTCCCACGGGGTGCGGGAGCGCCTGGCCGAGCGGGTGAGGCGGGCGGTGGAGGAACTCGGGTACGTGCCGAACCAGGCGGCCCGCAGCCTGGTGACGAAGCGGCACGACGCCATCGCCGTCATCGTGGCCGAACCGGAGACCCGGGTCTTCGCCGACCCCTTCTTCGCCCGGCAACTGCGCGGCATCAGCAAGGAGCTGACGGCCCACGACAACCAGCTCGTCCTGCTGCTCACCGAGGACCGCGACGACCATGTCCGCGTCGGCCGCTATGTGGCCGGCGGCCATGTGGACGGCGCCCTCGTGTTCTCCCTCCATATCGACGACCCCCTGCCCGAACTGATCCGGCAGGCCGGCCTGCCGACCGTGTACGGCGGCCGGCCCGACTTCAGCGGCGGCCAGGGCGGTGTCGTCTACGTCGACAGCGACAACCGGGGCGGCGCCCGCGACGCCGTACGGCATCTGCTCGGCCTCGGCCGCAGCCGTATCGCCCACATCACCGGCGCCCTGGACCAGACCGCGGCGGTGGACCGGCTCGACGGCTTCCGGGACGTCATGGCCGACGCCGATCCCCGGCTGGTCGTGGAGGGCGACTTCACCCCCGCGAGCGGCGAGCGGGCGATGCGGGAGCTCCTCGACCGCTGCCCGGGTCTGGACGCGGTGTTCGCCGGCAACGACCTCATGGCGGCGGGCGCCCTGCGCGTGCTGCGCGAGCACGGGCGGCGGGTGCCGGACGACGTGGCGGTCGTCGGCTTCGACGACATGCTGCCGATCGCGGAACAGACGGACCCCCCTTTGACAACGGTCCGCCAGGACATAGAGGAAATGGGCCGCATGATGGCCCGCCTCCTCCTGCGCGACCTCGACGGCACCGGCACGCCGTCGGAGGCCGCGGGCGCCGGCTCCGACAGCCTGATCCTCCCGACGACGTTGATCCGACGCGCGTCCGCGTGACCCGGCGGGGGTTCTGCGGGCCCGACACGACGCGCCCCCGCCGCCCCTTCCCGTCCCGAACCCGGGGCTCCGCCCCAGACCCCGCTCCTCAAACGCCGGAGGGACTGAATATCAGCCTCTCCGGCGTTTGAGGAGCAGCGGTCCGGGGGCAGCGCCCCCGGGGGACGGGGACGGGGACGGGGACGGGGACGGGGACGGGGACGGGAAGGGGCGGCGGGGGCGAGCAGAACCCACGTCCGTCCGGGGTGCTCCGGCGGTGGTGGTGAGTGGATGGTGGAAGACTCGACAAAGCAGGCGAGGGCACCTCGCCAAGGGAGGCACCATGCTCACCACCCACTTCGTCGACGGCGCCCCCAACTGGATCGACGTCGGCACGCCCGACATGGAGGGCGCCGCCCGCTTCTACGGCGGCCTCTTCGGCTGGGAGTTCGCCTCCGCCGGCCCCGACGCCGGAGGCTACGGGTTCTTCCGGCTCGCCGACCGCATCGTCGCCGGCGGCATGCGGTCCACACCCGGCCAGGGGCCGCCCGCCTGGACCGTCTACTTCCAGAGCCCCGACGCGGACGCCACGGCGAAGACCGGCCGGCAGGCCAGGGGCAGCGTGCCCGTACCACCGACGGACGTGATGCGACAGGGCCGCACGGCGGTCCTCGCCGACCAGGCCGGCGTCCCCTTCGGCGTCTGGGAACCGGCGCTGCGCAAGGGCATCGAGGCGGCCGGCGAGGTCGGCACCCTGTGCTGGGTCGAGCTGTACACCCCGGACATCGCCCGCGCCGCCGCGTTCTACCACTCCGTCCTCGGCTGGGAGACCTCGGCGGTGACCTTCCCCGGCGGCGTCTACACCTCCGTCAATCCCGCGGGGACGGGCGAGGACGGCATGTTCGGCGGACTGGTCCCGTCGGCCGACGACCTCGCCGGGGCGGAGCCCGGCCGGCCCCACTGGCTGCCCTACTTCGGGGTGGACGACCCGGACGCCGTCGTCGCCAGGGCCGTCGAGCTGGGCGGCAGGGTACGGCTGCCCGCCACCTCCCTCGCCGGCGTCGGCCGGCTGGCCCGCCTGGAGGACCCGTACGGCGCACGGTTCGCCGTCCTCAAGGGCGATCCGCGCGAGACCTGACACACCCGGCGCGCCGCCGTGCGCGCCGGGTGCCCCGGCGTCATCATCGTGCGGCCGACGGAGGACCCGAAAGGCCCTCCGTTGATCCCGCGTTGATCGAACGTTTTTCGCCGCACGGCACGCTTCCGGTCATGCACACCGAAACGATCCCGTCGCCCGACCTCACCTGGCAGGAGGAGGCGCTGTGCGCGCAGACCGGGGGAGACTTCTTCTTCCCCGAGCCGGGCAGTTCGGTCCGCGAGGCCAAGCGGATCTGCGGCCTCTGCCCGATCCGCGCGACGTGCCTGGAGTACGCCCTCTCCCACGACATGCGCTTCGGCGTCTGGGGCGGCATGTCCGAGAAGGAACGCCTGGAACTGCGCCGTACGGGCCGGTAGGCCTCCGCCTCCGCCGCCCGCCTCAGTCCGTCAGGCGCGGGCCGCCATACGGGCCTTGCGGGCCGCCAGCTTCTCGTCGAACTTCGCGGCCTCCCCGTCCAGGCCGCCCATGAACAGGCCCAGTTCCTCCTGCGCCTTGAGGCCCTCGGGGCCCAGCCCGTCGACCTCCATGATCTTCAGGAAGCGCAGCACCGGCTGGAGCACGTCGTCGTGGTGGATGCGCAGGTTGTAGACCTCGCCGATCGCCATCTGCGCCGCGGCCCGCTCGAAGCCGGGGATGCCGTGGCCGGGCATCCGGAAGTTCACGACGACGTCGCGGACCGCCTGCATGGTCAGGTCGGGCGCGAGCTCGAAGGCCGCCTTGAGCAGGTTGCGGTAGAACACCATGTGCAGGTTCTCGTCGGTCGCGATGCGCGCCAGCATGCGGTCGCAGACCGGGTCACCGGACTGGTGGCCGGTGTTGCGGTGCGAGACGCGGGTGGCCAGTTCCTGGAACGCGACATAGGCGACCGAGTGGAGCATCGAGTGCCGGTTGTCCGACTCGAAGCCCTCGCTCATGTGCGCCATGCGGAACTGCTCCAGCTTGTCCGGGTCCACCGCCCGCGAGGCGAGCAGGTAGTCCCGCATCACGATGCCGTGCCGACCCTCCTCGGCGGTCCAGCGGTGCACCCAGGTGCCCCAGGCACCGTCCCGGCCGAACAGCGTGGCGATCTCGTGGTGGTAGCTGGGGAGGTTGTCCTCGGTCAGCAGGTTCACCACCAGCGCGATCCGGCCGACCTCGGTGACCTTCGACTGCTCCTTGTCCCAGGCCTCGCCGTCCTCGAAGAAGCCGGGGAAGTTGCGGCCGTCGCTCCACGGAACGTACTCGTGCGGCATCCAGTCCTTGGTGACCTTCAGATGCCGGTTGAGCTCCTTCTCGACCACTTCCTCCAGTGCGTGCAACAGCCGGGCGTCGGTCCAGACCGAAGGGCTGCCGAGGTGGGGAGAAGCGAGCGACACGGGTGACTCCAGGGGACGGTGACATACGGGTGGTGCCGGCGAGCGGTGCCGGGAACCTACGGAATCGTAGGCTACGAAGCCGTAGGTTACGTAGCCGTAGGTTAAGGGCACCGTAAAGGGCCCTGATCAGCGGGGTCCCCATGGAGCGTCGTCCGGCGCGGAGCCGCAGGTCGCTGCGCCGTGTGGGTGACGGTGCCGCCCCTCAGACGTACAGCTCCCGCAGTCGCACCGAGAGGCAGGTCACGCAGCCCTCGAGCTTCTCGAACTCGCCGATGTCCACCGGGACGGGCTCGTAGCCGAGGTCCGCGAACAGCTCGGCGGTCTTCGGCGCGCTCGACGCCATCAGCAGCCTGTCCCCGCCGAGCAGCACCACATGTGCCCCGGCCGCCTCCGGCACCGGCAGGAAGCGCGGGAACAGCGACGGCGCGTCCATGTTCGGGACGTGCCCGACGACCGTCCCGTCCGGCAGCGCCGTGACCGCCGACTTCAGGTGCAGCACCTTGGCGACCGGCACGGTGACCACCCGTGCCCCCAGCGGCTCGAACGCGGCCCGCACCTGCCGCACCCCGGCCGCGTTGGTCCGCCCGCCCCGCCCCACGTACACCGTGTCGCCGACCTTCAGCACATCGCCGCCGTCCAGCGTGCCCGGTTCCCAGACCCAGTTCACCGAGCAGCCGAGCGACGCCACGGCCTCCTCGACGCCGAGGGTCTCCGCGCGGCGGGACTCGGCACCGGAGCGGGCGATCAGCGCCACGTTCCGGTACATCACCACCGTGTCCTCCACGAACACGGAGTCCGGGCAGTCGTCGGCCGGATCGACCTCTGTCGTCTCCCAGCCGTGGGTACGCAGCGTCTCCGTGTACGCCTCCCACTGCTCCACCGCGCGGCCGACGTCGACGCCTTCCCGCTCGACGTGCGTCACCAGCCCCTCGGCCAGACGGGGAGCGGGACGGCGGACGAGGGCCTTCTTGCTGGGCACGAGGGGACTCCGGATCGGACGGGGCAGGGCTCGGCCGTACCGGGGGAGTCCGTGGAGCGGCCGGTTCTCCCGGCGTCGGCCCAGCCATCATGCGGGGCCGGTCCGGCCCGGGCCACCCCCCGGCGGCGATGAGGTGAACCACCGGTGACCGGCCGCGGGCCCGGACCGCCGCGGACGCTACGCGGAACGCTCGACGGTTTCCGGCGACACCTCCTTCAGCTCCCCCTCCTCCATCAGCAGCCACCGGGTGATGCCGATCGACTCCAGGAACGGCAGATCGTGACTGGCCACGATCAGGGCTCCCTCGTACGACTCCAGTGCCGTGGTGAGCTGCCGGACGCTCGCCATGTCGAGGTTGTTGGTCGGCTCGTCCAGCATCAGCAGCTGCGGCGCGGGCTCCGCCAGCATCAGCGCGGCCAGCGCCGCCCGGAAGCGCTCGCCGCCGGAGAGCGTCGCCGCCTTCTGGTCGGCGCGGGCACCCCGGAACAGGAAGCGGGCGAGCCGGGCCCGCACCCGGTTGTTGGTGGCGCCCGGCGCGAACCGGGCCACGTTCTCGGCGACGGTCAGCTCCGCGTCGAGGACGTCGAGCCGCTGCGGCAGGAACCGCAGGGGCACATGGGCCCGCGCCTCCCCGGAGACCGGCTCCAGCTCCCCGGCGACCGTGCGCAGCAGCGTCGTCTTGCCCGCGCCGTTGCGCCCGATCAGCGCCACCCGCTCCGGGCCCCGCAGATCGAAGCCGCCGTTCACCCGGGCGCCGTACGCCAGTTCCAGGTCCATGAGGGCGAGGACGTCACGGCCCGGCGGTACGGCCGTGTACGGCAGGTCGACGCGGATCTCGTCGTCGTCCCGTACGGCCTCCACCGCGTCGTCGAGGCGTTCCCTGGCCTCGGAGAGCTTCTCCTCGTGCATGATGCGGTGCTTGCCCGCGGACACCTGCGCCGCGCGCTTGCGCGCCCCCATGACGATCTTCGGCTCGCGCTTCTGCTCGAACATCTTCTGCCCGTACCGCTTGCGGCGGGCCAACTTGACCTGGGCGTCGACCAGTTCGCGCTTCTGCTTGCGGAAGTCCGCCTCGGCGACGCGCACCATCCGCTCGGCGGCCTCCTGTTCGACGGCCAGGGCCTCCTCGTACGCCGAGAAGTTGCCGCCGTACCAGGTGACCTCCCCGGCGCGCAGGTCCGCGATCTGGTCCACCAGTTCCAGCAGTTCACGGTCGTGGCTGACCACGACCATGACGCCCGGCCAGTCCGCGACGGCCGCGTACAGCCGCCTGCGGGCGTACAGGTCGAGGTTGTTGGTGGGCTCGTCGAGCAGCAGCACGTCCGGGCGGCCCAGCAGCAGCGCGGCCAGCCGCAGCAGCACCGACTCGCCGCCGGACACCTCACCGACGGTGCGGTCGAGACCGATGTGCCCGAGGCCGAGTTCGCCGAGCGTGGCCAGGGCGCGCTCCTCGACGTCCCAGTCGTCGCCGACGGTCTCGAAGTGCTCCTCGGCCACGTCGCCCGCCTCGATGGCGTGCAGCGCGGCCCGCGGCCCGGCGATGCCGAGGACCTCGTCGACCCGCAGCGCGGTGTCGAGCGTCACGTTCTGCGGCAGGTACCCCACCTCGCCGGCGACCCGGACGGCGCCGTCGGCCGGTGCGAGCTCACCGGCGATCAGCTTCAACAGGGTCGATTTCCCCGACCCGTTGACACCGACGAGGCCGGTGCGGCCGGGGCCGAAGGCGACGTCGAGGCCCTCGAAGACGGTGGTGCCGTCGGGCCAGGTGAAGGCGAGGGACGTACAGGTGATGGATGGTGTCACGCGGGCCTCCGCGGTTGCTCGGGGCGATCAGGGGCAAACGCGTATCGAGACACCGCGGGACGAGGACCGGCAGCCGGGAGGGAAGGCCTGGGCATGAGAAAAGCCCTGTTCCGCAAGGACCGCAAGGACGGCTCGAACGCCGAGGTCGCACGCGACGTACACACACGTGTGGTGTGACGCGGTGTCTCAGAACCTCAGACGAGCAACGTCCTTCTCCATTCGACGGCAACAGAACCGCTGTACACCGTAGGAGTGCCCGAAACGGCTGTCAACGGCTTTTCGGAGCACGACGTCACCGCCCCCGAGGAGGCCCCGTGACCGACGGCCCGCTCTCCCTGCCGGCCCGCCTCTGCCTGCTGGCCTGGGACACCGACCCGGCCCGGCTGCCCCCTCTGGTGCGGGCGGGAGCCCTCGCCGAGCTGGCCCGGCGCGGTCTGCTGGTCGACGACGACGGCATCGTCACACCGCTCGACCTGGACTCCCGGACCGGGGACGCGGTCCTCGACGGACTGCTGGAGCTGGTCAGCGAGTCCTGCCCGCACCGCTGGCGCACCTGGGTGACGCTGCGCGCCCGGTACACCCTGGACGCGGTCCGGGAGCAACTGGTGGCCGAGGGGGTGCTGCGCGCCGAGAAGCACCGGGTCCTCGGGGTGTTCCCGTCGGTGGAGCACGTCCTGGCCGACGCGGGCCGGGTACGGGCCCTGCGGCGGCGGGCGCGGCAGATCCTGGACGGACCGACACCGCCCGAGGACGTTCCCGAGCCGGACGCGACGGCCGTCGCCCTGGGCGCTGCGGCGGGCCTGACCACCCTCCTCCCGGCCGGCGGCCACGCCGACCGGGAACACCGCGTCGAGCAGCTCTCCGCCCGCGCGGCGACCCCCGCGCAGGCCATGGTCGTCCGGGAACTCCGGAACACCCTGAGCGCCACCGCGAAGGCATCGCCCCTCCCCACGGGCGGCTGAAGCCCCCCGGCCGTAGGTTCACGTCGGATTCCTGCCGGCCGGGACGGCCGGGCCGCTGGTCGAGCGGCCGGTACGGCGGACTCCACCACCCTTCCGCACGACCGCGCCCCCGCCTTCCGTTCCCTGCACGTCCCGGGGAGCCCGCTGATCCTGCCCAACGCCCGGGACCTCGCCGGCGCCCGGCGGGCGGAGGACGCGGGCGCCGGCACCTTCCCGCGCGGCGCCGGGGGAGTGGACGACACCCAGGAGCTTGCCGCGGACGCCGACGGGATCTTCGTCCCCGGGGCCGTCGACCCGGGGACCGTGAAGGAGCTCGCCGACGGGACCGGCGCGCCGCCGAACGTGATGGCCGGTCCCGGTGCCCCGTCGGCCGGCGAGCCGGCCGCCCCGGGCGTCGCCCGCGTGAGCGCCGGCTCCGGCATCGCCCAGGCCGCGCACGCCCTGGTCCGCCGTGCCGCGCGGGAGCTGCTCGACACGGGGACGTACGACACACAGGCCGGCGGGCCGGCGTACGGCACGCCCAACTCCCTGATGAGCGGCGGGCGTCAGCCGAACACGTCACGCGTCACGCATCAGCTCCGCGAGATCGTGGTCCAGGTCGAGCCGGAGGTGCTCCAGGCCCGTCGGCACCAGCTCGTCGGTGGCCTCCAGGAACTGGCGCAGTTCGCCCGAGCGGACGTGCACGACGGCGGTGCCCTCGGGGGCGTGGAACTCCAGCACGGTGCGGTCGTAGCCGTACGGCCGGACCCGTACGTCGCCGTCGCCCTCGGGCTCCTCCATCCCCGCGGCGAGCAGGTCGCGGGCGAAGGTCCAGCAGACCTCGACGCCCTCCAGGGTGGCGGGCGCGGGGAAGGTCATGCGGACGGCGAACGGGTCGTCGCGGTCGTAGTGCAGGGTGGCGGGAATGCTCGGCATCCGCGGCGCGGCGGCGACGAGACGGGCCTCGACGGTCTGCTCGATGACGGTGGACAACGCCTTGCTCCCTCATGACGGCTGGACAGGCTTCCGGGGCGGATCGGGACGGCTACTGGATGAGACGACGGAATCGGCCAATCCGTGCACACGAAAAGCGAGTGACCTCTGTCACCGCCTTCATGCACGCGAGTGACACGGCTCTTCTCGCGCGCCCCCTGGGACACCCGTGCCGCCCGCCACGAGGTGCCCGGGAAGCACACGACCGGCGACCCGGACGGGACGAACGCGTCGCCGGGCGCCCGTGACAGCCGTGTGCGGCGCCCCCGGCCGCCCCGGCGCCCCCGGCCGCACCGGCCCGGCGGCCGCACCGGCCCGGCGGCCGCACCGGCCCGGCGGCCGCACCGGCCCGGGCGCGCGGACCGGATCGCGGGACGTCCGTCCGGCCACCGGAGGAGCGGCACACGCGCGTGTGTGTGCCGCACTCCGCGGACCGGGGCCGCACCTGGACGGTCACCGGCACCACGGTCCCCCGGGGGCGATCCGGTGCGCGACGTGTTCGCCCTCGCCTTCCCCCGGTGCCGAACACCTGAGGCCCCTCGTCCGCTCCGGTGCCGCCTGGCTCCCGCGCAGCCGCACCACCGCCCTCGCGGTCGACCTCACGCCCGGTCACGGCTGCCGGGCGGCGGGGGAGAGGGGACGGGACGGCCGCCTGGAGCACATGGGGTGCCCTGATCGCCGTCGACGTGGGTACCCGTTCGCCGTACGCGAGAGGAAGTGAGCGGACATGCCAAGCGGTTCCAGCCCCAAACGGGAGCGTCAGTACGAGCACATCAAGGAGAGCGCCGAGGACCGGGGCGAGAGCACCGGACGCGCCAAGGAGATCGCCTCCCGGACGGTGAACAAGGAGCGCGCCCGGTCCGGTGAGTCGAAGACGGCCAGCCGTACCTCGACGCAGGACATGTCGTCCGGCAAGCGCGGCGGCCAGCGGTCCGGCAAGGGCTCCCAGGGCCCCACGCGCGACCAGCTGTACGAGGAGGCCAAGAAGCGCGGCGTCGAGGGCCGTTCGAACATGAACAAGGGTCAGCTCCAGCGGGCGCTCGGCAAGTGAGCCGCCTCCGCGCGGAGGGGGAGCGCCCTCCGCGCGGAGCACGCGCGCCGCGTAGGCTCGGGGCACCATGACGACCGTACGCACACCGGCCGACTGGCCCGTGACCGAGGAAGAGGCCCGCGCGGTCCAGGACGCACTCCGCGCGCGGGTGGTGCTCGACGAACCGGGCCCGCCGCCCGGAACGGGCCATGTCACCGGAGTCGACGTGGCGTACGACGACGAGCGGGACGTCGTCGCCGCCGCGGCCGTCGTCCTCGACGCGGCGACCCTCGACGTGGTCGCCGAGTCCACGGCCGTCGGCCGGATCTCCTTCCCGTACGTCCCCGGACTGCTCGCCTTCCGCGAGATCCCCACCGTGCTGGCCGCCCTCGACGCCCTGCCGTGCCCGCCCGGCCTGGTGGTCTGCGACGGCTACGGCCTCGCCCACCCCCGCCGCTTCGGCCTCGCCAGCCACCTCGGCGTCCTCACCGGCCTGCCGACGATCGGCGTCGCCAAGAACCCCTTCACCTTCACCCACGACGAACCGGACACCCCGCGCGGGAGCACGTCCCCGCTGCTGGCCGGCAGCGAGGAGGTGGGCCGCGCCCTGCGCACGAGGGACGCCGTCAAGCCGGTCTTCGTCTCGGTGGGCCACCGCGTGAGCCTGGACAACGCCTGCGCCCACACCCTCGCCCTGGCGCCCGCCTACCGCCTCCCGGAGACCACCCGCAGGGCGGACGCCCTGTGCCGCCGGGCACTTGGCGAGGCCGCTCCGTAGGGGCTCCCGGGTGACCACGCGGTCTGAGTACCGGTCCTGAGTACCTGTACGGATGCCGGCCCCCGCCCGCCCCGCCAGGCTGGCGTGCATGACAACGCACCGCGCACCCAAGCCTGTCGCCGCCGACGGACGGCCCGTCGAGCGGGCCGTGACCGTGGGACTCGCCCTTGCCGTACCGGCCGGGCTGGGCTGGATCGCCGGAATGATCTACACGTTGGCCGAGTGGCCGCTCTGACGCCCTCACCTGCCCGAGGGCGGGTGACCGGTCCGTGCCGCTCCGCGGTACCACCACGGGTTCCTGTCTCACAAGCCTCCGCCGACCGGTGGGGGCCGGTCTCGCACGACCCCCGCAGGCCTGGCTTCCCGCCCGTCCGGCGGCGGACCGGACGCCTCCGTCGCCCGGCTCCTCAGCGTGTGGCGGCGACGCGGAAGCGGATGCCCGCCGCGCGGAGGCGGTCGATCAGCGCGTCGCCCATCGCCACCGCCGTCGTGACCTGGCCGGCCGTCGGCGGGAGGTCGTCGAAGGCCAGGCAGAGCGCCCCCTCGGCCAGCATCTTCGCCGTCTCGCCGTAACCGGGGTCGCCGCCCGCGACCTCCGTGTACACCCGGCGCCCGCCGCCCTCGCCGACGAAGCGGACGGTGAACCAGCTCCGGGCGCGCTTCTCGGGACCCGGCCCGTCGCCGGGCCCGAGCCGGTCGGAGAGCCGGCGCCGCAGCGGCGGGAACTGGGCCGCCGTCACCAGCGCGCCCACGGCCGCCACCCCGCCGACCGCCACCGGGAGCCGCCGCACGGCCGCGTAGTGCCGGTAGCGGAAGTCGGGACCGTACCGGTCGAGCGCCCTGGCCGAACGGCGCACGATCTGCGCGTCGATGGTCGGCAGGGGCAGGGCCCAGGCGCCGACCTCCGGCGCGTAGCGCGGCGCGCCCGTCGGGGCCGACGCCCGGCGGCCCACCAGCCTCGGTTCATGGCGCCGGCGGTCCAGGGCCGCCGCGCGGAGCCCGCGGTGCCGGGCGAACTGGTTCAGCGCCGAGGCGAAGGTCCCGCCCGAGAAGGCCGCGTCGACGGTCACGAAGCCGTCCACGGTCAGCGGCACCCCCTCCGGGAGCTGGCGCACGGTGAAGTACGCGCCCAGGTCGTGCGGCACCGAGTCGAAGCCGCAGGCGTGCACCAGCCGCGCCCCGGTCTCCCGCGCGCGTGCGTCGTGCCGGACGTACATCAGGTCCACGAACTCCGGCTCACCCGTGAGGTCCACGTAGTCCGCCCCGGTGTCCGCGCAGGCGGCGACGAGTTCCTCGCCGTACTCCACATAGGGGCCGACGGTCGTGGCGACCACCCGCGCGTGCTCGGCGAGGGCGCGCAGCGAGGCCGGGTCGGACACGTCCGCCCGCAGCAGTCCGACCTCCGCGCCGCCGGGCAGCCGGTCCCGCAGCCGCTCCAGCTTCTCCGGGCTGCGCCCGGCGATCGCCCAGCGCAGCCCGGCGGGGGCACGGTCGGCGAGATACTCCGCGGTCAGGGTTCCGACGAAGCCGGTCGCCCCGAAGAGCACGATGTCGTACGGACGGTCCGTCCTTTTCAGCCTGCTCATGACACCCCTTGGTCGTGCAGCCGCGCCGTTGTCGGTGGCCGAGGCTAGCGTGAGGGGTGCGGAGCCCGACGGCGAGCCCGGAGGAAACCGATGACCGTGCCCCGAACGCCCTGAAGAAGCGGGAAAAGGCGCGACAGCGCGTGGACCGGCGCGGGAGACGGGTGCCGCGCCGTACAGTGGCCAAGCGCTTGCTCGCCCGGTCTTGTGCCGGGTGGGACACGTTCCTAACATCATGGGTGTTACACCAGTAGTGTCACAGCCGATGGGGGCTCGATGACGGAGGCGAAGACGCCGGGACACGGTCCGCTCGGCGGCGTGCGCGTGGTCGAGCTGGCCGGGATCGGGTCCGGCCCGTTCGCCGCCATGCTCCTCGCCGACCTGGGCGCCGACGTCGTACGCGTGGACCGCCCCGGCGGGCCCGGACTCGGGATCGACCCCGCCCTCGACGTGACCAACCGCAACAAGCGCTCCGTGATCGTCGACCTGAAGGCCCCCGACGGCCCCGCCCGCGTCCTCGACCTCGCCGAACGCGCCGACGTCCTCATCGAGGGCTACCGCCCCGGAGTCGCCGAGCGCCTGGGTGTCGGCCCCGGCGACTGCCACACCCGCAACCCGCGCCTGGTCTACGGCCGGATGACCGGCTGGGGCCAGCAGGGCCCCCTCGCCGACCGCGCGGGCCACGACATCGCCTACATCGCCCTCACCGGCACCCTCGGCATGATCGGCGACCCGGACAGGCCTCCGGCCGTCCCGGCCAACCTGCTCGGCGACTACGCGGGCGGCTCCCTCTACCTCGTCGTCGGCGTCCTCGCCGCGCTGCACCACGCGCGCGCGACCGGTACCGGACAGGTCGTCGACGCCGCCGTCGTGGACGGCACCGCCCACCTCTCCGCGATGATCCACGGCATGCTCGCCGCCGGCGCCTGGCAGGACCGGCGCGGCGCCAACCTCCTCGACGGCGGCTGCCCCTACTACGGCACCTACGGGACCGCCGACGGCGAGCACATGGCGGTGGGCGCGCTGGAGCCGCGGTTCTACGCCGAGTTCCTGCGCCTGCTCGGCATCGAGGGCCAGAGCGAGGCGCACACCGACGTCACCCGCTGGCCGGAGCTGCGCGCGCAGGTCGCCGCCCGCTTCAGGACCCGCACCCGCGACGAGTGGACGGCCCGTTTCGACGGCTCCGACGCGTGCGTGGCACCCGTGCTGTCCCTGCGCGAGGCCCCGCACCACCCGCATCTCGCCGCCCGGGACACCTTCACCGACCACGCCGGCATCACCCAGCCCGCACCGGCCCCGAGGTTCTCCGCGACCCCCGCCACCCTCCGCACCGGGCCCGCCCGGCCGGGCGCCGACACCGACGACGTGGCCCGCGACTGGGACGTGCCGCGACTGCTGCCCTCACCCCCGAAGCCCTCGAACCCTCAGTGAAAGGCCCCCTCGTGAGCACCGAAGCGTACGTGTACGACGCGATCCGCACCCCGCGCGGGCGCGGCAAGGCAGGCGGAGCCCTGCACGGCACCAAGCCCGTCGACCTGGTCGTCGGCCTCATCCACGAGGTCCGCGACCGCTTCCCCGGCCTCGACCCGGCGGCCGTCGACGACATCGTGCTCGGCGTCGTCGGCCCGGTCGGCGACCAGGGCTCCGACATCGCCCGCATCGCCGCCATCGCCGCCGGACTGCCCGACACGGTGGCGGGCGTGCAGGAGAACCGCTTCTGTGCCTCGGGCCTGGAGGCCGTCAACCTGGCCGCCGCCAAGGTCCGCTCCGGCTGGGAGGACCTGGTCCTCGCGGGCGGCGTCGAGTCGATGTCCCGGGTGCCGATGGCCTCGGACGGGGGCGCCTGGTTCAACGACCCGATGACCAACCTCGCCACCGACTTCGTCCCGCAGGGCATCGGCGCCGACCTGATCGCCACCATCGAGGGCTTCTCCCGGCGCGACGTCGACGAGTACGCCGCCCTGTCGCAGGAGCGCGCGGCCACCGCCTGGAAGGAGAACCGCTTCGAGCGGTCCGTCGTCCCGGTCAAGGACCGCGGCGGCCTCACCGTCCTCGACCACGACGAGCACCTGCGCCCCGGCACCACCGCCGACTCGCTGGCCAGGCTGAAGCCGTCCTTCGCGGACATCGGCGAACTGGGCGGCTTCGACGCCGTGGCCCTGCAGAAGTACCACTGGGTCGAGAAGATCGACCACGTCCACCACGCGGGCAACTCCTCCGGCATCGTCGACGGCGCCGCGCTCGTCGCCATCGGCTCCAAGGAGGTCGGCGACCGCTACGGACTCACCCCGCGCGCCAGGATCGTCTCCGCCGCCGTGTCCGGGTCCGAGCCCACCATCATGCTCACCGGTCCCGCCCCCGCCACCCGCAAGGCCCTCGCCAAGGCCGGCCTGACCATCGACGACATCGACCTCGTCGAGATCAACGAGGCGTTCGCCGCGGTCGTCCTGCGCTTCGCGCGGGACATGGGCCTGTCCCTGGACAAGGTCAACGTCAACGGCGGCGCCATCGCGCTGGGCCACCCGCTCGGCGCCACCGGCGCGATGATCCTCGGCACCCTCGTCGACGAACTCGAGCGCCAGGACAAGCGCTACGGCCTCGCCACGCTGTGCGTGGGCGGCGGCATGGGCATCGCCACCGTCGTCGAACGCCTCTGAACCCCGGCGACCCGCCACCTCACTCACGGAGACCCCCTCATGACCGAGAGCACCACCATCCGCTGGGAACAGGACCGCACCGGCGTCGTCACCCTCGTCCTCGACGACCCCCACCAGTCCGCGAACACCATGAACCAGGCGTTCCGCGACTCCCTCGCCGTGATCACCGACCGCCTGGAGGCGGAGAAGGACTCCATCCGCGGCGTCATCGTCACCTCCGCCAAGAAGACCTTCTTCGCCGGCGGCGACCTGCGCGACCTCATCCGGGTCACCCCCGAGACGGCGCAGGACCTCTTCGACGGCGGCATGGCCATCAAGCGGCACCTGCGCCGCATCGAGACCCTCGGCAAGCCCGTCGTCGCGGCGATCAACGGCGCCGCCCTCGGCGGCGGCTACGAACTCGCCCTCGCCTGCCACCACCGGATCGCCCTCGACGCCCCCGGCTCCAAGATCGGCTGCCCCGAGGTCACCCTCGGCCTGCTCCCCGGAGGCGGCGGCGTCGTCCGCACCGTCCGCATGCTCGGCATCACCGACGCGCTGCTGAAGGTGCTCCTCCAGGGCACCCAGTACAACCCGCGCCGCGCCCGGCAGAACGGCCTGGTCGACGAGATCGCCGACACGCGCGAGGACATGCTCGCCAAGGCCCGCGCCTTCATCGACGCCAACCCCGAGTCCGCCCAGCCCTGGGACCGGCCCGGCTACCGCATCCCCGGCGGCACCCCCGCCCACCCGAAGTTCGCCGCCAACCTCCCCGCTTTCCCGGCCAACCTGCGCAAGCAGACGGGCGGCGCGCCCTACCCGGCCCCGCGCAACATCATGGCCGCCGCCGTCGAGGGTTCCCAGGTGGACTTCGAGACCGCCCAGGTCATCGAGGCCCGCTACTTCGTCGAGCTGGCCGCCGGACAGACCTCGAAGAACATGATCCAGGCGTTCTTCTTCGACCTCCAGGCCGTCAACTCCGGCGCCAACCGGCCCAAGGGCATCGAGCCCCGCAAGGTGACCAAGGTGGCCGTCCTCGGCGCCGGGATGATGGGCGCGGGCATCGCCTACTCGTGCGCCCGCGCGGGCATCGACGTCGTCCTGAAGGACGTCTCCCTGGAAGCCGCCGTCAAGGGCAAGGGCTACTCCGAGAAGCTGTGCGCCAAGGCCGTCGCCAAGGGCCGTACCAGCCAGGAGAAGGCCGACGCGCTGCTCGCCCGGATCACGCCCACAGCCGAGGCCGCCGACCTCGCCGGCTGCGACGCGGTCATCGAGGCCGTCTTCGAGGACACCGCCCTCAAGCACAAGGTGTTCCAGGAGATCCAGGACGTCGTCGCCCCCGACGCCCTGCTCTGCTCCAACACCTCCACCCTGCCCATCACCGCCCTCGCCGAGGGCGTCGAGCGCCAGGCCGACTTCATCGGGCTGCACTTCTTCTCGCCCGTCGACCGGATGCCGCTGGTCGAGATCATCAAGGGCGACCGCACGGGGGACGAGGCGCTGGCCCGCGCCTTCGACCTGGTCCGGCAGATCAACAAGACCCCGATCGTCGTCAACGACTCGCGCGGCTTCTTCACCTCGCGCGTCATCGGGCACTTCCTCAACGAGGGCGTCGCCATGGTCGGCGAGGGCATCGAGCCCGCCTCGGTCGAGCAGGCCGCCGCGCAGGCGGGCTACCCGGCCAAGGTGCTCTCCCTCATGGACGAGCTGACGCTCACCCTCCCGCGCAAGATCCGCAACGAGACGAAGCGGGCCGTCGAGGAGGCCGGCGGCACCTGGACCGCACACCCCGCCGAGGCCGTCATCGACCGCATGGTCGACGAGTTCGGGCGCCCCGGCCGCAGCGGAGGCGCCGGCTTCTACGAGTACGGCGAGGACGGCAGGCGGGCACGGCTGTGGCCCGGACTGCGGGAGCATTTCGGGGGTTCCGGGGGGCGCCCCCCGGGCAAGCAGAGCACGAAGGCCGGCCACGAGATCCCGTTCCGCGACATGCAGGAGCGCATGCTGTTCGCCGAGGCACTGGACACCGTCCGGCTGCTGGAGGAGGGCGTGCTCACCTCCGTCGCCGACGCCAACATCGGCTCCATCCTCGGCATCGGCTTCCCCGGCTGGACCGGCGGCGTCCTGCAGTACATCAACGGCTACGAGGGCGGCCTGCCCGGATTCACGGCCCGCGCGCGTGAGCTCGCCGAGCGCTACGGCGAGCGCTTCACCCCGCCGGCGCTGCTGGTGGAGAAGGCGGAGAAGGGGGAGGTCTTCACGGACGCCCGCTGACCCGCCGCGGGGGGTGACGGGCCCGCCCCGTCACCCCTCTTCGTCGAGCCACTCCCGCAGCTCCTCCCGCAGCGACCGCTGGAAGGCGGTCAGCAGCGCCTGCACCACCAGCGGATGCATCCGGGCGGACAGGGACCGCACGTCCCGCGCGTCCCGCTCCGCGACCGCGTCGCGCAGCAGCCGCGACAGCTCGCGGGCGGCCGCGCGGGAGTGCTCGGTGAGCGCGGTGCGCGCGGCGAGGACCGTCTCGTGGGACAGCGGTACGTCCAGCAGCTCCACCCCGAGGCTCAGCAGCCCGGGGTCGACCCGCAGCACCTCGCCGTCCCGCTCGACGACGCCCATCGCCGCCAGCCGCTCCACGTCCTCCTCGCCCAGCGCCCGCCCCGCGCGGCGCTCCAGCTCCCCGCGCGGCACCGTCTCCACCGTCTCGGGCGCCCAGGAGGCCACCACCGCCCGCTGGACCGCCAGGTCCCGGGCGCTCAGATCCGGCGGGAGCTGCCCCAGGTACCGCTCGATCGCCGCCAGCGTCATGCCCAGGTGCTGCAACTCCTCGATGAGCTCAAGGCGGGCCAGATGCTCCCGCCCGTAGTGACCGACCCGCCGGGGACCGATCACCGGCGGCGGCAGCAGTCCCTTGGTGCCGTAGAAACGGACCGTGCGCACGGTGACACCGGTTCGGGCCGCCAGTTCGTCGATCGTGAGCGGCTGCTCGGTCTCGGTCGTCATGTCCAGCAGTATCGCTGTACCACCAGTGCTGTGACACCTCCCGGTTCTCGTCCGTCCGTCCTCGGCCCGAGGCGACCCCCTCCGCCCGGCGAACCCCGGCGCCGCCCTTCCGCCGGACGAGCGACCGACCATGAGGCGCGTCAGCGCGGTCGACGCCGCCGCCCGTCCCGCTCATCGCCGCGATGCCGGTAGCCGGCTGGTACGGCGTCCGCCGCCGGGTGGCGCGGAACACCGGCCAGGAGCTCTCGCGGCTGACCAAGTAGCGGGCCGCGGCCACTGTCAGTGGCAACGCCTACGGTGGCGTCATGTCGGGGATCACATATGTCCGGGGCGACGCCACCGCTCCGTCGGTGAAGGGCGTCAAGGTCATCGCCCATGTCTGCAACGACATCGGCGGGTGGGGGAAGGGCTTCGTCCTGGCCGTATCGCGCCGCTGGCCCGAACCGGAGGCCGCCTACCGCGCCTGGCACCGCGACCGCGCCGCGAACGACTTCGGTCTGGGCGCGGTCCGGCTGGTCCAGGTCGACCGGTACGTCTGGGTGGCCAACATGATCGGCCAGCGCGGCACACGGACCGGCAGCAAGGGCGTCCCCGTCCGCTACGAGGCGATCGACACCGCCCTCGGCCGCCTCGCCGACAGGGCGACGGAGCTGAACGCCTCCGTGCACATGCCCCGCATCGGCTGCGGCCTGGCCGGCGGCAGGTGGTCCCGCGTCGAGCCGCTGATCACCGAGCGGCTGGTGGAACGCGGCATACCGGTGACGGTGTACGACCACGGCGACTGAGCGGACCCGTCACCGCTCCCGCTCGGGAGCCGGCGCGTCCCACCAGGCGTGGTTTCAGCCACCCGTGGCCTCATGAGGCGTCAATCGCCCTCTTCTGCACCCGAGTTCACCCCTGTACCGTCCCGCGCATGCCGAAACGCACGCGCTTCACGACCTGGAGATCACTTGCGACGGCGGCCACCGCCGCCCTGACGGCCGCACTCCTCACCCCCACGGCCGCACACGCCGCGCCACCGCGCGAGAGCCTGCCCGTCCACTCCTACGACGACGCCGTCCGCGAGGCCGTCTGGGTGGACACCGGACTCGACGAGGACCGGGACGGCCGCACCGACCGGGTCGCCGTCGACATCGTCCGCCCCCGCGAACCCGCGCAGCGGGGCCGGAAGGTCCCCGTCATCATGGACGCCAGCCCGTACTACTCCTGCTGCGGGCGCGGCAACGAGAGCCAGAAGAAGACCTACGACGCGAACGGCGACGTCGTGCGGATGCCGCTGTTCTACGACAACTACTTCGTGCCGCGCGGCTACGCCGTCGTCGGCGTCGACCTGGCCGGAACCAACCGGTCCGACGGCTGTGTGGACGTCGGGGGCCGCTCCGACATCCAGTCCGCGAAGGCCGTCGTCGACTGGCTGAACGGCCGCGGCAGGGCGTACACCAGCCGCACCGGCACCGAACGGGCCGGGGCCGACTGGACGAACGGCCGCACCGGAATGATCGGCAAGAGCTGGGACGGCACCATCGCCAACGGCGTCGCCGCCACCGGCGTCGAGGGCCTGGAGACCATCGTCCCGATCGCCGCGATCTCCTCCTGGTACGACTACTACTTCACCCAGGGTGCCCCGCTCTACGACTCCGGCCCCGACTGGCTGTCCCAGTACGTCGAGAGCCCCGAGGCCCGCGCCGGCTGCGACGCCGTCCAGCGCGAACTCGTCGAGGGCGCCCCGCGCACCGGCGACCTGACACCCATGTGGGCCGAACGCGACTACACGCGCGCCGCGAAGAAGGTGAGGGCCAGCGTCTTCCTGGTGCACGGCATGCAGGACCTCAACGTACGGATGCAGCACGTCGGCCCGTGGTGGGACGCCCTCGCGAAGAACGGCGTCGAGCGCAAGATCTGGCTGTCCCGGACCGGCCACGTCGACCCCTTCGACTTCCGCCGCGCCGAGTGGGTCGACACCCTGCACCGCTGGTTCGACCACGAACTCCTCGGCTACGACAACGGCATCGACCGCGAGCCCATGGCCGACATCGAACGCCGCCCCGACCAGTGGGTGACCTCGAAGAGCTGGCCGCCGCGCGGCACGCACACCACGACCCTGCGCCCCGCCCGGGGCACCGAGGCCGGCGTCGGCACCCTCGGCCTGCGCAGGGGCGAGGGGACCGAGGCCTTCACCGACGACCCGCGGCTGAGCGAGACCGACTGGGCCGCCCGCGTCGACACCCCGGCCCCGGACAAGGCCGGCTTCGTCACCGGCCCGCTCACCCGTGACCTGCGCCTGTCCGGCGCCTCCCGGGTCACCGTCACCGCCACCCCCAGCGCACCCACGGCCCACCTCTCCGCCGTACTCGTGGACCTCGGCCCCGACACCGTCCGCGACTACGCCGCCGACGGGGAAGGCATCACCACCCTCCCCGAGCGCACCTGCTGGGGCGCGAGCACCGAGGGCGACAGCTCCTGCTTCCAGGAGACCCGCGCCACGACCACCGACGTCGAGCACACGATCGTCAGCCGTGGCTGGGCCGACCTCGGCAACCACGCCGACGACGGCAGGGGCGAGCCGCTCACCCCCGGCAAGCGGTACACCATCACCCTCGACCTGGCGGCCACCGACCACGTCGTCCCCGAGGGCCACCGCCTGGCACTGATCGTCGCCGGCACCGACCGGGGCCTGATCGATCCCCCGGCCGACACTCCGACGCTCACCCTCGACCTGGCCCGTACCTCCGCGCGGGTGCCGTTCGTCGGCGGAACGGCCGCCTTCGCCCGCGCCACGGCGGGCTCGCGCACCACGGACCCGGGCACCGTCCTGGACGGGGTGGATCGGCCGGAAGTCACCGCCCACCGCGTCCCCGGCGCCTGATGAAACGCCCCCTCGTCGCATATCGCCTGGTGGAGGAGGTGAATACTTTCTGCCGCTGAGGTGAGTTTTGCGCCAAAGGTGGTAGGGGCGTAGCGGGAGGAGTGTTCTCCGCCCAACGGCTCTGAGGAAAGGTGCCGCCTGTGACGCGGAACCAGCGCAGCGACAAGGACGACACGGCGGGCCCGCTGCCGGGTTCGGAAGCGGGCCTGCCGGGCCGGGAGCATCCGCGGACCGACCGGGTGGTGTTCGGCGTCACGGCCGTACTCACCCTCGCGTTCGTGCTGTGGGGCGCCATCGGGACGGACTCGCTCGAGGACGCCTCCACCACCATGCTCGGCGGGCTGATGCACAACGGCGGCTGGGCGTTCATGCTGGCCGCCTCCGGCTTCGTCGTCTTCGCCCTCTGGCTGGCGGCCAGCCGCTACGGCCGCATCCACCTCGGTGCCGAGGGCGAGGAACCGGAGTTCCGCACGGTGTCGTGGATCGCCATGATGTTCAGCGCCGGCATGGGCATCGGCCTGATGTTCTGGGGCGTGAGCGAACCGCTGGCGCACTACACGACACCCCCGCCGGGCACCAGCCCGGCCGACTCGGGCGATCGCATGGAGACGGCCATGGCGACCACCCTCTTCCACTGGACGCTCCACCCGTGGGCGATCTACGCGGTCGTCGGCCTCGCCATCGCCTACAGCACCTTCCGCAGGCGCCGCCGTCAGACCATCAGCGCCGTGTTCACCCCGCTCATCGGTGAGAAGAACGCCAACGGTGTCGGCGGCCGGGTCATCGACGTGCTCGCCATCATCGCGACGGTCTTCGGCTCCGCGGCCTCGCTCGGCCTCGGCACGCTGCAGATCGGCTCCGGTGTGGAGAAGCTCGACTGGATGGACAAGGTCAGCACGGGGCTGCTGGTCGGCATCATCGCGGTGCTGACCGTGGCGTTCGTGGCCTCCGCGGTCTCCGGTGTGGAGAAGGGCATCCAGTGGCTGTCCAACACCAACATGGTGCTGGCCCTGATCCTCGCCGTGTTCGTGTTCGTCGCCGGCCCGACCGTCCTCATCCTGGACCTGCTGCCGACCTCGGTCTTCGCCTACCTCGGCGACCTGCCCCAGCTGGCCGGCCGCACCGAGATCAGCGGAGGCGAGGGCGTCGCCGACTGGCTGGGCAGCTGGACCGTCTTCTACTGGGCCTGGTGGATCTCCTGGACGCCCTTCGTCGGCATGTTCATCGCCCGCATCAGCCGGGGCCGGACCATCCGCCAGTTCATCGGCGGAGTCATCCTGGTGCCCAGCACGGTCAGCCTGATCTGGTTCGCGATCTTCGGCGGCTCGGCGATGAGGCTCCAGGAGCAGAACCGGCTCGGCGACGAGACGACCCCTGAGGGCCGGCTCTTCGCCGTGCTCCAGGAGTACCCCGTCGCCACCGGCACCAGCCTGCTGGTGATGACCCTCGTCGCCATCTTCTTCGTCTCGGGAGCCGACGCGGCCTCCATCGTGATGGGCACCCTCTCGCAGAAGGGCGCGCTCGAACCCAGCCGCTGGGCGGTGGTCTTCTGGGGCGTGGTCACCGGCGCGGTGGCGGCGATCATGCTGCTGGTCGGCAGCGGGCAGGGCGACGCGCTGACCGGTCTGCAGAACCTCACGATCCTCGCGGCGGCCCCGTTCGTCATCGTGATGATCTTCATGTGCGTGGCACTCATGCGCGACCTGCGCCGCGACCCGCTCATCGTGCGGGGCGAGATGGGCTCGGAAGCGGTGGAACTCGCGGTCATCGAGGGCCACAGGAAATACGACGGCGAATTCGAGATCCGAGTGGGCCCGGGCCGAGGCCCGGACGTGGAGGGCGACCCCATCGGCAAACACTGACACCGGCCGCACGGCCGGGTCGGGTCCGTGCCGGCCCGCGGGCATCCGCATGGCCGGGTCGGGTCCGTGCTGGTCCGCGGGCATCCGCATGGCCGGGTCGGGTCCGTGCTGGTCCGCGGGCAGTCGTGCGGTCGGGTCGGGTCCGTGCCGGTCCGCGGGCAGTCGTGCGGCCGGGTCGGGTCCGTGCCGGTCCGCGGGCAGTCGTGCCGCTGGGGCGGCACGGGTGGGCGCGACGGCACCTCGCAGCCAGGAGCCGGCCAAGCACGCCCCCGGCCGGCTCAGACGGCGGCGAGTACCGCCGCCTCCTCCGCACAGCCCCACGCCACCGTGACCCCCGCACCCCCGTGACCGTAGTTGTGCACCAGCGCCCGCCCGCCCGGCAGCGGCACCCGCACCAGCCGCACCGCGTCCCGAGCCGGCCGCAACCCCACCCGGTGCTCCAGAACACGCGCCCCCGCGACAGCCGGACACAGCACCGCACACCGCCGCACGATCGCCTCGGCCACCCCCGGATCCGGCTCCAGGGACCACGCGTCCTCCTCCGCCGCACCCCCCAGCACCAGCCGCCCCGGCTGCGGGAAGAGGTACGCCATCGAACCGTCCGCCCCCGTGGACACCGTCCATGGACCGTAGCGGAATATGTCATGCCGTGCTCAGGTCCGTCCCGCGGTGGGAATACTCACAGCATGTCTGCCGAGTACGCGACCTTCGGCCTGGCACCGGCGACGAGAGCCGGTGGACTCCTCGCCGACGGTGCCTACCAAGTCCACCGGGACTTCGTCGACTTCGTCGTCGACGGACGCCCGCTGCTCTTCCGCCTCGCCGACCTGGACGCCGTCTCCCCGCTCGCCTCCGACGTCCCGCCCTCCCTCTTCACCGCCCAGGTCCAGGGCCTGCTGCTGGAGACCGGGGCACCGCTGCCCGCCGGCCGGTACATCGTCTACGGCTGCCCCGAGTGCGAGGACCTCGCCTGCGGCGCGGTGACCGCGGTCATCGAACGGGACGGCGAGGACTTCATCTGGCGCGACTTCGCCTGGCAGACCGACGAGCACGCCGACCTGGAGCTCAACGGCTACCACGGCCTGGGCCCGTTCCGCTTCCAGGGCACCGAATACCGTACGGCCCTCGCCTCCCTCCTCGACGGCGACGTCCCCGGCGCCCGCCGCCGGGTCCTGCTGATCGGCGCCAGGGTCGCCCTGCTCGCCAGGCTCGCCGCGGCCCTGCGCACCATCGGCATCGGCGCGGACATCGCCCACGACGCGGACGGTGTCCCCGCCGACGAACTGCGCGGCTACGGCGCCGTGGTCTTCGGCCGGTCGGTGAGGGACGGCGAACGCGACGCCGTCCGCCGCGCCTTCGCCGGCGCCGGCGTCGACGTGCCCTGCGTCGACGGCTTCGCCCCCGTCGTCCCGCTCCTCGTCGCCCAGACCGAACAGGCCCTGGAGCGCGGCCCGCGGGACCGGCGCCGCCTGACGGAACTCACCGCCACCGGCGACGCGGCGGAGCTGGAGGTCACCTCGTCCTGCCGGGTCAGGCTCACCGCGTACCGGATCGACCGCCTCTCCCGCACCCGCACCCGGGACCTCTTCGACGGCGTACTCGAACCCGGCCGCCACCGCGTCCCGCTGGACGGCCGGGCGGTGAAGGGCGAGGCGTACCTGGTCGCGCGCACCGGCGGGACGGTACTGGTGACGGAGGTGGCGCGGTGAGAACCGGGGCGCGGCCGGCCGCGCGCGGCCATTAGGATCGGCGGTCTGATGACTGCCACCCTCGTCGCCAAGAACCTAGCCGCCGGGCACGGCGACCGCTCCCTGTTCACCGGTCTCGACCTCGTCGTCGCGCCCGGCGACGTGATCGGTCTGGTCGGTGCCAACGGCGCGGGCAAGTCCACGCTGCTGCGCCTGCTCGCCGGCCTCACCGCACCGGAACAGGGCGAGTTGCGCCTCTCCCCGCCCACCGCGACCGTCGGGCACCTCCCACAGGAGCCGGAGCGCCGGCCCGGCGAGAGCGTACGGGCGTTCCTGGCCCGCCGTACCGGTGTCGCCGAGGCCCAGCGGACCATGGACGAGGCGACCCAGGCCCTGGTCGACGGCGCGCCGGGCGCGGACGACGCCTACGCCACCAGCCTGGAGCGCTGGCTGTCCCTGGGCGGCGCCGACCTCGACGAGCGCGCCGAGGAGGTCGCCGACTCCCTCGGCCTGGCCGTCGGCCTGGACCAGCCGATGACCTCGCTGTCCGGAGGCCAGGCGGCCCGCGCCGGACTCGCCTCCCTCCTCCTCTCCCGCTACGACGTCTTCCTCCTCGACGAGCCGACCAACGACCTCGACCTGGACGGCCTGGAACGCCTCGAACGCTTCGTGACCGGCCTGCGCGCCGGCACGGTCGTCGTCAGCCACGACCGTGAGTTCCTCACCCGCACGGTCACCAAGGTCCTCGAACTCGACCTCGCCCAGCGGCAGATCAACCTCTACGGCGGTGGCTACGAGGCCTACCTGGAGGAGCGGGACGTGGCCCGCCGGCACGCCCGCGACGAGTACGAGGAGTACGCCGACAAGAAGACCGCGCTCCAGGACCGGGCGCAGACGCAGCGCGCCTGGATGGACAAGGGCGTGAAGAACGCGCGCCGCAAGGCGGGCAACGACAACGACAAGATCGGCCGCAAGTTCCGCAGCGAGGCCAGCGAGAAGCAGGCCGCGAAGGCGCGCCAGACCCAGCGCATGATCGAACGCCTGGAGGTGGTCGAGGAGCCGCGCAAGGAGTGGGAGCTGCGCATGGAGATCGCGTCGGCCCCCCGCTCGGGCGCGGTCGTCGCCACCCTCCGGGACGCCGAGGTCCGACGCGGCGACTTCACGCTCGGCCCGGTCTCCCTGCAGATCGACTGGGCGGACCGGGTGGCGGTGACGGGCGCGAACGGCGCCGGCAAGTCCACCCTGCTCGGCGCCCTCCTGGGCCGCGTCCCGCTCGACGCCGGGCACGCGGCGCTCGGCTCCGGCGTCCTGCTCGGCGAGGTCGACCAGGCCCGCGCGCTGTTCCACGGCCCGGAGACCCTGCTCGACGCGTTCCGCCCGGCGGTCCCGGACCTGGACCCGGCCGACATCCGCACGCTCCTGGCCAAGTTCGGCCTCAAGGCGGACCACGTCGTGCGCCCGGCGGCCACCCTCTCACCGGGCGAGCGCACGAGGGCCGCCCTGGCCCTCCTCCAGGGCAGAGGCGTCAACCTCCTGATCCTCGACGAGCCGACCAACCACCTGGACCTGCCGGCCATCGAACAACTCGAATCAGCCCTGAACACCTACCAGGGCACCCTCCTCCTGATCACCCACGACCGCCGCATGCTCGACGCGGTCCGGGTGACCAGACGCCTGGAGGTAACGGACGGCAAGGTCGTAGAGCGCGCTTGACTGCGGGCAGTCGTGCCTCCCCCAGTGCCTCAAGGGCCTGGGAGGTACCCCCAGGGCGGCACGGGTGGGCGCAGCGGCACCCGGTAAGCGCCGGCCCGCGAAACCCACCCCCGCCCAGTCCCAGCAAGCCGCGCCTACGCCAGCCCGGCCCGCCGCAACGCGTCGGCCATCGCCCCGTTGGCCGGAGCAGGCGCGGCCGCGGACCGCCCCTTCCCCCCGGAACCGGACCGCCCCTGCTGCCGCTGCTTAGGGGGGCGCCCCCCTTGCCGCTGCTCCCCGCGCTGCCCCCGCTGCTCCCCCTGAGGCGCGGCCTCGTCATCCAACCGCAGCGTCAGCGAGATCCGCTTCCGCGGGATGTCCACATCAAGCACCTTCACCTTGACGATGTCCCCCGGCTTCACCACATCCCGCGGATCCTTCACGAACGTCTTCGACATGGCCGACACATGCACCAGCCCGTCCTGATGCACACCGACATCGACGAACGCCCCGAACGCGGCCACGTTCGTCACGACACCCTCCAGCACCATCCCGGAGGCCAGATCGGAGATCTTCTCCACCCCCTCCTTGAAGACGGCGGTCTTGAACGCCGGCCGAGGGTCCCGCCCCGGCTTCTCCAGCTCCCTCAGGATGTCGCCCACGGTCGGCAGACCGAACTTCTCGTCCACGAAGTCCCCCGGTCGCAGTGACCGCAGCACCGCCGTGTTCCCGATCAGCGCGGCGACCTCCGCCCCGGAGGACTTCACCATCCGCCGCACCACCGGATACGCCTCCGGGTGCACACTGGACGCGTCCAGCGGATCGTCACCGCCGCGGATCCGCAGGAAGCCCGCACACTGCTCGTACGCCTTCGGGCCGAGCCGCGCCACCTTCTTCAGCTCACCACGCGACCGGAACGGACCGTTGTCGTCCCGGTGCGCCACGATGTTCTCGGCGAGCCCGGACGTGATGCCGGAGACCCGCGCGAGCAACGGCGCCGACGCGGTGTTGACGTCCACACCCACGCCGTTCACACAGTCCTCCACCACCGCGTCCAGCGAACGCGACAGCTTCACCTCGGACAGGTCGTGCTGGTACTGGCCGACACCGATCGACTTGGGGTCGATCTTCACCAGCTCGGCCAGCGGGTCCTGGAGCCGGCGCGCGATCGACACCGCGCCGCGCAGCGACACGTCCATGTCGGGCAGCTCCTGGGAGGCGAAGGCGGAGGCCGAGTACACGGAGGCGCCCGCCTCGGACACCATCACCTTGGTCAGCTTCAACTCGGGGTGCCTGGTGATGAGTTCACCGGCGAGCTTGTCGGTCTCGCGGGACGCCGTGCCGTTGCCGATCGCGATCAGCTCGACCGCGTGCGCCTTCGCCAGCCGCGCCAGCTTCACGATCGCCTCGTCCCACCGGTTGGCCGGGACATGCGGATGGATGACGTCCGTGGCCACGACCTTGCCGGTCGCGTCCACCACGGCGACCTTCACACCCGTACGGAAACCGGGGTCGAGGCCGAGCGTCGCGCGCGTACCGGCCGGGGCGGCGAGCAGCAGGTCGCGCAGATTGGCCGCGAAGACCCGCACCGCCTCGTCCTCGGCCGCCGTCCGCAGCCGCAGCCGCAGATCGATGCCGAGGTGCACCAGGATGCGCGTGCGCCAGGCCCAGCGGACCGTGTCGCCCAGCCACTTGTCGGCCGGACGCCCCTGCTGGGAGATCCCGAACCGGCCGGCGACGATCCCCTCGTACGACGACGGGCCGTCCACCGGCTCCTCCGGCTCCAGGACGAGGTCGAGGACCTCCTCCTTCTCGCCGCGCAGCATCGCCAGGATCCGGTGCGAGGGCAGATCGGTGAACGGCTCGGCGAAGTCGAAGTAGTCGGAGAACTTCGCGCCCGCCTCCTCCTTGCCGTCCCGCACCTTCGCGGCCAGCCGTCCGCGCACCCACATGCGCTCGCGCAGCTCGCCGATCAGGTCGGCGTCCTCCGAGAACCGCTCGGCGAGGATCGCCCGCGCACCGTCCAGGGCGGCCTGAGGATCGGCGACGCCCTTGTCGGCGTCCACGAACGCGGCGGCCGCGGCGAGGGGCTCGACACCCGGGTCAACGAGCAGCCCCTCCGCCAGCGGTTCGAGCCCCGCCTCACGCGCGATCTGCGCCTTGGTGCGCCGCTTGGGCTTGTACGGCAGGTAGACGTCCTCCAGGCGCGCCTTGGTCTCCGCGCCCCGGATCCGCGCCTCGAGTTCGCCGGTGAGCTTGCCCTGCTCGCGCACCGACTCCAGGATCGCCGTCCGACGCTCCTCCAGCTCCCGCAGATAGCGCAGCCGCTCCTCGAGCGTGCGCAGCTGCGCGTCGTCGAGCATCTCGGTCGCTTCCTTGCGGTAGCGGGCGATGAAGGGCACGGTCGAACCGCCGTCGAGCAGTTCCACCGCGGCCTTGACCTGCCGCTCCCGTACGCCGAGCTCCTCGGCGATCCTGCTTTCGATGGACCCTGTCAGGGGTGTCGTCACGTTCCCGTACCGCCTTCTCCACTGAGGTTGCGCGGCAATTGTGGCAGGTGGCGCCGACAACCGGGGATCAGGGCGGCGACTCGCCCGGGGGACGCACGAGTGGCGTCAGGCGCGACGGCCCCGGGCGGTGGACGAGGCCCCGCCGAACAGCCTGGCGAGCGCCCGGAACGGCAGGGTCACTACGGTGGCGATGGCCCCGCCGATCTGGCGCAGGACATCCGCGATGGCACGCAGCACGTGTCTCTCCTTCCGTCTCCCGGCCCCGTCGGCCGGGTCTGACTGCGTGTACCTCGTCAACGCTTCGACATGCATGCGGTCCCGGTCCGGGCATGGCAGGAAAGGTGGGGAATTCGTCGTTGCGGCCGTGCCGGGCGCCGCCAAGAATCGACGGCATGGCGCAGCGAACCGTTCTCGTCGTCCTCTTCGACGGCGTGCAGAGCCTCGATGTCACCGGTCCCGTGGAGGTCTTCGCGGGCGCCGAGCAGCACACCCCGGGGACGTACCGGCTGAGCACCGCGTCCCTGGAGGGCGCTCCCGTGCGCACGACCAGCGGACTGACCGTCGTACCGGACGGGGCGCTGGCCGACGCGCCGGAGCCGCACACGCTGCTGGTGCCCGGCGGCCGGGGGACCCGCCGGCCCGACCCGCGGCTGACCGACTGGCTGCGGTGGCACGGGCCGCGCGCGAAGCGGCTGGTCTCCGTCTGCACGGGGGCGGCCCTGCTCGCCGGGGCCGGGCTGCTGGACGGCCGCCGCGCCACCACGCACTGGGCCTACTGCGACACCCTCGCCAGGAACCATCCGGCCGTCGAGGTCGACCCGGACCCCATCTACGTCCGGGACGGCCGGGTCGCCACCTCCGCCGGCGTCACCTCGGGCATCGACCTCGCGCTCGCCCTGGTCGAGGAGGACCTGGGCCGCCAGGCCGCGCTCACCGTGGCCCGGCACCTGGTGGTGTTCCTGCGCCGGCCCGGGAACCAGGCCCAGTTCAGCGCCCAGCTCGCCGCCCAGACCGCGCGGCGCGAGCCGTTGAGGGAAGTCCAGCAGTGGATCACCGAGCACCCCGGCGCCGATCTGACCGTCGAGGCGCTCGCCACCCGCGCCGCCCTCTCGCCGCGCCACTTCGCCCGCGCCTTCCACACCGAGACCGGTATGACACCGGGCCGCTACGTCGACCGCGTACGCCTCGAACACGCCCGCCGCCTGCTGGAGGACACCGCCGACGGCGTAGAGGAGATCTCCCGCGCCAGCGGCTACGGCACCCCCGAGGCGATGCGGCGCGCCTTCGTCCGCACCCTCGGCGCGTCACCGGCGGAGTACCGCCGCCGCTTCCGGCCCGCCCCCGCAACCGACCGCACCTGAAAGGCCGCCGATGCAGATCGCCATCGTCCTCTTCGACCGCTTCACCGCCCTCGACGCCGTGGGCCCCTACGAGACCCTCGGCCGTCTCCCGGACGCCGAGACCGTGTTCGTCGCCGAACGGACCGGGCCCGTGCGCACCGACACCGGCGCGCTCGCGATCACCGCCGACAGGACCCTGGACGAGGTGCCGGGGCCGGACATCGTCGTCGTCCCCGGCGGCCCCGGACAGACACCCCAGATGGAGAACGCCGCCCTGCTGGACTGGCTGCGCGCCGCCGACGCGTCCAGCACCTGGACGACGTCCGTGTGCACCGGCTCCCTGCTGCTGGCCGCCGCCGGACTCCTCCGGGGGCGGCGGGCCACCTCCCACTGGCTGGCACTCGACCACCTGAAGCGGTACGGCGCCGAGCCGACCGGGGACCGGGTGGTGACCGACGGCAAGTACGTCACCGCGGCCGGTGTCTCCTCCGGCATCGACATGGGGCTCACCCTGCTCGGCCGGATCGCCGGCGACGAACACGCCCAGGCCGTCCAGCTGCTCACCGAGTACGACCCGCAGCCGCCCTACGACGCCGGCTCCCCGCGGAAGGCGCCCGCGCACCTCGTCGAGGAGTTCAGGTCGAAGAGCCGCTTCATCCTGACGTAGGCACGGTCCAGGTGAAGCGCGGAGGCCGGCGCTCCAGGAACGCGGCGACGCCCTCCGCGGTGTCGCCGCTCTCCCCGGCCCGCTCGCTCCAGTACGCGTCCCGGTCGGTGCGACCGTTCGCGAACTCCTTCGCCGCGGCCTGCGTCAGCCGCGAGCGGGACGCCAGGATCCGGGTGAACTCCGCGACCCGCTCGTCCAGTTGGCCCTCGGGCAGCACCTCGTCCACCAGACCGGTGCGCAGCGCCCGCTCGGCCTCGATCAACTCACCCGAGAACAAAAGGTACTTGGCGGTGGCCGGACCGACCAGGGAGACCAGCCGCCGGGTCGCGGAGGCCGGGTAGACGATGCCGAGCTTCGCCGGGGTCACCCCGAACCGCGCCCCCTCCTCGGCGAACCGCAGATCGCAGGCCGCCGCGAGCTGTGCCCCGCCGCCCACGCAGTGCCCCCGGACCGCCGCCAGGGTCGGCTTGGGGAAGGCGGCGAGCGCCTCCTCCGCCGCCACGGCCAGCCGCTGCGCCCGGAGCGGCGACCCGCGGAGCGTGGAGATGTCGGCGCCGGCGCAGAACGTCCCGCCCTCACCGGTGAGCACCAGCACCCGTACGTCCGGGTCGGCCGCCAGCGTTTCCAGCAGCGGCGGCAGGGAACCCCACATCGCGGCCGTCATGGCGTTGCGCTTCTCCGGATGGCGGATGACGACCGTGGCGACGTGCCCGGTGACGCCGTGCAGCAGCTGGGGCTCCATGCGCCGGATGCTATCCGCCCAGGCCGGCGCCCCGGCCGACCGGGCTCCACCCGGCGGGCGGCGGGCGGGCGGCGGAGACTGGGAAGAGGGGAAACGGGAGCGAGGAGGCAGTCATGGCCAAGTCCACCAAGCCCCAGGGCGAGACCGCGAAACTGAGCCGCGGTTTCAGCTGGCTCGCCGTACTCGGCGTGATCCTGGTCGTCGCGGGCCTGGTCGGCCTGGTCTACACCGGCCTCGCCACCCTGACCTCGATGGTGCTGTTCGGCTGGCTGCTGCTGATCGGCGGCCTGGTCGGACTGCTGCACGCCGTCCAGGCGCGGCACACCAACTTCTTCTGGCTCGGCGTGGTCGTCGCGGCCCTGAACATCGCGGCCGGCGTGGTCGTCCTGAAGACACCGGAGGCCGCGGCCGAGGCGCTCACCATGTTCGCCGCGCTGCTGTTCCTCACCGGCGGGGTGTTCCGCCTCGTCGGCAGCCTGGTGGTGCGCGGGCCGCAGTTCGGCTGGACGCTGGTGCAGGGCGCCTTCGGGCTGCTCCTGGGAGTCCTGGTGCTGGCCACCTGGCCCAGCAGCAGCCAGTACGTCATCGGTACGTTCTTCTCCCTCTCCCTGCTCTTCGACGGGCTCGGCCTGATCGCCACCGGCTACGGCGGACGCCGGATCGTCGGCATGGTCTCCGACCGGCTGGCAGGCGAGAGGGAGGCCGCGCGGGCGCCGGGGGAGGCGCCGCACGGCGGTGATCACCGGGCCGTCAAACCCGTACAACCCGAATAGTTCGCCGACCCGGCACAGGGCGGACCGGAACGGTCCCGCAAGCGACCGTGTCATCCACAGTCGGTCGGAAACGCTCGATATCCGCTGACTTCTGTTCAGGGGCGGGGAGCGGGGCCGACGGGCCCAACACTCGACGTGTGGTGACAATCGAGCGTGAGAGCGGCGATCCGCTGCCGTACGAAGGTGTCTGGCGATTCACCGCCCCGTCCGTCGACGCCTCGGTCCCGCAGGCCCGCCACGCCGTGCGGGACCTGCTGCTGCGCCAGGGAGTGCCGGTCGCGGACGACATCGTGCAGGGACTGCTGCTGATCGTCTCCGAGCTGGTCACCAACGCCGTACGGCACGCGGCGCTGCTGTCCCCGACGCTCGCCGTCGAGGTCGCCGTCGGCGCCGAGTGGGTCCGGGTGTCCGTGGAGGACAACCACCCCTACCGGCCCACCGCCCTGGAGACCGACCACGGCCGTACCGGAGGCCGCGGACTGCTCCTGGTGCGGGAGATCACCCGCGAGGCGGGCGGGGCGTGCGACGTCGAGCACACCCCCACCGGCGGCAAGGTGATCTGGGCCGTCCTGCCGCTCAAGCCCACGCGGATCTCCTAGGGGGTGCCGTTCGGATCAGGCCGGCTCCAGCGAGCGGCGCCCCTGCAGTTGAGCCGAGCGGGGTCTGGTGGTGGGGGTACCTCCCACGCCTTTCAGGCAGTGGGGGAGCATCGCAAGGCGGAGGAGGGCGACAGGGCGGAGCCCCGGCAACCGACGACAACGCGGCGGTGGGGGTCCCTCCCGCTCATGGGGTCCCCCCGCTCGAGCGGAGCCGAGAGTGGGGGGAGAAGCCGAGAGTGGGGGAGCGGTGCCAGAGCCCGCGACCCCGGCAAGATCCGAACGACGCCCCCTGGGTCACCAGCCCGCGGACGGTCCCGTCAGTTCGCGGACCGCCGGGCGGGCCGCGTCCAGGACGGTCGGGAACCAGGCCGAGAAGGTGTCCCGCGCGTGCCGCTCCGCCAGCTCCGCCGGGGTCACGAACGCCGTGGTCGCCACCTCCTGCGGGTCCGGTTGCGGCGGTGACTGCACCATGCCGACGAAGAGGTGGTTGTACTCCTGCTCCACCAGGCCCGAGGCCGGGTCCGGGTGGTTGTAGCGGACGGTGCCGGCCTCGGCGAGCAGCGACGGGGAGACGCCCAGCTCCTCGAAGGTCCGCCGGGCCGCCGCCGCGAACGGCGCCTCACCGGGGTAGGGGTGACCGCAGCAGGTGTTGGACCACACACCGGGGGAGTGGTACTTGCCCAGCGCCCGCTGCTGCAGCAGCAGCCGCCCGCGCTCGTCGAACAGGAACACCGAGAACGCCCGGTGGAGCCGCCCCGGCGGCTGATGGGCGGCGAGCTTCTCCGCCGTGCCGGTCGTCACGCCGTCCTCGTCGACCAGTTCCAGCAAAATCGGCTCGGCGGCGCCGTTCGACGGGCTGTTCGTCGCGGTGGCAGGTGTGATCGGCATACCCATCCTTCACTCGGTCTTCGCGCCCCAAGTCTGCCGCACGAATCCGGCACTCCCGGCACTCCCGGACGCGCCCGCATGTCCCCGGGGCGCCCGCACGGGGGCGGAAGACCGCGTACTACGGCGCATCGGCGCGCGGCGGCGCGCGTGGACCGGTCCTAATGGCACAGGCGCGCCTCGTGCTCCGCGTGCCCGCCGGGCTCCAGCTGGAAGGTGCAGTGCCCCACGTCGAAGTGGGCGCCCAGACAGTTCTGCAGCTCGTGCAGCATCTTCTCGTGCCCGATGGTGTTCAGGACGTCGGAGCTGACGACGACGTGCGCGGAGAGCACCGGCATCCCCGAGGTGATCGTCCAGGCGTGCAGGTCGTGCACGTCCTCCACGCCGTCGGTGGCGAGGATGTGCTCCCGCACCTGAGCCATGTCCACGCCCTTGGGCGCCGCCTCCAGCAGGACGTCGAGTGTCTCGCGCAGCAGCTTCACGGTGCGGGGCACGATCATCAGCGCGATCAGCAGCGAGGCGATCGGGTCGGCGACCGTCCAGCCGGTGGTCAGGATCACCAGCGCGGCGAGGATCACCGCGACCGAGCCGAGCGCGTCCGCCGCCACCTCCAGGAAGGCGCCGCGCACGTTCAGGCTCTCCTTCTGCCCGCGCATCAGCAGGGTCAGCGACACCAGGTTCGCGACCAGGCCGATCGCGCCGAACAGCATCGCCAGGCCGCCCTTGGTGTCGGCCGGGGTGACGAACCGCTCGATCGCCTCGAACAGCACATAGCCGCCGACGCCGAGCAGCAGCACACAGTTGGCCAGGGCGGCGAGGATCTCCGCGCGGGCGAGGCCGAAGGTGCGGTGCTCGCTCGGCGGGTGGCTCGCGAAGTGGATCGCGAGCAACGCCATGCCCAGGCCCAGGGCGTCCGTCGCCATGTGGGCCGCGTCCGTGACCAGCGCGAGCGAGTCGGCCAGCACACCGCCGACGATCTGGACCACCATGACACCGAGCGTGATCGCCAGCGCCACCCGCAGCCTGCCGCGGTACGCCGCACTCGCGGTACCGCCGGCGGGCGCGCCGTGCGCATGCCCGTGATCGTGCCCAGCCCCCATGAAACGGCCCCTTCCCGTGACCCCGTCCGGGTCACAGTGAACTACGGGGAGGGGGTATCCGCAACGCGGCACTGAACACCGTTGTCATCTGCTCTGACCTGCGCAAACGATTCGCAGGTCAGACGGTGGACGACAGTCGCGCGGCGCTCAGCGGCCCTGGTGCAGCCGCCACCCCTGCCACGCCGACTCGATCATCTCCCGCACCGAGCGCCGGGCGGTCCAGCCGAGCCGCTCGGCCGCGCGGGCGGCCGACGCCACCGCGCGGGGCGCGTCGCCGGGGCGGCGGCCCTCGACGAGCGGGGCCCGGGTGTCGCCGGTGACCTCGCCGATGACCGTGATCAGCTCGCGCACCGAGACGCCCTCGCCGCGGCCGATGTTCACCGTCAGGTCCCCCGAGAGGTCCCCCTCGGACAGCCTTCGGGCCGCCGCCAGGTGCGCCTGGGCCAGATCGGCCACGTGGATGTAGTCACGGACGCACGTGCCGTCCGGCGTCGGGTAGTCGTCGCCGAAGATGCGCGGGGCCTCGTCACGCGTGAGCCGGTCGAAGACCATCGGCACGATGTTGAAGACACCGGTGTCGGCCAGCTCCGGCACCGCCGCCCCCGCCACGTTGAAGTAGCGCAGGCACACCGTGTCGATGCCGTGCGCCCGGCCCGCCGCCCGGACCAGCCACTCACCGGCGAGCTTGGTCTCGCCGTAGGGGTTGGCCGGGGCGCAGGGGGCGTCCTCCGTGATGAGGTCCACACCGGGGTCGCCGTACACGGCCGCCGACGAGGAGAAGACGAAGCGCCCGATCCCGGCGTCGGCGACGGCGTCCAGGAGCGTCCCGAGGCCCCCCAGGTTCTCCCGGTAGTACATGGTCGGGTGCGCCACGGACTCGGCGGGCTGCTTGCGCGCGGCGAGATGCACCACTCCCGTCACCCCGTGCTCCGCGCACACCCGCTTCAGCAGCTCGCCGTCCAGCGACGATCCCCTGACCAGCGGGACGTCGGCGGACAGCCGCGCCGGCACCCCGGCGGAGAGGTCATCCAGCGCCACGACCCGCTCCCCGGCACCGGTCATGGCCCGCGCCACGTGTGCCCCGATGTAACCGGCCCCGCCGGTGATCAGCCATGTCATGGTCGCCCACCCTATGCCGAGCGGACCCGGCGGTCCCCAATGTGTCGAGTCGTACCGAATGCCTGTTCTGATACGGCGGTTTGTGGGCCGGGCCCCGCATCACCGATGATGATCGCGGCGGAGGCGCGGGCGAACCGTGCCGATCCGGCCGTCGAACAGGCGGTGAACACGGGTTTCCGGGCATCCGATAACCTCTGCCGACATGCCGCCCGGAGGTACCGCACGGGCGCCTCATCGTGTACATGACCGGCGTCGACGCGTCGGCACCCAGGGAGTGAGATTCGGTTGTCGACCGCCATCCTCACCGGCCAGCCGGTCCCCGGTTCGTCACTCGAGGGCGATCTGCGCTCCCTCGGCTTCGACGTACGGACCGCGTCCGGCATCGCCGAGGCCAAGGCCCTGCTCGCCGGGGTGCCCGCGGGACAGCGGGTCGCCGTGGTCGACGCCCGCTTCGTGGGCCACGCGCACGCGCTGCGCCTCGGCCTCACCGATCCCCGCTTCCCGCTCTCCGCGATCCCCGGCGCCGTCACCGCCCAGCCGGCCGGCCGCCAGGCCCTGATCCGCGCGATGGCCCGCGAGGACTCCGCGGCCGCCGCCGGGCCGGCCGGCGCCACCGTCCTGGCCGACAGCCCCGCCGACCGGGTCGTCACCGCCCTCGACGCCGAGGGCGCCGACGTGCACCGCCCCGAGCTCGGCAGCCTCGTCGCCACCGTCCCCGGCGACCCCCAGACCCGCAACGAGGCCCGGCAGGCCGTCGCCGCCGTCGACGACGAGGCCGTACGCCTGAAGTCGGCCGTCAAGGCCCGCGACGGCTTCTTCACCACCCACTTCATCAGCCCGTACTCGCGCTACATCGCCCGCTGGTGCGCCCGCCGCGGACTGACCCCCAACCAGGTCACCACCGCGTCCCTGATCACCGCGCTCATAGCCGCCGGCTGCGCCGCGACCGGCACCCGCGCCGGCTTCGTCGCCGCCGGCGTGCTGCTCCTCGCCTCCTTCGTACTGGACTGCACCGACGGCCAGCTCGCCCGCTACTCCCTGCAGTACTCCACCCTCGGTGCCTGGCTCGACGCCACCTTCGACCGTGCCAAGGAGTACGCCTACTACGCGGGCCTCGCCCTCGGAGCCGCCCGCGGCGGCGACGACGTATGGGCCCTCGCCCTCGGCGCGATGGTCCTCCAGACCTGCCGGCACGTCGTGGACTTCTCCTTCAACGAGGCCAACCACGACGCCACCGCCAACACGAGCCCCACCGCCGCCCTCTCCGACAAGCTCGACAGCGTCGGCTGGACGGTCTGGCTGCGCCGCATGATCGTCCTGCCGATCGGTGAACGCTGGGCGATGATCGCCGTCCTCACGGCCGTCACCACCCCCCGGATCACCTTCTACGCCCTGCTCATCGGCTGCGCCTTCGCCGCGACGTACACCACGGCGGGCCGGGTCCTGCGCTCGCTGACCCGCAAGGCGAAGCGGACCGACCGGGCGGCACAGGCGCTCGCGGACCTCGCCGACTCCGGCCCGCTCGCCCAGGCCCTCGCCGGCCCGCTGAAGAACCCCGCGCGGCGCCTGCCCGGCTTCACCGCCCCCGCCGTCGCCCTGCTCGGCGGCCTCGCCGTCGTCGCCACGGCCCTGCTCACCGGCTTCGGCGGCCCCTGGACGATCGTCGCCGCCTGCGGCTACGCCCTGACCTCCGCCCTCGCCGCGGCCCGCCCCCTCAAGGGCGCCCTCGACTGGCTGGTCCCGCCGTTCTTCCGCGCCGCCGAGTACGGCACCGTCCTGGCGCTGGCGGCGAAAGCGGACGTGAACGGAGCCCTTCCCGCGGCCTACGGCCTGGTGGCCGCGGTCGCCTACCATCACTACGACACGGTCTACCGCATCCGCGGCGACGCGGGCGCGTCCCCGCGCTGGCTGGTGCGGGCGATCGGGGGGCACGAGGGCCGAACCCTGGTGGTCGCCGTCCTGGCGGCACTGCTCACCGCCTCCCAGTTCACGGTCGCGCTCACGGTCCTCGCCGTGGCCGTGGCCCTGGTGGTGCTCGTCGAGAGCATCCGCTTCTGGGCGTCCTCCGGGGCGCCCGCCGTACACGATGAAGGAGAACCCGCATGATCGGCCTCGTGCTGGCGGCCGGCGCCGGACGGCGTCTGCGCCCCTACACCGACAGCCTTCCCAAGGCGCTGGTGCCGGTGGGGCCCGCGGGCATAGAGGGCGAACCGACGGTCCTGGACCTCACCCTCGGCAACTTCGCCGAGATCGGCCTGACCGAGGTCGGGATCATCGTCGGCTACCGCAAGGAGGCCGTCTACGAGCGCAAGGCCGCCCTGGAGGCGAAGTACGGCCTCGAGCTCACCCTCATCGACAACGACAAGGCCGAGGAGTGGAACAACGCCTACTCCCTGTGGTGCGGCCGTGACGCCCTCAAGGACGGCGTGATCCTCGCCAACGGCGACACCGTGCACCCGGTCTCCGTCGAGAAGACCCTGCTCGCCGCCCGCGGCGAGGGCAGGCGGATCATCCTCGCCCTCGACACGGTCAAGCAGCTCGCCGACGAGGAGATGAAGGTCGTCGTCGACCCCGCCAAGGGCATGACGAGGATCACCAAGCTGATGGACCCCGCCGAGGCCACCGGCGAGTACATCGGCGTCACCCTCATCGAGGGCGACGCCGCCGCCGAGCTGGCCGACGCGCTGAAGACCGTGTGGGAGACCGACCCGCAGCAGTTCTACGAGCACGGCTACCAGGAGCTGGTGAACCGCGGCTTCCGGATCGACGTGGCGCCGATCGGCGACGTCGAGTGGGTGGAGATCGACAACCACGACGACCTCGCCCGCGGACGGGAGATCGCGTGCCAGTACTGACCCGGCTGATCCCCTCGCCGGTCGTCGTGGACATCCGCCCGGGTGCCCTCGACGACCTGGGCTGTGTCCTCGCCGACGAGCGCATCTCGCAGTCCGGCCGGCTCGCCATCGCCGTCAGCGGCGGCTCGGGCACCCGGCTGCGCGAGCGGATCGCGCCCTCGCTGCCCGGTGCCGACTGGTACGAGGTCGGCGGCGGAACCATCGACGACGCGGTCCGGCTGGCGGGCGACATAAAGGGCGGCCACTACGACGCGGTCGTCGGCCTCGGCGGCGGGAAGATCATCGACTGCGCCAAGTTCGCGGCGGCGCGCGTCGGCCTGCCCCTGGTCGCCGTCGCCACCAACCTCGCGCACGACGGCCTCTGCTCGCCGGTCGCGACCCTCGACAACGACGCGGGCCGCGGCTCCTACGGCGTACCGAACCCGATCGCGGTCGTCATCGACCTCAACGTCATCCGCGAGGCCCCGGTCCGTTTCGTACGGTCCGGCATCGGCGACGCCATCTCCAACATCTCCGCCGTCGCGGACTGGGAACTGGCCCACCGCGTCAACGGGGAGAAGATCGACGGCCTGGCCGCCGCCATGGCCCGGCAGGCCGGCGAGGCGGTGCTGCGGCACCCGGGCGGGGTCGGCGACGACGGCTTCCTGCAGGTGCTGGCCGAGGCACTGGTCCTCACCGGCATCGCCATGTCCGTCTCCGGCGACTCCCGCCCCTCCTCCGGCGCCTGCCACGAGATCAACCACGCCTTCGACCTGCTCCACCCCAAGCGGGCCGCCGCCCACGGCGAGCAGTGCGGACTGGGCGCCGCCTTCGCGATGTACCTGCGCGGGGCCCACGAGGAATCGGCCGCCATGGCCGAGGTGCTCCGCCGCCACGGACTCCCGGTGCTGCCGGAGGAGATCGGATTCACGCCGGACGAATTCGTCCGGGTCGTCGAGTTCGCCCCGGAGACCCGCCCCGGACGCTTCACCATCCTCGAACATCTCGACCTGAAGACCGAACAGATCAAGGACGTCTACGCCGACTATGTCAAGGCCATCGGTAGCTGAACTCCGTCCGGTCGTGCACCCCCCGGGGGTCAAGGACCGGCGCAGCGGTGAGCACTGGATGGGGCGCCTCTACATGCGCGAGGTGTCCCTGCGGGTGGACCGCTACCTGGTGAACACCAGGGTCACGCCCAACCAGCTCACGTACCTGATGACCGTCTGCGGTGTCCTCGCGGCCCCGGCGCTGCTGGTGCCGGGGATCACGGGGGCCGTCCTCGGCGTGGTCGCCGTCCAGCTCTACCTGCTGCTGGACTGCGTCGACGGCGAGATAGCACGCTGGCGGAAGCAGTACTCGCTCGGCGGGGTCTACCTCGACCGGGTCGGCGCCTACCTCACCGACGCGGCCGTCCTGGTCGGCCTCGGCCTGCGCGCCGCCGACCCGTGGGGCAGCGGACGGATCGACTGGCTCTGGGCCTTCCTCGGCACCCTGGCCGCGCTCGGCGCGATCCTGATCAAGGCCGAGACCGACCTCGTCGGCGTCGCCCGCCACCAGAACGGGCTGCCGCCGGTGAAGGAGGCCGCAGCCGAGATGCGTTCCTCCGGCATGGCGCTGGCCCGCCGGGCCGCCGCCGCGTTCAAGTTCCACCGCCTCATTCTCGGCATCGAGGCGTCCCTGCTGATCCTGGTCCTCGCGATCGTGGACGCCGTCCGGGACGACCTGTTCTTCACCCGCCTGGGCACCGCCGTCCTGGCCGGCATCGCTCTGCTGCAGACCCTGCTGCACCTGGTGTCCGTCCTCGCCTCCAGCAGGCTGAAGTGAGCGCCGGCATGAAGGTCGGCGCGGTGATCATCACCATGGGCAACCGCCCCGACGAGCTGCGCGCCCTGCTGGACTCGGTCGCCAAGCAGGACGGCGACCCGGTCCAGGTGGTCGTGGTCGGCAACGGCTCGCCCGTCCCCGAGGTCCCCGAGGGCGTCCGCACCGTGGAACTGCCGGAGAACCTCGGCATCCCCGGCGGCCGCAACGTCGGCATCGAGGCCTTCGGCCCCGGCGGCACCGACGTCGACATCCTGCTCTTCCTCGACGACGACGGCCTGCTCGCCGGCCACGACACCGCCGAGCTGTGCCGCCGGGCCTTCACGGCCGACCCGGCGCTCGGCATCATCAGCTTCCGCATCGCCGACCCGGGGAGCGGCGTCACCCAGCGCCGCCACGTGCCCCGGCTGCGCGCCTCAGACCCGATGCGCTCCTCCCGCGTGACCACCTTCCTCGGCGGCGCCAACGCCGTACGCACCAAGGTCCTCGCCGAGGTCGGCGGGCTGCCGGACGAGTTCTTCTACGCCCATGAGGAGACCGACCTGGCCTGGCGGGCCCTCGACGCCGGCTGGATGATCGACTACCGGTCCGACATGGTGCTGTACCACCCGGCCACCGCCCCCTCGCGGCACGCGGTCTACCACCGCATGGTCGCCCGCAACCGGGTCTGGCTGGCCCGCCGCAACCTCCCCGCGCCCCTGGTCCCGGTCTACCTGGGTGTCTGGATGCTCCTCACCCTGCTGCGCCGGCCCTCGCGCCCCGCGCTGAAGGCGTGGTTCGGTGGTTTCCGGGAGGGCTGGGCCACCCCCTGCGGACCCCGCCGGCCCATGAAGTGGCGTACGGTGTGGCGGCTGACCCGACTGGGCCGGCCCCCCGTCATCTGACAAGCTCGTATCCGGGAACATCGGGGCCGTACCCAGGCTCTCCGGCTCATGCCAGGCCCGCCCGCGGGCCGCGCATCTCGAGGACGAAAGTTTTCCACCAGTGAGTGAGACCACGCACGACGGCACGGTCGCGGTCACCGCGCCCGTGCCGCCCGACGAGGGCCTGACGGCGGACCGGCTCGCCGCCAAGTACGGGCTGTCCGTCAGCGGCGCCCGGCCGTCCCTGACGGAGTACGTCCGTCAGCTCTGGGACCGGCGGCACTTCATCCTCGCCTTCTCCCGGGCGAAGCTGACCGC